>NZ_CP143258.1:1294285-1617857 GCF_036320655.1 Porphyromonas pogonae
AGACATCAATATGATCGAGTTCCCCGAACCCGTTTACAGTGTATCAGTGGGGGGCAATCCTGAGTACGATGCTACCAAAATACGCTATTCTTACTCCTCGCTCAACAGGCCTGTAACTTTGTATGAATATGACATGGCTACAGCTAAAACGGAGAAGCTCAAGCAACAAGAAGTTTCTTCTGGATTCAATCCTGATGACTACGTTGTAGAGCGAGTATGGGCCAAAGCAAAGGATGGTGTGTCAGTACCCATGGCTGTTTTGTATAAGAAAAGCCTCAAGAAGGATGGTTCCAATCCCGCTCTTATATATTCATACGGAAGTTATGGTAGTACATCTGATGCAGACTTCAATCTTTCCATATTCAGCCTTGTAGATAGGGGCTTTGTATACGCTATAGCTCAGATCCGAGGTGGTAGTGATATGGGTGAACAGTGGTATGAAGATGGTAAATTGCTTCATAAAATGAATACCTTCAATGACTTTATAGCTTGTAGTGAGAAGCTGATTGCCGATAAATATACCTCAGCCCCCAAATTGGCTGCTATGGGAGGAAGTGCCGGTGGTTTGCTTATGGGTGCTATAGCAAACATGCGTCCTGACCTCTATCAAACTATAGTTGCTCAGGTTCCTTTTGTAGATGTGATCAATACTATGCTTGATGATACGCTACCCCTCACTACAGGTGAATATGAGGAGTGGGGAAATCCTAATGAAGAGGAATACTTCAATTATATGTACTCTTACTCTCCTTATGATAACATCAAGAAGCAAAACTATCCTAACATGTTAGTGACAGGGGGGCTCAATGACTCTCAAGTGTTATTCCACGAGCCTACTAAATACGTGGCTAAATTGCGCACAATGAAGACCGATAACAATATCTTATTGTTACATATGAATATGGATTCGGGTCATGGTGGTGCTACAGGGCGTTATGATAGTATCAAGGATATAGCTTTTGAATATGCTTTCATTCTCAATAGAGTGGGTATCAATAAGTAATCCATACTAACACCATTTATAAGCCCTCGGCAGTAATTACCTGTCGGGGGCTTCTTTGTATGTTTATCCCTATGGGATCTTATTCGCTAAGACAGTTTTTGAAATCTAAAAGAGTTGGATACTCATAGCTTTCGTTACGTCTTATATTTTTTTGAGACCGTTGTATAGCAGGCCAATTGCTTCGTTGCTTGCGAGATTCGCGCTTGGTCATTTACCTGAAGTAAACTCCCTGTGCACTCACTCTTAGCGCCTTGCACTTTACCCTCTCTGCCCGGTCAAAGTGTCTTTTGTCGGCTTTGCCTCCAAAATCCACAAGACTGTTGACTTTTGCAACAGTTTCTTTTTAGGTATATAAGGCTTTTTTGACATTTTGTCAAATTTGAGCTTTCTATATCATCGCCGCCGGATGGGTGTTAGGTACTTAGTCCCTAATAAACTAAACATCTTCGGTAAGTACAGTATTTCCATCCGATTGGCTGTATTTTAGTTAAGACATTGGGGTAATTTGCTCGTAAATGAGGTAAAATAGTTGAACCCATAGAGTTTTTGACGTTGTATTTGGGGGCTTATTAAATCAAATCTCTCATTCGTGATATGATCATGAATAATTGAAATATATTAGCCTGGTATGTTGTACTTTCTATACTCGATGATTGCCCCTACTGATACTGTTTTTATGAAGTAAATTCTGATACGATAAGTCAGTTGACCGTGTACGATAGGATGCTTGACTTGATACGATAGGTCAGTCGACCGTGTACGATAGGATGCTTGACTTGATATGATAGGTCAGTCGACCGTGTATGATAGGATGATTGGCTTGATACGATAGGTCAGTCGACCGTGTATGATAGCATGATTGGCTTAATACGATAGGTCAGTCGACCGTGTATGATAGCATGATTGGCTTAATACGATAGGTCAGTCGACCGTGTGTGATGGGATGATTGGCTTGATGCGATAGTTTGTTTTTCATCTCAGAAATGAGGGAGCTGTGAGGTTGATAGAGTAGGGGTATTTGAGACTCAAATGTATGCGAAAAGTAGGCATTTTAAAGCAAAAAGGAGTCGTATCTACCGGGGGTACAGATAATAATATATTCGTTAGAGTGCAGTTCATTTCAGGAGGTATAGATTGAGACAGTATATGGGGTGTAAAGAGCATCTGATACAAAGATAATACTTTGATAAGCCTTTGTCAAGTGCTTACAGTTTGTTTGTAGTGGTGGTTAAATTCGGAAAATCATCATGCGCGCATACAGCCCATTTAAGCTGACAAAATGTAAGTAGCCTTTCCTTGTTGTAACTATAAATCGCTTGGGAGAGTAAGCTTATCAAAAAACTGTAGTAGATACTCCCATCGTGGCTCAAAGGGAAAGAAAGTGATCTTGTATTGATGGCTTGCTTTGTAGATTTTGAGACCGTTGCATAGCAGGCCAATTGCTTCGTTGCTTGCGAGATTCGCGCTTGGTCATTTACCTGAAGTGAACTCCCTGTGCACTCATTCTTAGCGCCTTGCACTTTACCTTCTCTGCCCGGTCAAAGTGTCTTTTGTCGGCTTTGCCTCCAAAATCCATGAGGCTGTTGACTTTTGCAACAGTGTCTCATTTTACCAATCTTTAGACTTCTGAAAAGTATCCTATTGGACAAAGCAGAAAAAGAAATAGCTTATTGCGCACTCTTATATGTCTGTCAAAATAAAAAGCCCTCATCTCTTAAAGACGAGGGCTTTATACTGTACGGTCCGGGTAAAATTAATTACCGGTTGGTAAAAGTAAAATTACTTCTTAACAGCGTCTTTTACTTCTTCTGCAGCTTTTGCGATTGAATCTGATGCTGCATCAGCTTTGTTAGCCAAAGTATCAGCAGCAGCTTCTACTGCTTCACTAGAAGGAGTTTCAACAACAACTGTAGTTGTGTCAACTGAGTCTGCAGTTTGCTCAGATTGGTTCTTGTTGTTACAAGAAACGAAAGTAGCAGCTACTAATACAGCAGCAAGAGCAACGAATTTCTTCATTTTTTTTAAATAAGTTTAGTGATAGAATTCTCTTTTATAGCGTTGCAAAGATAAATGTTTTTTGAATATTATATCACAATAATCATAATTTTTTTTCTTAACTCGCTTTTTTTAAGCCAATCTTGTCCAGTACTTTGCTTTAATAGCCTGCTTTAAGGACGTAATCGGTCAATTATAGAGAAATCTTTTTATGCTTTGTTTGGGCGTTTTTTCGAACTCAACATCACGTCTTTCGAAGCGTATAATCTTCTCGTATGACCCCAGCTGCTCATTCAAATGTGCTCTAAAACGCTCTATCTCATCCCATGCTTGCTCCATCGTGAGTCCTGCTTCCATGATGGCTTTCTGATCAGGTACAATGATCGCTGTGAGTTTACCATTGCGCGAGACCACTACATTTTCTAAGATAAAAGCGTTGTTGTTGATTTTAGATTCTATCTCTTCCGGATATATATTCTGCCCATTGGCTCCAAGGAGCATTGTTTTGGAGCGCCCTTTGATAAAGAGGTAGCCCTGAGCATCCACATATCCCAAATCACCTGTTTTCATCCAGCCGTCGTCTGTAAACAGGTTGGCTGTTTGTTCCGGATTCTTGAAGTAACCCAAGCAGACATTTTCTCCTCTTACTTGTATTTCACCCACGTCTTTCATGCTGGTGGTATTCTCTTCATAGTTGATCCTTACCTCCATGATGCCGGGGAGGGCTTTGCCGCATGATCCCAGCTTCCACTCTTCCCAATATGAATAGGTGATCAGAGGTGCACACTCTGTCATTCCATAGCCTACGGTAAATGGGAAATTGATGTCATAAAGGAATTCACCCACTTCTTTGCTTAGAGGTGCGCCTCCTATGATCATTTGTCTGAATTCGCCCCCTAAACCTTTCATCAGTTCTTTTCTGATTTTCTTCCTTATAATGGAAGAGAAGAATGGTAGTTGGAGTAGCAATTTGACCTTACTGTCTTGTATCTTGGGCAGTATTGATTTTTGATAAATCTTTTCCATGACCAAAGGCACGCTGATGATAAGCTTTGGTTTTACTTTCTTGAAAGCTGTAGTGAGGACGTGTGGAGCAGGTATCTTGCCCAAAAGATAGATGTGAGCTCCGGCAGCTATAGGAAGAAGGAAGTTGAATGCACAACTGTACATGTGTGCAAGAGGCAAGAAGCAAATGATAGGATCTCCTTCGAGAAGGATCTTTTTGCTTACAGCGAATGTGACATTGCCCGCAAGGTTGTTCCCTGTTATCATTACTCCCTTGCTGAAACCCGTGGTTCCTGATGTATAATTGATGAGGACAATCTCGCTATTGGGCGTTTTATGATAGTTAATGTCAGCGGGGTTCAACCCATTGGGATATTTCTCTGCAAAGAATTTATCTTTTTCCGATATTGCCAATGACAGTTTCTGATTCGGAGTTTTGTCCATCAAAGTCTGTCCTGTCTGGATATCTATAGAGGCTGTAACCCCCGGCATATTTTCACTTTTCATCTGAGCCCAGATATTCGTTGATACCATGAGTATCTTTGCTTCCGAATGGGTGATAATGCTTTCTGCGTCATTGACCGGGAAATCCTGAAGTATGGGCACGATAATAGCTCCGTACGTAACAATGGACAGGAAGCCTATGCACCATTCTGCAGTGTCTTTACCCATAAGAGCAATCTTGTCACCTGGTTGTACTCCTGCGTGTGCATAGATCTCATGTCTGCGGGCTATTTCTTTCGCTACATCACCAAATGTATATGAATTGCCTTCTGTGTAATTTGTCAGAGCATAAGACGTCCAGTGTTGTTGGATACTCTCTTCAATGAGTGATATAAAATTTTTTTCAATCATGATTTGATATTAATATCAAATTATGCGCATTTATTCCCTATGCCACTTTGCACATAATTTTATTTTTTGTGCAAATATAATAGCTTTTAATTTAATTTTCAACTATTAGCTTCTTAAAACCATCACTCATCACAGTAGTATACCCCCCTTTGTCTCCACTTATAATGAGTAAATACTCTATATTATTGAATTGCGATGCTATAGACTTGACTCTCTGAGATCCTGCTGCCATAAAGGCTGTAGCGAGTCCATCAGCTGTCATGCAGTCCTCTGCAATCACCGTGGCGCTAAGAATATCCGTTTGTATAGGTCTGCCTGCCAGAGGGTCTATAGTATGCCCTACTTTTTTGCCATCTATGATATGAAAGTTACGGTAATTGCCTGACGTGGCTAATCCGCCTTTGCCTTTGAGCTGTACAATGAGTTGCAGGTCTTGTACCATGCCCGTAGAGTCTTCGATAGGTTTGTTGATGCCTATATGCCAAGGTTTGCCATCTGGGTTGACTCCTTCAAATACAATCTCACCTCCCAGCTCTACCATGTAATCATTGATTCCTTTGGACTTGAGCATATGGCCTAATAGGTCAGTGCAATAGCCTTTGGATATGGAAGAGAAGTCGAGCAATATACGACTGTCTTCTTTGACAAAGCAGTCGCCGCTGAGATGCGTTTTTTTGTATCCCACGAAGACCTTGAGGCTATCTATGGCTTTGTCCGTGGGGGTAGAGGCTTTGTCAAATCCAAAACCCCATAAGTTGATAATAGGGGAGCAGGTAACATCATAAGTACCCTGTGTAGCTTCAGATATGTTGATAGCTCTATTATAAACAGTGCGAAACATGTAATCTGTATACATCGATTTATTTCGATTTATAGCCGTGACGATACTTGTGCTGTCAAATGGATTGAGTGAGTGATTGAACTCTTTGAATACGTTCTTTAGATTGTTGTGATAGTTTGTTTCGCTACGATATTTTATATGATAATAGGTGTGGAATATCTCACCTTCATCAAACTGATACTTTTTACTTTCTCCTATAGAATGTGCGCAACCGGCTATGCATAGCGAAATCAATGTCCCTGCAATAAGCATAAGGACGGCGTGAAGATGTTTATTCTTCATAGTTCTCATAAATTACGATATCGGAAAGAGGCTTTCTTTTATATGCGGCTTTGGATGTGTAGTCAGGATCAGGGAATCCTACGGCAAGTATGGATATGGGTTCCTGATGCTCGGGGATATGAAAAAGTCTTTTGCACAGGTCTTGATCGAAAGCACATACCCACGTAGAAGCCAAACCCAGGTCATGAGCTTGCAACATCATCTGAGTGGTAGCGATGCTGGTGTCTATATCGACAGAGTCGCCGGAAGGACGTGACCATGCCTCTTCATGGTCTCCTATGACAATGATGTAGAGTTGCGCTGTAGTAAACCATTCTTTGTCATAGCATTGTTGAATGAGCGCTCTGCCTTTGGGCTTTTGTACAACGAGAAATCTCCATGGCTGTTTGTTGCATGCCGATGGGGCACATTGCCCCGCTTCGAGTAGTGATGTTACTATCTCATCACCTATCTTCTTGTCTGTAAAAGCTCTGATAGATCTTCGTCTGAGCAGTATTTCTTGGTATAAATTCATAACTCTTTTTCTATAATATATTGATTCCTGTCTGTAGCTTGGCGACTTATAAGTTCGGCAAGAAATCCTGTTATGAAAAGTTGAGTGCCCAGAATCATTGCCGTGAGGGCTATGTAAAAGTATGGTCTGTCGGTTACAAGAGGAGCAGGTGTGTGCTCTTGCAGGGCTATGAGTTTATTGAATAGAATCACGGCAAGGGCTATAAAACCAATGAAAAACATAATAGTGCCACCCAAACCGAAAAAATGCATGGGTTTACGACCGAATTTGGAGGTAAACCATAGGGTCATCAGGTCAAGGTAACCGTTGAAGAATCGGCTTATCCCGAATTTTGAAGAGCCGTATTTGCGTGCTTGATGTTGCACCACCTTTTCTCCTATCTTTGAGAATCCCGCGTTTTTTGCCAAATACGGGATGTAACGGTGCATGTCATTATACACCTCAATGCTTTTGACTACCTTATTACGGTAAGCTTTGAGCCCGCAATTAAAATCGTGGAGATTATGTATACCTGACAGTTTGCGTGCCGTAGCATTAAAAAGCTTGGATGGCAGGTTTTTACTCAATATCGGGTCATAGCGTTTCTTTTTCCATCCGCTTACAAGGTCATAGCCCTCTTCCTTGATCATGCGGTACAATTCCGGTATCTCTTCAGGGCTGTCTTGTAGGTCAGCATCCATGGTAATTACCACTTCACCCTGAGCTTTATCAAATCCGCAATGTAAACCCGGCGATTTGCCATAGTTTCTTCGGAACTTCAAGGCTTTTACGCAAGGGTTCTTTTTGCTCAAAGACTCAATCACTTCCCATGAATTATCCTTGCTGCCATCATCTACAAAAATAACTTCGTAGCTAAAACCGTGTTCGTTCATTACTTTTTCGATCCATGCTTCCAACTCGGGCAATGAATCAGCCTCATTATACAACGGTACAACTATGGAAATATCTATCATAATCGGTTCTTTTTTTGTATGATACTGATGCTCATGGGTAATCATTAAATATTAGTCTCTTGCTTCCTCGTATCTTTCTTGCGTAGCATGAATGCAATGGGAATACTGATGATGATACCCCAAAATAAATTGTCGGAAATATCATTGAACACTCTGGTTACAGCAGGCACAGACATTGATTTTTCTATGAGCTCAGTGAGAGTAAGCCCTTTGAATGCTTGGTTAAATATCTCTTCCATACCAGGTTTCTGTAGCAATTGCTCTGCCATCATCTCGATTTGATCTATATGCGCAGGAAGCACATACTCGTAGAAAACATAGTGAGGCAATGCTACTAATATGGACGCAAAGGCGTAGAGCATCACTCCGAATTGCCAACCGTGCATCACCCCGAATGGCTGGTCAGCAGGACGTGAGTCTCTGTATCTTTTGATAAGGACATACACGATTACCGGTACCATGAGTGTGAGGAAAATGTATATCAGGCTTAATAACTCAGGTGCTCTGAAAAAATTGAGCATGCATAGGTATTTGAGTATAAAATAAAGTCCCAGCACCAAACCCAGGCGGGCGCTTACTTTGAATAGGTTGCTCTTGTCTTCTATAACTGTCATATCTTTAGGTTGCTATTAGCTTTCAAAGGTAATTCTAAATAATGATATCGCCGATATTTTTATGTGATTTAATGGTGCTGGATCGAGGAGTAAGCATCATAGTAGGTGCTTTTGATATTGTGTAATTACAATTAATGATGGCATGAGTTTTATAACCAGAGAAATAAACATTATTTTTGAAACAATTTCCTAACATAACCTCTTTAATAGATCAAACATGAAGAAAGCTTTTATTTCTCTTTTGCTTTTCGGAGTAAGTGCTTGCTTTGCTGCTCATGCGCAGAGTAATCCACTATGGCTTCGTAATGCAGCCATCTCTCCGGATGGCAAAGAAGTTGCTTTTACCTACAAGGGTGATATATATACCGTATCATCCCAAGGAGGTAGAGCCAATCAAATTACCAGTCAAGAAGCATATGATACCAAACCCGTGTGGTCTCCTTCTGGCAAGCAGATTGCTTTTGCCAGTGATCGTGAGGGAGGATTCGATGTGTATATTGTAAGTCGTGAAGGGGGGGCTGCACGGCGCATTACTTTCAATTCAGCCAACGAGATCCCCGAAGTATTTAAGTCTGATTCCGTATTGCTTATTCAGGCAAATATTCTCCCTGATGTCAAGTTCTCACAGTTTCCGGGGACGTTTTCTCAGATATACCAAGTGAAGATCGATGGTTCGCGTCCCGCTCTATTCTCTTCGTTTCTGATGGAGAACATGTCGCTCCATGGCGATAAGATTCTTTATACCGATAAGAAAGGCTATGAGGATCCTTGGCGTAAGCATCAAGTTTCATCTATTGCCAGAGACGTATGGATGCTCGATAGAAATAAACATACCAAACTTACATCCTTCAAGGGTGAAGACAGGAATGCTGTATGGGCAAAAGACGGCAAGACTTATTATTACCTATCCGAACAGGATGGTACCTTCAATGTATATAGCAATAATATTCAGGGAGGAACACCAAAGCAACTTACCAATTTCAGTAAAAATCCCGTAAGATATCTTTCTGCTGACAATAATAATACGCTTTGTTTTAGTTACAATGGAGAGATATACACCATGCTTCCCGGTGCCGCACCCCGCAAGCTTAATATCAGCATTATCTCCGATAACTACCAAAAGGATGTAGACTACCAGACGTTGAGATCAGGAGCAGAGTCTATGGCTGTATCGCCCAATGGCAAGGAAATTGCTTTTGTGGCTCGGGGCGATGTGTATGTCACTTCTGTAGAATACGGTACAACCAAACGTATCACTAACACTGCCGAACAGGAGCGCGATGTAGATTTCAGACCTGATGGTAGAGGGTTAGTTTATTCAGCAGAGCGTGGTGGCACATGGAATATTTATCAGACAGAGTTGAGCCGTAAGGAAGACAAGTCATTTTGCTATGCCCGTGACTTGAAAGAGACACAGCTGACCAATACTAAGTCACCCTCTTTCCAACCTATTTATTCGCCTGACGGTAAAGAAGTCGCTTATCTTGAAGATCGTAGCGAGATTCGTGTATATAATCTGGCAAGTAAACAGAGCCGTACCGTGATGGAAGGTAAATATAATTACTCTTACATGGATGGTGATCAGGACTTTGCTTGGTCTCCCGATAGTAAATGGATTGTTACCGATTATATTGGAATCGGTGGGTGGAATAATAAGGATATTGCTTTGGTTAAAGCCGACGGCAGTAAAAAGATAACCAACCTCACCCAAAGTGGCTATACCGATACTTCTGCCAAGTGGGTATTGGGTGGCAAGGCCATTATTTGGCACTCTGACCGTGCAGGTTATCGTAGTCATGGTAGTTGGGGCGCTGAAAGCGATATTTATATTATGTTCCTTGATGCTGAGGCTTATGACAAATTTGTCATGAGTAAAGAAGACCTTGCTCTGAAAGAGGAGATGGATAAGGTAGAAAAGGACAACAAAACGGACGACGGTAAAGACAAGTCTAAAGATAAATCAGCCAAACAGGATAAAAAATCAAAAGAGAAGAAGGATGATAAAGCCAAAGATGCAAAGGCAGATGTGAAGAAATCTGAGCCGCTGGAGTTTGATTTGGACAATAGGGAATACCGTATCTTGCGTCTAACACGTAATTCCGGCAGTATGTCCGATGCAGTATTGGATCCCAAGGGTGAAAAAATGTATTTTATCGCCAAATACGAAGATACATATGACTTGATGATGACCGACTTCAAGGAGTATAGCACCAAAGTTATATTACCCAATATAGGACAAGGTCAGCTCATTTCCGACAAAGATGTGAAGACACTCTTCTTACTCTCCAAAGGTACACTACAGAAGATCGAAGGCCCTTCTGTTAAGCCTATTTCCTTCGAAGCTCAGTTTGCCTACAAGCCGGAGCAGGAAAGGATCTATATCTTTAATCACGTATGGAAACAAGTAAAGGACAAGTTCTATGATCCCAAGTTGCACGGTGTAGACTGGGCATATTACAAGGATAATTACAGCAAATTCCTTCCTTATATCAACAATGATTATGACTTTGCGGAGATGCTTTCCGAAATGTTGGGCGAGCTCAATGCTTCTCATACCGGTGCTCGTTATTTCGGAGGCCGTGCTTCACGCCAGACAGCTTCGTTAGGTGCATTCTTTGATGAGTCTTTCCCACGTGATGGGCTCAAGATCATTGAGATAATGAAGGGGAGTCCTCTTTCCAATGCTAAATCGAAGTTTAAACCCGGAGTTATCATTGAGATGATCGATGGTGAACCCATCAAAGCCGGTAAGCCATATACTAATCTGCTCGACGGTAAAGCCGGTAAGAGGGTAGTTCTTACCGCCTTCGACCCCTCAACAAACAAACGGTTCGAAGAGATTGTGAAACCTATCAGCTCTGGTTATGAGTCAGAACTGCAGTACAAACGTTGGGTCAAAAAACGTGAAGAAATAGCAGAGAAGTATTCCGGAGGGCGCATCGCTTATGTACATGTACGTGGTATGAATAGTGGTAGCTTCCGTGAAGTATATAAAAACCTCTTGGGCAAATATCGTAATTATGAAGCTGTTGTAGTAGATACCCGCTTCAATGGCGGTGGTTGGTTGCACGATGACCTCGCCACTCTACTCAGTGGGAAGGAATATGAGCAGTTTAAGCCCCGTGGCCAGTACATTGGTAGTGACCCGTTCAACAAATGGAACAAACCCTCTGCCGTGCTTATGTGCGAAGGTAACTACTCCGATGCCTCAGGATTCCCTAGCATCTACCAGTATCTCAAGATTGGAAAATTGGTAGGAACACCCGTACCGGGTACCATGACTGCCGTGTGGTGGGAAAATCAGATCAATCCCAGACTTGTATTTGGTGTGCCTCAGGTCACTGTGGTAGACATGCAGGGCAGGCCCAAAGAGAATCAAGAGATACTACCTGATGTCACAGTGTATAATAGCCCCGAATCTTTGATCAATGGTGATGATCTTCAGCTCAAGAAAGCTATAGACGAGCTTATCAAAGAACTGCCGGCTAAGAAGAAATAAGCCTTTTTGTGAGAGTAGTGTGAACTCCCATTCCGTAAAAATCCACTGTCGATTATGGCAGTGGATTTTTTTGTCTACAATTATAGCGTTGTAAGTAGATATAGCGAGACCGTTGCATAGCAGGCAAATTGCTTCGTTGCTTGCGAGATTCGCGCTTGGTCATTTACCTGAGGTAAACTCCCAGTGCACTCACTCTTAGCGCCTTGCACTTTTACCTTCTCTGCCCGGTCAAAGTGTCTTTTGTCGGCTTTGCCTCCAAAATCCACGAGACTGTTGACTTTTGCAACAGTCTCATAGCATGACACGGATTATGTCCTATAATGAAAAAGAGGGTAATTTGTTTATTACCCTCTTTGCTTGTCGATGACTGTCCGCTATATCATCCGCGGCTGTTGCAATAGTCACATTTATAGCGATGTTAGTACCCTCGTCGGGAATCGAACCCGAATCTAAAGTTTAGGAAACTTCTATTCTATCCGTTGAACTACAAGGGCAATCTTTTTGATGGGCACAAAGATATGGTTTTTTCTTGAATTTTCAGAGGAGAAGCTCAAAGGAATGCATATCCAATGGCTATCAAAGCTCTTTCGCGAAGATTATTTGCTGAAAAGTCCTTTCATTAGGTCGGGGCGACGCATGCGTATAAGCTCTTTGCGTATTTTTTCTCGCTGATCGGCTTTGTACCAGAAGAAAAACTGTTGTTGGGCGCTTTTCTGTTTCTCTGTTATGGCAGTGTATACCTTTTCCAGTGTATACGGGTGGTAGCCTGTGTAATAGATCTCCGTAGCCAATGTCATGGGAGTCGGTGTAAAGTCCTGCACCTGCTCCAGATGGAATCCCAGCTTTTTTGTAAGTACAGCGAGCTCTGCCATATCCTCATCCGTACAGCCGGGGTGACTACTGATAAAATAAGGTATGAGCTGTTGCTTCAGCCCTTCCTCCCTGTTTACCGTATCGAATAGTTTTTTGAATTCGTAGAAGAGTTTGAATGTGGGCTTGCGCATAAACTGTAGTACATGGTCGCCCGTATGTTCGGGTGCAACTTTGAGACGTCCCGAAACATGACTTGTAATGAGCTCACGCGCATACATCAGCGCGTTTTTCTTGATCTGTTTGTCTTGATATGGCTCGAGCAGTAAATCATATCTCACTCCACTACCTATAAAACTTTTCTTTATTTTGGGGTGAGCGTCTATTTTGTGTAGCAGATCCAAAAGAGGTCCATGGTCGGCATTGAGATTTTTGCAAACAGCGGGGTGTATACACGAAGGCCTTTTACATAGCTTGCACAAGTTCTGATCTTTGCCCTTCATGTAGTACATATTGGCCGAAGGGCCTCCCACGTCTGATAAATAACCCTTGAAATCATCCATGCGTGTTACTTCTTCCACCTCCTTTAGAATCGATTTTTCCGAGCGTGAGGCTATGAACTTACCCTGGTGAGCGCTTATGGTACAGAACGCACATCCTCCGAAGCAACCGCGGTGAATATTGATCGAATGTTTGATCATTTCATAGGCAGCAATCTTTTTGCCCTGATATCTCGGATGTGGCAGGCGTGTGTAGGGTAGATCAAAGCTGGCATCTATCTCATGCTGGGTCATAGGCGGGAAAGGAGCATTGACTACTACATACTTGCTCCCAGTGCGTTGTATCATCCTTTTAGCCTCATACATATTGCTTTGTTGCTCTATATGCTTGAAGTTGGCAGCATGTTTCTTCTTGTCTTTGAGGCATTCTTCGTAGGGATACAGGATGATATCTTCTGGAGCAGTTTGGAATTCTTTGGTATCTGCCAGGTAAACCGTTTGTTTGAGATCTTTGATGTCTCGGAGATCCTCTCCTGCCAATAAGCGAGGTATAAGTTCGGCATAGGGAAGCTCGCCCATACCGTACATGAGCAGATCAGCTTTACTGTCTACCAGGATGCTGGGTCTTAGTTTGTCTTGCCAGTAATCATAGTGCGCCAGTCTCCTCAGGCTACCTTCGATACCTCCCAAAATGATAGGTACGTCAGGATATATTTTTTTGAGACTTTCCGTATAGACTATTGAGGGGTATTCCGGGCGTAAGTCATTACGTCCGTCTGGAGTATAAGCATCTTCTTTTCTGAGTCTCTTACGAGCAGTATACTTGTTGACCATGGAGTCCATGGATCCCGGTGAAACTCCGAAGAAGAGTTTGGGCTTGCCCAGCTTCTTGAAGTCACGCAGATCATCACGCCAGTTGGGCTGTGGTACCAGAGCCACTTTGAGTCCCATCGACTCCAAGTATCGCCCTATTACGGCAGCCCCAAATGATGGGTGGTCCACATAAGCATCGCCCGAGAACAGGATCACATCTGCTTGCTCCCAACCCCGAAGATCCATTTCTTTCTTCGTGGTAGGTAGCCATTTATTGAGATCCTGTCTTTTTTTTACAGCTGTTTCTCCCATACAAAACAGTTGTTCACCTCACTGATCTTATCTAAAAGGGACTCGGTGCACAGCGCATATAATGCTGAGCCTGATCCCGTCATGGAAGCGTAGACAGCTCTATGTCGGTATAGCATGTCTTTTAATTCGCCTAAGATAGGATATTGGGGAAAGAGACTATCTTCAAAAACATTACTCATCCTTCCCTTCCATTCTGCGATTGGTAGGCGTGCTATTTCTGCTGCAGAGTGTAGGGGAGGAGTAATAGAGGGCAGTCCGTGAAAGGCCTCTGCCGTACTGATGTGCAGATCGGGTTTCACTATAATCAGGTAATAACCTTTGAGATTCAAATGTGGCATTGGGTGAAGTATTTCACCGATGCCTTGAGCTTCCGATGGAGTATTGTCGATGAAAAAAGGGCAGTCAGCCCCGAGACTAAGAGCTATCTCCTTGAGTTGTGCATTGTCGATTTGTGGAGCGTAAGCATCTCTCAAGCCCTTGAGCATAAAGGACGCATCTGCAGACCCGCCTCCCATACCGGCTCCCGAAGGTATTGCTTTGGTGAGCTGTATCTCCAGATATGGCACTTGTGTTGCTTCTCGCATTTTACGCACCGCTTTCAGCACCAAGTTATCTTCACACTTGCCGGTATCCACGTTGCCGTTTACAGTGAGAGTATCATCTGAGAGCTCATTGTTTGCTCTAAATTCTATGATATCTTTCAAGGGTATGGGATAAAAAACAGTGTCGAGCAAGTGATAACCATCGGCTCTCTTACCCGTAATATATAGTCCCAGATTAATCTTGGCATTGGGGAATAAGATCATCTTTGAATCTGTAATATTTGAAAATTGATGTATGATGCTAATGTATGTATGAATAGAGTGATAGTATCCCGAACTTTCTTACATTCGTTTCAATATTAAAAAATGGGTCAATATCCGCAAGGACGTTGACCCATTTTTTGAAGTACGCGAGATGAGACTTGAACTCACACGCCGTAACCGGCACTACCCCCTCAAAGTAGCGTGTCTACCAATTCCACCACCCGCGCAAATTTATGTTTTAGAAAGCTTTTTAATCAATAATAATTGGTCAGTGCCCGAGACAGGACTCGAACCTGCACGTCTTTTGAACACTCGCACCTGAAACGAGCGCGTCTACCAATTCCGCCACTCGGGCCTGATTAAATATCATTGTGAGCCGATCTCGGATAACGCTTTATCCTTCGAGTCTGCAGGCTCTACTTTCTTTTAGACTTCCGATGGTTATTGTTGAGGAGCCATCTTTTGTCTTGCGAGTGCAAATATACAACATTTTTCTAAAATCCAATATCACCCAAGGATTATTATTGGTTTTTATGTAAAATTCTTGTTGTTTCATGCCTGTCTGCGTGCCATTATTGTTCAGACTCCTTTAGTATTCATCGGGCAAGATTAGCATTACTGTATATACAAGTATTTTATTCAGGAATAAAGTCGGACTTTTGTATGTGAGTATTGTCTTTGCACATTATGCGGGCCTGGTTTCCACCCATAATGTGTCTTTTTTGACATTTTGTCAAAAAAAAGCATTTTGCAGAAAAGTCTGAGTTTTTTCATAGTATGTTTTATCTGAGTGAACTAAATAATTTTTATAACTCATTTTTCCTCTGGATTTTTATTGTATTTTAGTTATGTCACCCGCCTTATTTGTACAAAGTTCAAATAAGAATTTATTTTTCAGGTGTAAAAATTGCCAGCAATAAGGTGCTTAATAAATCAATGCAGCACAATTACTCTGTAAAATGAATAATTGATCAATGTGAAGTCTTATAGGTCATTTTCTTATTTAATCAGGATGATATCATCTTTTCTTACTTATATATACGGATTTTATCATAATAGGATTACTGTCTTTGTACAACGGTCTTTCATCCTTATATGATAAGTCTGTCGGCCTTGTATGATAAGTCGACAGGCCTATCATATAAGAATAACCTATCCCAAATGGCGGATGAATATTTTGATGTGGCTATGATAAGGTAGGGATGGGGTGAGATTGTAGGCAAGAGTCAGCAAAAGATATATCACCCTCATAAGGGGGAGGGATACAAGTTCCCTTTTCTCAAAGGATATACGAGTAAATTCGCAGCGGTAATCTTATTTTTAATATGTTATAACCCCGAACCATGGTTTTGCTGTTGAGACTTGTTTTATGAGACCGTTGCATAGCAGGCCAATTGCTTCGTTGCTTGCGAGATTCGCGCTAGGTCATTTACCTGAAGTAAACTCCCTGTGCACTCACTCTTAGCGCCTTGCACTTTACCTTCTCTGCCCGGTCAAAGTGTCTTTTGTCGGCTTTGCCTCCAAAATCCATGAGACTGTTGACTTTTGCAACAGTCTCTTTATAAACTTTTCCTGATTTCATTCCATACAAATATACAACATGAAAAACCTGTTGTCAAGAGCTGCTCTTTATGGTTTCTTGCGAAAATATATCCAAAGCTTATCATGTGTTTAAATGTGACATAATGATAGTTTTTGTAGCGTTTTTAGCCTCGATAATTGAAGATGATGGTAGGTTTTTAAGAATGTTTAGATCAACCGGAGTTTTCATAGTCGAGGTTTATTTGGGTTCCATATACTATGGATTTATGATTTATTGACAGGATAGATTGATGAATTAAAAAAACACACCACATGATCTATATGGATCATGTGGTGTGATAGTGGAGCGGAAGACGGGACTCGAACCCGCGACCCTAACCTTGGCAAGGTTATGCTCTACCAACTGAGCTACTTCCGCAATTGTGCTTTTTCCTTAATTGCGATGCAAAGATATGCATTATTCTTTATTCTGCAAGCGGTTTTGGAGAGTTTTTATCTCATTTTATAATGGACTCAGATGAATGTATGCTATAAGGATTTTGTAAATAAGACATTAGCACCATGCTTACCATAAATGAATTTTACTACTTTTTTGCTCTTGATACTGTATTGAGACTGTTGCAAAAGTCAACAGTCTCATGGATTTTGGAGGCAAAGCCGACAAAAGACACTTTGACCGGGCAGAGAGGGTAAAGTGCAAGGCACTAAGAGTGAGTGCACAGGGAGTTTACTTCCGGTAAATGACCAAGCGCGAATCTCGCAAGCAACGAAGCAATTTGCCTGCTATGCAACGGTCTCGTATTGTTTAAGTTGAATTTAAAATAGGAAGGGTGTATCTGATGGGTAAAACCCAGATACACCCTCAAAACTATTTGCACTAATCACAATGGTATACTCTTCTGACTAAGCTTAGTTGTTATTCTTGAGCTCTATGGTAAATGTAGTCATTTCTGACGATGAAGGAGAGCGCCATGCCATGATCTTAATTCCTTTTTTGCCTTTGAGAAGTTCTTTAATCGGGTCGGTCTTGAAACTGGTAAGGAATGGACCTCTCATATCCGCCGTGCTTGTGCTGAGAGCTTTGTGGGTCATACGCAGAGTAACGTAACCTTCATTGGTGTCGTATTTCTTATCGTATACCAAGTTCACAATATGATTTTTGAGATCGCCTGAGCTTATCAAAGCATATGCAATGGTGATGTAGTTGTCAGTAACCCACATAGGAGGGGTATATCCTAAAAATTCATTGTTGGGTATATACACTTTGTCTTTCCCCAACTCATCTTCCATGCCTTCTTTGAATAGTACAACATCTTTGATAGGAATTTCTACGCCTCTTTCAATATTTACTACTGCATCATAGCCTACGGCAGTAGAATCCAGTTTTTTGAGAGCTATGTAATATCTCTTGTTTTGTTGTGGATTTTCTATGCCGGGAAAAGTAGTGTTGACAGGAAGTAGTTTTTTCCCGGCGTCGGTGAGGAAGAAGAATTTACCGGGATTGTCGACTTGGGGCTTTAAGGTTGTCGTAGAATAATAGGTTGGCTCATACGTAGGTGAGTCCTCGTTACACGAAGTCAGTCCCCAAGCCATCACACATGCCAGGAGTGACAGCAATAACTTAGTTGTTTTGAATGATTTCATAGTTGCGTGAGTTTTAAAATTTAAACTATATTCTGTTTTATTGGTAAAATGATACGTTTATGTTTTTACTGCATGTATATTGATTATAATTCGCAGAACTTTCTCAAAAATGAAGGCTGCATGACAAAATCGATATTATACTGATTTTATCATGCAGCCCTGCTAATTTGCATGCACACGTATTTTGGATGGTGAATTCTTTATTTTACATCATATATCTGCTTGTCGTCATTTTCCAAATTTTTAAAAGCTCTGATCTTTATCCCTTTCTTTCCTTTGATCTTCTCGCCGATGCTCTCCGTATTGAAGCATAGTCTTCCTCTGTTGATTTTGATATTGGAGTAGTCCAGCTTGCTGTGCGAATTATATTTCAGTTCTAATAAGGCATAATTGGGATCTGTATTAAGACTGTCAATGTAACATAGGGATACTAATGCGACTACCGGAGTGGAGTTGGGTGTAGGAACGTCGAAGTTGAGGATGAATGAGGATCCGCTTTTGCTGATAGCATTCTCTTTTTGGAGCATAATGCGGTCATAACCCAGGCTGTCATTGCGTAGCTTATTGATACTGTCCACCATCGCTTTCAGCAACATGTCACCCTTGATGCGGAGAATACTATCGAGTTTCTTCTGAAATATACTATCAGCTTTGCGACGTTTTTCGTCATCCTTGAGGTCCTTGTCCAGGCTGATAAATATTTTATTGTATAAGGTGTCTCTGATGTGTTTGCGGTGTATGTCGAGATAGTATTCTCTTTCTTTTTCATCCGGTTTGGAGTTGAAGAGTGTGGCTTCTTTGGTGATGAGAAATTCTAAGCCCACTACTTTGATATCTTTATCGAAGCCATCAGTCTTGGACTCAAGATTCTCAAAGTACAACAAGCACTTCTGTCCATTTTGAAAAGCATATCTGTTTTTGAAAAATGTGGTGTCCTTAGGCATTATCTTGGCGTTGTTGTCCAAGGTAAAGTATATCTGCCCGGGTGCTGTGACATGTATTGTAGCCCACTCTTTGATGGCTTTGTCCAAATCCGACGTCTTAACATCGTCTTTGGTGCAACTTCCCACAAAAAAAGGTACTGTTATTATAAGTAAGAGGAGGATATATGGACTTTTTCTGAGCATGAGTATCAATGAGTTTTGTGAAATTTATTCCCAAAAATAAAGTTAATCGTTTGCATAAGGAAATAAAAATCAATAAAAGTCGTGATTTCCCTGTAAATAGGGACATTAAAAGTTTACATGGATATAGCTTTTTTGCTTGTCGTCAAGTTTTTTGAGTGTATAGAGCCTAATGCCTTTTTTGCCATTTAGCTTTTCTTTGATCTTATCGGTTTTGAAAGATATGATAAAATTGTTGAGGGGGTCTATACCATTAATATTTCCATAGTCCGCTTTGAATCTCAACTCTAGTGTAAGGTAGTTGCTGTCATTGTCAAGCTTGGGATCGTAGCAGAGTGATACGAGTTGGGATTCGGTTGTTTTGGCTGTGACAAACTTAATATCTATAAAATCATGAGACGCGGACACGGGAGCATAATTACCATAGTTTGATGCCGGAGCAATAGGATCATCACCGAAGCGACCCGCATTTTCTTCATCGATGATATCAATATCTTTAGTGGTAATAGGGTAGATGTTGAGAAGTTCTATCGTGACGCGTTTGGGGCGCTCATACTCTTTTACGGGACGAAACTCAATAATATATCTTTGATGGTTATTGACTGATCTCAGTAAGTTGGACTCTGTGTTTTGCGGTACGAATACATTATTATTGTTTTGGACAAATTCGATTTGACCCAGATCGGATTTTACTGCGGTGCATATGGCGGAGAATATATGGTTTTCACCGGATCCTATGAGTGCAAGTTCATCTTTATTGCATGATGGCATAAGGATAGTCCAAGCTATACCACCGAAAATGATTAGTAATATTTCCAAGAAGTGTGATGCACTCCATGTAATTCTTTTACTTTGCATAAAAATTATAATTTTACGAAAGAATAATTTGATTGCTTTTATGTTATAAATGTTGACCTGTGTTTTTTACTGCTTGTTTTTACAAATATAGATTAAAAGCTTGTAAAGAGTATGCAGTATTTTCCGTGTAGTTCCATTTTACTTGCAGGTTGTTAGAGTGAATATGACAGAGGAAGAATTGACGGACTTATGTAAAGTTGGTAATAGAGCTGCCCAGCAACAGTTGTATTGCACATACGCCGGCAGGCTGTTCAAGATTTGCATGCGCTATGTGGGAGATCGCCAAGAGGCAGAGGATCTTCTGCACGATGGGTTCTTGCATATCTATAACTCTATTGTGAAGTTTACATGGCGAGGGGAGGGCTCATTACGAGCATGGCTGGAGAAAGTAATGGTCAATGAGGTGCTGAGCTATATCAGAAAGAAAAAAGAATATCTGATCATATCACCCGAGACAATCAAAGAAGAAGATGAGAACGAGGATGTGGATGAAGACGAGATTGAGAAAATACCGATGCAGGTATTGCTTGAGCTTATCAATCAATTGCCTATGGGATACAAAACAGTATTTAATCTCTTTGTTTTTGAAGAAAAATCGCACAAAGAAATAGCGGACTTATTAGGAATTAAAGAAAAAACATCGACCTCACAGTATTTTAGAGCTAAGACTTTATTGGCAAAGAAAGTGAATGGTTGGTTGAAGGAACATGACAGATAACAATGGATTCTATGGATTTGAAAGAAGATAAATGGATTAACTCACTCAAGGATAAACTTGATGGTTATGAGGTTGAGCCTCCTTTGAATGGATGGGATCTTATCAGAAAGGATCTCGATGCAAAGGCAAGCACTGCACCGCATGTCTCTATGAGCCGAAGGGTATTCTTCTTTGCGGTGCCATTGGCTGCAGCTGTAGCTTTGCTCATCCTTTTTGTGCCTTTGGGTGGGCATAAAGACGAGCCACAGGTTGACAGAGCCGATCTTTCTAATCCTGTATCTCCTGAGTCAGGCACACTTCCTCATGTAACTCCTCAAACCACATTCCCTTCGATACCTTCCCCCTCATCTGCTGAACTTATAGCTAGTAATATGGGAAATTCAAAAGCTTCCGAGGCTTCTACTCGAGTATCTAACAACCTGGATAGTTTTTTAATAACAAGGGAGAGGTCATCGGAAGCTTTTTCTCAAACCCTACATCCGCAAGATATGGGCGATGATACTATGGCTTCGTCAAAAGAATATGCAACCATCAATAGTCTTGATAAATCAGGTGCTGAGCCTGAGCCCCATTTGAAAAAGAAGACAAATGTGGGGCCTGAACCGGAACGGACACGAGAGCCTATAATGGCAGAGCATAGCAGTATGGGGAAAACAACAGCTTCCGGTGCATGGAACGTTTCTTTGGCTGTAGCATCAGCCGGTTCCGGTTCTACGGGTAATATTTCGTTAGGGTCATCATACGACTATTTTGCATACACCAGATCAAACCCGCCGGCTGTAGAGGTAATGAGTGATAGGATGCCGGCTATATCAGCTTATTCCCTGTCCAGAGTTCCATATGAGAGTGAGGAGATAGAAAGGATAGATCATAAGCTACCCGTACAGGTCGGTATATCTGTAAGAAAAGAATTGGGCGCGAATATAGGAATAGAAACGGGTATTATCTACACTCTTCTTAATAGTGATGTGAAGATACGTGAAAAAGCGAGCAATGTGAAACAAACACTGCATTATATCGGTGTGCCTGTAAATGTGAGTTGGACTTTTTATAAGAATCATCGTTTCCGTACAGATGTAACAGGTGGCATCATGATAGAGAAATGCGTATCTGCTAAGTTTGGTGATGATACATTCAAACTCACTAATTTCCAGCCATCTTTACATGTAGGATTGGGAGGAGAATATCGTCTCAGCAGGTATATGGGAATCTATATACAACCTACGGCATCATATTATTTCAAAGATGATACTCCTATTCGCACCATACGTACGGAAAATCCTCTTCAATTGGGGATCAAAGGCGGTATTAGATTTACTTTCTGATCAGGGGTTTCTTGATGGTTGAACATTCATCTCTTGACATGTGTTGATAAATTATCACTATTATATTCATTTAAACAGTAAAAGATATGAATGATTATCACGAGCCCGCGGAAGAGATTAGTCAAAAAGGACGTAGCAGATTGAGAGCTTTGACAAGCTTAAAAGAGGAGATCGAAGCTGTAGACTGGTACAATCAAAGAGTAGAAGTGGAGCAAGACAGCTCTCTCAAAAAGATACTCAAGCATAATATGGAAGAAGAGATGGAGCATGCTTGTATGACGTTGGAGTGGCTCCGCAGAAATATGGAAGGTTGGGACGAGCATCTCAAGAAGTTCCTATTTACAGAAGGTGAAATACACGATTGATCTTTATTTCCATATAATTTAAAGGAGAATATGTCTCATTAGACATTTTCTCCTTTTTCTATTTACATATCTGTATGATAACTAATTGCTAATCTTTCTATGATATTCAGCGGAAGTCTGTTTTATTAGTAGAGACCGTTGCATAGCAGGCCAATTGCTTCGTTGCTTGCGAGATTCGCGCTTGGTCATTTACCTGAAGTAAACTCCCTGTGCACTCACTCTTAGCGCCTTGCACTTTACCCTCTCAGCCCGGTCAAAGAGTCTTTTGTCGGCTTTGCCTCCAAAATCCACAAGACTGTTGACTTTTGCAACAGTCTCTAGTAGAACGTGAGTTCGATATAAGGGATAATAGGAATAATAGAGTTTACAAAGTGTTGTAAATCAGTGTAATTTCTTATGTGTTTCATTGCAAAAGTGGTGAATTATTTGTATCTTAGTAGTTGACAATCAATAAGATATAAACAAACAAAACACCACTTTATGAAAACAAATATAGTTGAAATTTTCTGTCTTACCGATGATTTTTCCAAACTTTTCGATACCTTGATTCAGCAAAGAACCCTTTGCGAAGGAAACAAAAAGCGAAGAAATCGCAAGTTTAGGATGTCCGATGCTGAAATCATGACTATTCTGATTCTTTTCCATCATTCGAGGTATCGCGATTTTAAGTCCTTTTATCTTCAATATATTACGCAACAATGTCATTCGGATTTTCCTTCGTTGGTCTCTTACAATCGTTTTGTGGAATTACAAAGCAAGGTGGCATTCAAACTAATTTCATTTCTCAATATGTGTTGTCTGGGCGAATGCACCGGTATCTCATTCATTGATTCCACACCTTTACGCACCTGCCATATCAAGCGGGCACACGGGCATAAGACCATGAAAGGATGGGCCCAAAAGGGCAAATGCAGTATGGGATGGTTCTATGGTTTCAAACTACATATTGTGATTAACGACCGGGGTGAAATCATTCAATATCAAATCACACCGGGGAATACGGATGACCGTGCTCCACTTAAAGGCGGAACCTTCACGAAGAAACTATTCGGCAAACTTGTTGGCGACAGAGGATACATCTCACAAAGTCTTTTCGATAAGCTCTTCATTGACGACATACACATGATTACGAAGATAAAGAAAAACATGAAAAACACTCTGATGAGCCTGTATGATAGGATATTACTCAGAAAAAGAGCACTTGTGGAAACCGTTAATGACCTACTCAAAAACGTTTGTCAAATAGAGCATACACGACACAGAAGCGTCAATAATTTCGCCATTAATTTGATTGCCGGCATAATTGCCTACAATCTGCTACCCAAAAAGCCGGAATTAAACCTAGAAATCATACACAATCCATCAACCCACTTAGTACATCACGCTTAGACCGAACTCACGTTAGTAGAATAAAGATTTTCTTATTTCTTTGACCGCGAGTCTAAAGTCTTCTGAAAGGAGCTGCGTGTAATTGATGTATTGCAGTATATTTTTTAGTAGACATATTCAGATCAGAACTTATGCCCAATGATTAAGAATCATTTGCTCTATCAACAGAATTATCGAGTCTTTAATCAGTTCCTTACATTCTAAGGTTTGTACAATGAGTTTTAATCCTTCAGCTATCAGTACAAAAAATAATCGACTAACTAACAGTTTTCTAACTGTTGGATAGTCGATTAATTTAATAATTCTGATGATTGCCTAGCTCTTATCACGATGAGTAGGAGTTATAGACATTGTGCTTATGCCAATAATGTGTCGGGATGAGAAGACTCGAACTTCCGACCTCCACGTCCCGAACGTGGCGCGCTACCAACTGTGCTACATCCCGAAAGAGATAAACAGAGAATCTATAAGAGATACTCTGTTTGAAGTGATAGTGATCGGGCTGGGATTCGAACCCAGGACCGATAGCTTAGAAGGCTATTGCTCTATCCAGCTGAGCTACCCGACCATCCTTTATTCATGGCGCAAAGGTAGAGTTTTTTTTGTCTCATCCCAAATGTTTGATAAATAAATTGCAATAAAAAATGCGTTTTTTACAGATACAACTCAATAAAAAACGCATTTGATGATCGTAGCATGTGGCGTTAATTGCCAATAATGCTTTTAGCTATTCATTGATGCCAGAAATTCCATGTTTGTGGAGGTATTCTCGAGATGTTGTCTTACGTGCTCCATAGCCTCAATAGGGTTCATGTCCGAGAGATATTTACGCAAGATCCACATCCTATTAAGCGTAGTATCATCCAAAAGAAGATCATCACGTCTAGTGCTACTGGATACAATATCCACAGCCGGATAGATTCTTTTGTTTGCCAAACGGCGATCAAGTTGTAGTTCCATATTACCTGTGCCTTTGAACTCTTCGAAGATCACATCATCCATTTTGGACCCTGTCTCTTGTAGTGCCGTGGCAAGAATGGTAAGGCTGCCTCCGTTTTCAATATTACGCGCAGCTCCGAAAAATCTTTTAGGTTTCTGGAGGGCGTTGGCATCCACACCACCCGAGAGGACTTTGCCCGAGGCCGGTTGTACTGTATTGTAAGCACGGGCAAGACGTGTGATAGAGTCGAGCAGGATGACTACATCATGACCACACTCAACCATACGCTTGGCTTTGTTGAGTACAATATCTGCAATCTTTACATGGCGCTCTGCCGGTTCGTCAAAAGTGGATGCTATAACCTCTGCATTTACACTTCTCGCCATATCCGTTACCTCTTCGGGGCGCTCATCAATCAGAAGTACTATCATATATACTTCAGGGTGATTGGCTGCAATGGCATTTGCAATATCTTTGAGGAGCATAGTTTTACCGGTCTTCGGTTGGGCTACGATGAGCCCCCTTTGTCCTTTCCCGATAGGAGAGAACATATCTACTATTCTCACAGCTGTCTTGTCGTGCACGGAAGCAACATTAGGTGATTCCAAGCGGAATTTCTCTTCAGGAAACAAAGGTGTGAGATGATCGAAAGGAATTCTATCTCTAATCTCTTCCTGAGAGCGTCCGTTGACACTGGTTAGTGCTACAAACGGAAAATATTTCTCTCCCTCTCTCGGAGGTCTTATTGTGCCTTCAACCACATCGCCAGTTCTCAGTCCAAGTTGCTTGATCTGTTGTGGAGATACGTATACATCGTCAGGTGATGAGAGATAATTGTAATCTGATGAACGAAGGAAACCGTAGCCGTCAGGCATGATTTCTAAAACACCAGAACACTCAAGAATGCCGGTGAAGTCATAAGTCGTTTCTAAGACAGGCTTCACGGGAGCAACTTCAGTTTGTGGTTTGATGTTTTTTACTGCAGGTTGTTGCTGTTTGGGGGTAGGGCTTTTCTTGGCGGGTGCTGGTGTGGTTGGTTGGTTGGGTGTGGAAGAGAAAGGTAGTACTTGATCTAAAACGGAATTACTGTTTTTGTGTCTAAACACCATTCTCATAGGTTCGCCGGATGCAGCAGATGCTGATGATGAAACATCTTTATCACTATCTGACTGGGTCTGTGTAGCGGGTTCAGCCGGCTTATTATTGGACTCCGGAGTAACTTCCTCGATCTTTTGTACCATTTTCAGAGGTTGAGCCTCTGGCTTTTGTACTTCTTTAGACTTAACCTCTTTTTCTTCTTTGGCAGATACTTCGGCAAATAAGTCTTCCGGAATAGTTTCTTTTTGTTTTTCCGCGATGGGTTCTTCTTTCGAGGTCTCGGCTGTTACTGGAGCTTTTTCTTTACTTCTATTTGTATTGTCAGCTTTTGTAGGCCTACCTTTCTTCTTAGTAGCACTAGTCTCGTTTGACTTAGTCTCTTTGGCTGGAGTTGCTACTTCCGGTTGTTTTGATTCAGGTGCTTTTGGAGATACCTCTGTATTCTCTTTTTCGCCTTCCTTAGCAGTGTTCTTTTTTACTGCGGTTTTTTTAGGTCTTCCCGGCTTTCTTCTTTCACTCCGTTTTTCGTCCTTTTCCTTTTGCTTCTCCATTTGAGCACCGGCCATTGTAACAGCTTGCTCGTCCAAAATGGCATAAATAAGGTCTTGTTTGGTGCTGACTCCTTTTACGCCCAGCTCCGAAGCTAATGTTTTAAGTTCATCTACGGTCTTATCATTAAGCTCTGAGATATTATATTTCTGCATATTTTATGATGAAATAATTATGATTGTCTTAGTTTACAAATAGTATGAAAAAGGATTAGATATGGAATCTAATGATGTCACAGAAAGCATTATAACACATAAACGAATTAAAATCATTTATAGTGTATTTAAATTCAAATTGAAATTTGTTTTTATTATAATAATAGATTGTGCCGAATGATATAATGGAGATAATTTATATATCTTACACATATACGGGAAACCACCGCTGATATATTTATTGAGCACATCAACGCAACAAATATATAACAAATACTTCTATTCCTCAAATTTATTGTAACGAAAGTTATAATTGGATCATGCTTAAACTATCTTTTTAACAAATGGATTGCTATAAAGCGGGTATTTAATCCTCAATAACTTTTGAAAGTGTCTTTAACTGTTAGTTTTAGCATACGTTTGGTCGATGCTGTAATACCGTAATTGCGCCCTGCCATAATGCCTATGATCCAAACCGGTTCGTTGTCTACACAAAGGATAGGTTGCACCTTTCGTTCATCAATACTCATATGAAGGTCTTTATATACTTTACTTACCTTCTTATTGCCTCTGATGCCAAAGGGAGCTATTTTGTCGGCTTCTCGCCGGGTACGGATAGTCAAATGTTTACCTTGCAGAGCATCATAATCAAAGAGAGCCGTATTTTTGTCTGTCCTCAGTGATACTGAAAGGTCACATGGAATAAGCAGTGATTCAAAGTATGGAGTATTGAGTATGTCTTCTATTTCCAAAAACATTTCTTCGTTATTATCACTACTTTGGCATGAAAGAATAAGTTGATCCCTGTGGCATGAAAGTCGGTATGGATCAGCTAAAAATATGCCTCCGGATTTATTATTGATGCTTTCAAGAATATTGAATACCTGGGTGCGGTTGAACCCATATATTCTGAGGCATTCATATAATAAGGTTTGAGGAGATGGTGATCTCAAAAGATCAGTTACATTAATAATATTATCCTGAAATACCTGATTGCGATACGATGCAATGGTTTCATCAAAAAAAGCCTCGGCTCCTCGTAAGTTTTGAATAGTTTTCGCTCCGGCTGCTAGAAAAGACGGATTGAGCTCGTTTAACAATGGAATGATACGATTACGAATAATATTGCGTCGATATACATTCTCTGCATTGGAACTATCATTTACGTATTCCCAAAAATTGCTCTCAATGAAGGTGATAATCTCAGCTCGGGACACATCTAATAAAGGCCTTATTATTCCATCATCTCTTTTATAAGGCATGCCACTAAGCCCTCTTATCCCGGTTCCAAAAGAGAGATTCAGCAATAGGGTTTCCACATTGTCATCGGCATGATGAGCTACCGCTATATAATCACACCTGAGCTCCTCTCTCAATGCCCTGAACCAGCTATAGCGTAGTTCGCGTGCAGCTATCTCTATGGATATTTTTTTATTTGCAGCGTATTCTGACGTATCAAATGATTTTACTCTGCATGTAATATTTTCGCGTGAGCAGAGCTCTCTTACAAAATCTTCATCCCGTTTACTTTCTACTCCCCGCAAGTTGAAGTTGCAATGTGCTGCTATAACATTGTACCCTAACAATCGAAGAGCCATCAGCAGGGCTACAGAATCTGCACCTCCACTGATGGCAATGATGATATTGCTATGATGATCAACAATCAACTTTTCCCTTAAAATAGTATTTCTTACTTTCTCGAGAAAAGTATCCATAAAATACGTTTTTAAGATTTATTTTGCATTTTCAAAAAGCTCCGGATCGATCATGATACGACCGCAATATTCACAGACGATAACCTTCTTGTGCAATTTCACGTCCAATTGCTTTTGGGGTGGAATCTTATTGAAGCAACCGCCACAAGCATCACGCTCAACAGGCACTACAGCCATACCGTTGCGAGCCCCTTTGCGAATACGTTTGAAAGCATTGAGCAAGCGGGGTTCGATGCTTTCTTCAAGAGATTTGGCCTCAACACGAAGTTTTTCTTCCTCTTGCTTAGTCTCAGATACAATACTGTCCAATTCTGTTTTCTTTGCAGACAAATCCAAAGCACGACCGTCCATTCGTTCTTTGAGCTCTTCCATTCTTTGTTTGCGCTGAGCAACCTCTTCGTTGTACTCCTTGATCTTCTTTTCGGAAAGTTTGATCTCCAAGTCCTGAAATTCGATCTCCTTTTTGAGGTTATCGTATTCCCTGTTGTTCTTTACATGATCCAACTGACTATTATATTTTTCGATCAAGCTTTTAGCATTGGCACTTTTGGTCTTTTCATCAGATGCAGCTTGAGTCTGAGCCTTGCTCTCGGCAGCATAGTTGGACAAGCGAGTCTCCAACCCTGCAATCTCATCCTCCAAATCTTGTACCTCCAATGGTAATTCACCACGGAGAGTTTTGATTTTGTCTATCTTGGAGAGGGTTTCCTGGAGGCGTCCCAAAGCAATCAGTTTCTCTTCAACTGTTTGTTCCTGCTCTGATTTTACTATTTCTTTTGCCATACTATATTATTATAGGTAATTAACCGGATTGGAATTAATTTGACTTATATGAATTGCAAAGTTATGGAATTTATCTGAAATAATCTTATTGAATAACTTTGTTGCAAATATTTCACTCTCGTAATGTCCCACAGTTACTAGGGTAGGCTTACATTCTGCATCAAAAAAGTCATTGTATTTTGCTTCTCCTGTAATATAAACATCCGCTTTTGCTCTTTTAGCTGCACTAAGAAAAGAACCTCCGGCTCCACCACAAATCGCTACTCGTTTTACTTTTTTATGGGGCAAAGTCGAATAACAAACTCTTTCCGCTTGAAAAATATGTTTGATATGATGAATAAATTTCAGGGCATCCTCCTCACTCTCAAGTTCACCTACTATGCCTGTGCCTGCTCCGTCCCATTCATTGCAAAGTGAAATGATATCATAAGCCGGTTCTTCATAAGGATGATTCTCTAACAACGTAGCTAGAGCAAGAGGTTGCAGATAGCTGGGCATAATAAGAGATACACATACCTCTTTTTCCGTATGCAGCTTACCTTGAATTCCCATAAACGGATTGGTGCCATCTCCGGCACGGAATGTACCTTCACCATGCACATTATAGCTACAACAGTCATAGCCTCCAATATGCCCCGCACCTATATCCCACAATGCTTTTCTTAGATCTTCTGCGTGTGTTTCGGGTACATATGTAACTAGCTTTATCAATGTGTTTTTTATGGGTTGTAAGGCTGTGACTTTATTCAGCCCGAAAAGGTCTGCCAATACATAGTTTAGACCTCCGAGAGCATTGTCAGCATTGGTGTGAGCGGAATAAATCACTAATCCTTGCTTGATGGCAAAAAGCACACATCTTTCTATGTAAGTTTTACCGGTTATACTTTTAAGACCTTTGAAAAGCAACGGGTGATGGGCAATAACCAAATTACACCCTTTGCTTACAGCTTCTTGTAATACTTCTTCTGTAATATCCACGCAAAGTAGTGCTCCCGATGCTTCTTGCATGGGGTCACCAATCTGTATGCCACAATTATCATATGATTCTTGCAGGGCAAGCGGCAAGCATGACTCCAGATGGGATAGTATTTCTTTTATAATCATAATGATTTGTGGATTTGTTAAGTTTATAATCTAATAGTAGCATAGTCATACACATACTGTATAAACAATGAGATTAGCTTAATAAAAAAAACGTCCCTCATGAATGCTTATACAAAGGTAATTAAGTTTGTTTTTTGATAAAAGATCGGAAAGCTTATTTATCCAATAATTTTCCCTTGATTTTCATCATAAAATATTGCAAACTTAATACCTTATAATACATCTATAATCAGTTACTACTGCACTGCTTTTAGAACATCGACATTGCCATAACCAAATTGATTACTTCTGTTTTTAGAATATTGGGAAGATTCTATCAATTTATTAATGACTTGCTCTCTTGTCCATTCAGGATGACGAGCCCATACAAGAGCTGTAATACCAGCCATGGAAGCAGTAGCTACAGATGACCCTCCTACATAACTGGCTTTATTATTGTAATAGCTCAATACGGGGACATTGTTCTTACTTCCCTTTCTTTCCATAGTTACAGTAAAATCAATAAGACTACCTGAGTGACAAATATCACACCGAATTTCTTCTCCTTCTTTAACTCCTGTTACGGCAAATGTCTCCTTCATGTTTGCCGGAAATATCACGCCAGCCCAACTAGTCCATGAAGTAGAAGTTCCTCCGGCTGCAAAAATAATTTTACCTTTACTGTAAGCATATTTAATAGCATCAGCAACTTTATTTAGCTTCATGATATGTCCCAACGACATTGATATAATCTTCACATCCTTATTATCGGCAAGTTCTTTGAGTGCCCTGGCTACTCCGTTTTGTTCATTATAACCATCGATCACCACATTTTTTACAGCTCTATACATCACAAGGTTTGCATTATATGCAATACCCACGGGTAGATGATGATCATTCCGGGGAGCCGTAGCTGCTGAAGCCATTTTGGTTCCATGTCCACATTTATCATCCACTCCGTCGTAATTGGTAGATGATGATGGCAACCAACTATTTACATATACACCATGTTTCTCGATATAGCGTCCTTGAGAATAGCCCTCGTTGAATGATTTATTGAGCAGTTCTTGTTCAGGAGAGATACCCGTATCTACTATTGCAAGTGTGATGCCAGCACCTGTGCTGAATTTCCATGCTTCAGGAATTCTATGGATATAGAAGTTCCATGGGACTTTTGCTCCGGGTGCCACCAATATGTAGTCGGCTTCAGCAATTTTGTCATCACTATACCCACAGCCCGATGAATTTCCGGGATCTGAAGAAGATTTATTCTCATTTTCTTGCCCAATGAGTTCGTCTTCAGAGAAAAATCTATAACCTGTGGGTTCTATATAACGCAATCTTTTATCAGCAAGCAGTTCTGCAAGTTTTTCTTTGCTTGCCACTTTAATATCTACAACATTCAAAACAGTGTCTTCGTCAATAAAACCTACTCTCATTGATTGAGACTTAAGTTTTATGGGATCGTAAGCTTTATCTGGCGCTATCTCAAGTAATTGATAAAGTTCATCCCTATTTACGGCCCGGAGATTATGCCCATCTTCGACCGGTGAACTTCCGTAACCAACACTGAGAATGCTGTCGCCACAAACCAAGGCACTCCATACAACGTCAACGCTTTCCTTATTCCATGCGAATTGCCCGGTCTCTTTTATTCGTTTCTTTATGAGGTCGTTGATTTCTTTGTGAGAAAGGATTGATCCCGTTTCCATTCCATTCTCTTCTTCTAGTCTTTGGTTATTGGTGCAGCCAAATAGTATGGCGCAAAAAATAAAGAAAATAAATTTTGTTTTCATTTTGTATATTTATTAAAGATTAGTACAGGTTTCGATTATAATTGAATATAAAAAAGCTAATTAATATTTGTCCTTATATTCCTATTCGATATGAGGAAGATATTAAAAAGGAGTATAAAACAAGTCTATTATATAATCGTTACCCGAAGATCAGTGTTGTCTTAATATACTGCGATCTTCGGGTAAATAGAGTTTGTTGCTAAGTATAAATCCCTAAAGAGAAATAATTACTCTTGCACAGGCTTAAGCGTGAGGTATAATTCTTCTAGCTGTTCATTATCAATCAATGAAGGAGCATCAATCATCACATCACGTCCTGCGTTGTTTTTCGGGAAAGCAATACAATCACGAATACTATCCAGCCCTGCAAAAAGTGATACCCAGCGATCTAATCCATAAGCCAACCCACCGTGAGGAGGTGCTCCGTATCTGAATGCATTCATGAGAAATCCAAATTGCTCTTGCGCTTTTTCAGGAGTAAATCCTAGTAATTCAAACATTTTTTGTTGTAATCCGCTATCATGGATTCTGATAGAACCTCCACCTACTTCTACTCCATTGATTACCATGTCATACGCATTGGCTCTCACTTCCCCCGGTTTGGTATCCAGAAGAGGGATATCTTCGGGTTTGGGTGATGTAAAGGGGTGATGCATAGCATAGAAACGTTTGGTTTCATCGTCCCATTCAAACAATGGGAAATCTACTACCCAAAGACAGGAAAATGTATTTTTATCTCTCAATCCCAATTGATTCCCCATCTCTAGTCTCAATTCACAGAGTTGCTTACGTGTACGCATCACATCATCACCACTCATCAGTAAAATAAGGTCACCCGCTTCCGCTTGCATTCTTTCGGCAAGTTTCTTAAGTATTTCCTGTGAGTAAAATTTGTCCACACTGCTTTTTACAGACCCATCGGCTTCTACACGTGCATATACCAATCCTTTAGCTCCTATTTGAGGGCGCTTTACAAAATCAGTAAGGGCATCCAGTTGTTTACGAGTATATGATGCAGCTGATTTAGCACATATACCACCTATATAGGTTGCGGAGTCGAATACGCTGAAGCCATGTCCTTGCATTACATCCATGACTTCAACAAACGGCATCCCAAAACGAAGGTCAGGTTTGTCACAGCCATAGTATTTCATTGCATCATGCCACGACATACGAAGGAATGGAGTTTCAATGTCAACACCGCGAACCTCTTTGAACAAATGCTTGGTCATTCCTTCAAACATAGTGAGCACATCTTCTTGTTCCACAAAGCTCATCTCACAGTCAATCTGTGTAAACTCAGGCTGCCTGTCTGCTCGAAGGTCTTCGTCTCTAAAACATTTAACTATCTGAAAATAGCGGTCAAATCCGCTTACCATCAACAGTTGCTTGAAAGTTTGGGGAGACTGGGGTAGTGCATAGAACTGATTTGGGTTCATTCTGGATGGTACTACAAAATCTCTTGCGCCTTCCGGGGTTGACTTGATTAGCATTGGTGTCTCTACTTCAAGAAAGCCTTTACTATCAAGATAACGGCGCACTTCTAGAGCAAATTTATGACGAAGTTCGAGATTTGCACGCACATTGCTACGTCTAAGGTCGAGATAGCGATACTTCATCCTCAAATCATCGCCTCCATCCGTATCTTCTTCGATAGTAAAAGGCGGAACTTCTGATTTATTGAGCACCTTTAGAGCCTTAACTTCTATTTCGATGTCTCCGGTAGGAATATTGGCATTTTTATTTGAACGCTCTGATACTATACCTTCTATCTGGATTACAAACTCACGACCAAGATGTTGCGCTTCTTTCGCAATGCTTTGATCTACACGCTCTCCACTGAAAACAAGTTGAGTGATACCATAGCGATCTCTCAAATCTACAAAGGTCATTCCGCCCATACGGCGTACTTTCTGTACCCATCCCGCAAGCGTTACGCAGTCTCCCACATGAGATATGCGTAGCTCACCACACGTATTAGTTCTGTACATACAATAAAGTTTGTTTTGTTCTTTGATTGCAAAAATACTCAAATTAGCTTAATTATATTACAAATAATAAGATAATGAACCCTCAACGTTACGATCTTAACTTATTATACCTCAATTGCCATTAATTTGGTGTTAAGGATTGAATCTCAAATTGGAATGATTGATCATAAAGACATGCCTTCTGATTTGTTATACATACACTTCTTAATAGTACGTTATTTATTCTTCCATCAATACTTATACTTCATTACATATTTAGATTATAAGGTTATTTATTTTTTTGATAAGGCTATTTTTCAGATATATTATTATATTTGTAAATCAACAATAAGAATGATAAAACAAACGATGATTAAGAAAATGTACATGATGATGTCTGTGATGATGCGAATGCCATTCGTAGCAGTGCCTTTATGTATATAGTTATTTATAACAGAAAATAAAAGGGCGTTGCAATTCACATTTGATTGCAGCGCCCTTTTTACTAACGAGCAATACAAACTAATGATACATTTTATAACAATAGTAATGATGATGGCAATGATGATGGACATGATGATGTGTCTGTCTCCACCACTATTGCCATAACAGAATGTAAATTCTTATTAAAAGTCCCTCCGGCAATAGTATTGCGGAGGGACTTTTTTATTATGACTTACAATACTTATTCAATATAAAATCAAAAAGGAATGTCTACGAACAGAAAAACTCAAGCACTTCATGTGGGGTTCAATCCTACTCACTACAATGGAGCCACCAGTGTTCCCTTATTTCAAGGCTCTGCCTATCAGTTCAGAGATTCAGATCATGCAGCAGCTGTCTTTGATCTTACTGAACCAGGATATATTTACACACGACTCAACAATCCTACTACTGATATCCTTGAGCAGCGATTAGCTGCAATAGAGGGTGGAATAGGCTGTGTGGCTACAGCTAGTGGTATGAGTGCTATAGCTACTACTATACTAACACTTCTCAACGCAGGTGATCATATAGTATCTTCTTCGAGTATATACGGTGGAACTTTCAATCTTTTTAGTGTTGCACTTCCCCGTTTTGGTATCAATACTACATTTGTCGATCCGGATGATATGGAAGCATTTGAGAGAGCTATTACCCCTGACACGAAGTTAATCTATACAGAAGCTCTTGGAAATCCCAAACTCAATTTTGCAGATATCGGAAAGCTGTCTCATATCGCTCATAGTCACTTTATACCACTTATTGTGGATAATACTATCACTCCGGGTTTATTGAAACCGATCGAATACGGAGCGGATATCGTAATCCATTCGCTCACCAAATATATTTGTGGTAATGGCACTGCTTTGGGGGGAGCAATTATTGACAGTGGGAAGTTCAATTGGGCGAATGGAAATTTCCCTGATTTCACAGAGCCAAGTCCTGGTTATCATGGACTTGTTTATTGGGAAGTGTTTAATAAAGCGGCCTTCATTGTACGTGCAAGGGTCGAAGGACTCCGTGATTTGGGTAGCACCATAAGTCCGGCAAATTCTTTTCAGATAATACAAGGTTTGGAAACATTGGACGTACGTCTCAAAAGAGTAAGTGAGAATGCTATGAATATTGCCCAATGGTTATATAATCATCCTTTGGTAAAGTGGGTCAATTATCCGGGGTTGACTCTAAGTCCGTATTATAAGGTCTGTTCTCAATATCTCAGAGATGGATTTGGTGGATTATTAACTTTTGGACCTAAAGGAGGCTATGAATCAGCTAAGAAAGTCGCTGACTCTACTCATATATTTAGCCTTGTGGCTAATTTGGGAGACACCAAATCATTACTTATTCATCCTTCAAGCACTACCCATCGGCAACTTACCGAAGAACAACAACGTCAAGCCGGAGTTACTCCTGATCTTATACGATTGTCTGTGGGATTAGAAGATGTGGAGGATTTGAAATCCGATTTGGATCAAGCCCTCATAGTTAGCGCTAGTAATCAACCATAAGTTATGCTCAGATATATATCTATTAATAATTTTTTGTCTGAAAAGGGCAAAGAATATTCGGTAATTACACTAAGTTATGAATTGGCAGGACAGTCGCTTAGCAAAGCACCTATTGTTATAGTCAATCATGCTCTTACAGGTAATTCTTCTGTTGCCGGTGATGACGGTTGGTGGGGGAATCTCATAGGGGAAAATAAACCTGTTGATACACGTAAATACAGCATATTGGCTTTTAATATTCCCGGCAATGCTTACGATGGTAGAGAAAGCGATGATTTTGAAGAGTTCACCCTGTACGATGTAGCACGGCTTTTTATACAAGCGTTGAATGCTCTTAGTATCAATAAAGTATATGCGATAATGGGGGCGTCCATGGGCGGTTCACTTACCTGGCAGATGGCTTTTCTTGCTCCAACCTTGGCACAACGTATTCTTCCCATTGCCTGCGATTACAAAGCTAGCGACTGGCTTATTGCTCAGACTTGGATTCAGAAGAGTATTCTTGAGCATTCCTATAATCCCTTGAAAGATGCTCGCATGCATGCAATGCTGTGTTATAGGACTCCGACTTCTCTCAATGAGAGATTTGGATTACTCAAAAACCGTGATGCTGAAAAATATGATGTAGAGGACTGGTTGGAGTATCATGGAGATACGCTCCAAAAAAGATTCAACCTCTCAGCTTACAAAGTCATGACCTTCCTTACTGCTACTATATTCGTATGTGATGATGCTTCTACGCTCGATATCATACAGTCTGATATACATATGATTTCTATTGATACCGACTTATTATTTACGCATGATCGTGCGCTTGCCACTTTTCAGACCTTGAGCCTTAGCAAAGCTAACGTTACATTGAACACAATCAAGTCCATTCATGGACATGATGCTTTTTTGATGGAATATCAACAATTGGGTAACATTATAAAACCATTATTCTGATAACGATGAGAGTATTGAAATTTGGAGGTAAATCTCTTGATAATGGAGTTGGTCTCCATAAAGTGTTGGGGATAATATTAGATAATTATAACCAAGGCAAACAACCTACAATAATAGTATCTGCACGTGGCGATGCTACAGACCGACTGTTGCATCTTGTTGATTTGGCAGTAAGTGATCGGGCATATGAGGATGAGTTAGATTCTTTCATTACACATCAGCAAGCGGAATCTACGGTAGATCTTTGTGCCGAGTTTGATCGGATTGAAGATCTACTTAGAGGTATAAGACTATTGCATGAATGCAGTTCAAAGACAAAAGACGAAATTGTAAGCTTTGGTGAAATAATCTCATCCAAATTCATAACTCATGAATTGATTCAGAAAGGCTATCCAGCGATAGCTGTGGATGCAGGAGATTTGATCATAACCAATAGTAATTATGGTAATGCCGATGTGGATATTAAAGCATCCGAGCTACAAACAATTTCTTTTTTTGAGTCATTATCAGTTCATCTTATTCCCATCATCACAGGCTTTATAGCCCGTAGTCATGCCGGAAATCGCACCACCTTAGGACGCAACGGGAGTAATTATACAGCAGCGCTTGTTGCCAATTTTCTCAATGCATCAATTTTGGAAAATTATACTCATGTCGATGGTATTTACACTGCTAATCCCTCAGTGGTAAAAGATGCTAAAAAAATAGAGGAGTTGTCGTATTCTGATGCGGCAGAGCTTTCTCAGTTTGGAGCAGACATTCTGCATATCAAAACCATAGAACCATTGCAAAGAAAGGATATTCCTTTACGTGTGCTGAATACTTTTGTTTGTGCTACTACCAATACCGGAACCCTCATCTCATCCCGACCCCAAGACAGGTCTGTGCGTGCATTGGCATCATTGTCTCATAAAGCTCTCATTCATTTTGAAGGGAAAAATATGCTCGGTCGTGCCGGTATAGATGCTCGTATATTTGGTGCTTTCGGTAAAAGAAAAATAAGTGCAAGCCTTGTCTCGCAAGGTTCATCCGAAAGAGGCATTGCCATTGTTGTGAACGAAAGCGATGCTGATAATGCGGTAAAATCTTTGGCAGAAGAATTTCTGGAGGATATCCGCCAAGGGCTTATCTCGGTTATTTATGCGGAAAAAGGGTTGTCTGTATTAGCTATCGTAGGACTTAATTTAGCCGAATTTGATCGTCCATATAAGGCTCTTGTAACAAACCAAATCATACCAATCCTTCTCAATAATGCTATTCCCGGAAATACTTTATGCCTTCTAGTCCGTTCGGAGGAGATTTCAAAAGCTATGAATGTAATACATGGAGAGATATTCGACCGAACCAAAGCTGTACATCTTGCCGTAATTGGACACGGTGCTGTGGGAAAGGAATTCATTGATCAAGTACTTGCTCAACGTAGTCTTATACGCAAGAGAAAGAACATTGATCTTAAAATATTTGCTGTAGCCAATTCTCAAAAGTTATTATTATCGGAAGATGGCATTGGATATGATTGGTCGACTCAAAAAGAACGTATGCCTCCAACATCCGATATTGCCGGGAGTATTATTGACTTCGGGAAGAAGCATTATTTAGAAAATATGATAGTGATAGACAATACAGCTTCCCCCGAAATTGCTATTCAATATGAGACCTTTGCCTCAAATGGTTTTGACATCGTTTCTTCAAACAAAAGAGCTAATACGTTACCATGGATCGAGTACCAAGCCCTCAGAACAGTACTCAAAAACAAACGTAAAACCTACAGATATGAGACTAATGTTGGGGCAGGATTACCTCTTATTGACAATTTGAAGCTTTTGCATCTTGCAGGAGAACGTATTACTCGTATTTATGGATTATTTTCAGGTAGTTTAAGTTTTATATTCAATTCGTTGAGTGAAAATAAGAATCTGTCGGTAAGAGAAGCCTTGCAAGAATCTATACATAGGGGATACACAGAACCTGATCCCAGAGAAGACTTAAGTGGGAATGATGTCGCACGTAAGGTGCTTATTTTGGTACGTGAACTTGATGTTCCTTGTGAACTTTGTGATGTGGACGTGGAAAATCTTGTTCCGAAAGCTTTACGCTCCCTGACTGCAATAGAGTTTCAAGAACGATTTGCAGAGTTCGAACAATTTATAGAGGCTTTTAGAAATTCTTGTAGCGACGAAGAAGTGATGCGATATGTGGGAGAAGTAGTTTGGGATGACAATACTCAGCAAGCCTTACTAAAAGCGGGTTTAAGAAAAATACCTCGAGATAGTCCTTTGGGGATGGTGAGAGGAGCTGACAGTTGTTTTGAAATTTATACAGAAAGTTATGGCTCTAGCCCTATTGTTATTCAAGGGGCTGGCGCAGGAGCCAAAGTTACTGCCAGAGGGGTTTTCGGAGATGTGCTTAGACTTGCTGAAAGGTACCAATGATTAAACTTTTATGGTATATGACTAGATCAGGTGATATACGCAATAATAAAGCTATTAAAATATATATCCTGTTTATATTCTCTTTAGTCTTCTGTAATTCATCTCATAGATTGGACATAAAACTAAGAATTGAGAGATCCGGCTAAAAACAGGTTAATAATAATGCAGGTGTTTCTTGATGTTTGTGGTCTTAGAAGCTGTTTTGAAATGAATGAAGTAAGTTTTTATGGGAGGAAATAACATGTGTGTAATACATTGAAGCATCTAAAAAGAAAATATATGTTCTGTCACATGGTTATGTTTGCGACTTACGCGCAGACCAACAATGAAAGAACATATATATTAAATGATGGATGCAAGCGTTGTCTTTTCAATGTGAATATGATTACCGCAAAAGAATGTTATTTTTTACCAATTGAATGCTTTGTTTTTTCGATGCAAATATTGATGTTTCCATCTTCAAAGATTGATCGCATCATTCTCAAAGATTGGCCTTGTCATTCTCAAAGATTGGATTCACCATTTATAAACATTGATTTGGTCATTCATCTCAGAGAGAATTAAGAAGCTGTTTTGAAATGAATGAAGTAAGTTTTTATGGGAGGAAATAATTAGAAGGTGTGATAGAGGAACTCATGTCATCCTTACATGCGCGTGTTGGCAAAGCTCTCGGACGTTCAGAAAGCCCTGGTATGGGGATTATAGATTCCCGAAGCGTGGGAAGACCTCTCATCATGTCGACTCAGGTCGAGGAATGGACGGAAACAAGAAAATAAAGGGGAGAAAGGAACATATTATCGTTGATAATATGGGACTTCCGATGGCTGTTGCTGTCCACGAAGCCAATATTCATGATAGTAAAGGAGCACCGCAAGCCATTGAAAAGCAAAAAAGCAAAGTTTCCACGTCTAACTAAGATTCTGGCAGATGTAGGCTATCATGGAAGCCTTAAAGACCGGGTAAAAGATAAATTTGGATGGGTGCTGGAAATAGTGCTTAGATCAGACCAATGTCCTTCAAAGTTTCAGGTATTACCTAAACGCCGGATGGTGGAAAGGTCTTTCTCATGGCTTGAGAATTTCAGACGACTTACGATGGATTACGAATTTAAAGCGGATACAGCAGAAGCAATGGTGCAGCTCGCATTCATTCAAATCATGCTTAACAGAATTATTGAATAATTTCAAAACAGCTTCTTAATTTTTTTTGCAAATTTGTATAATATAAGAATGTTGAATTACTAAAAAACTGAGATGATACTAAACATCATTTACCTCCTATTGGGCATGGCATTTATTGTTGGCGGAGCCCATTTCCTCACAGAAGGGGCTGTTTCTATGGCTCGTAAGTGGGGTATATCCCCATTGGTAATAGGGCTTACTATTGTGGCTTTTGGAACATCCATGCCGGAGCTTGCTGTAAGTTGTATTTCTGCATTGAAGGGTAATCCTGATATTGCTATAGGCAATGTGATCGGTAGTAATATATTCAATATATTCATGATACTTGGTATCACAGCCATGATCACTCCGTTGAAAATAAGTATAAGTACCGTAAAAGTAGAAATACCCTTAGTAATACTAGCTTCGGTAGTTCTCTTTGTGATGGCTATGGATATCACTATCAGTGGTCAAACAATGAACATTCTATCAAGAGGAGATGGTATAGTGCTTTTGGCATTTTTTATAATTTTCTTGGCATATACTTTTGCTATTTCGAAAAAACAAAAACCATCTTCTAAAGAAGAGGATCAAGAATTTAGCGATATAAAAGTGTATGCAACATGGTTATCTATTCTCATGTTTCTGGGTGGCTTAGGTGCTCTTATTTTTGGGGGAGATGCTTTTGTAAAAGGCGCTTCAGGAATAGCACTGAGTTTTGGCGTGAGCCAGAGTTTGATTGGCCTTACTATTGTGGCTATGGGTACTTCTCTTCCGGAACTTGCAACCAGTATAGCTGCTGCCCTGAAGAAGCAACCGGATATTGCAGTGGGTAATGTAGTAGGTAGTAATATCTTCAATATATTCTTTATTTTAGGAGTTTCTTCCACCATAACACCAATTAGACCCTCAGGGATAGGTATGATAGACTATATTGTCCTGATGATTTCAGCAGTTATGCTTTGTATTTTTGCTTTGTTTTTTGGAAAGAAGACTATTACTCGAGGAGAAGGACTCGTACTTACTCTTTGCATGATAGCTTATACTTCTTTCTTGATTTATCAGGGCTAACGCCCCCTCCCCAAAAACATAGGGATTGGAAAGGATATTTCATGTGAAGTTCACTACTGATTCTTTTGAAGTTTATTTCATATAAAAAGAGACCCGAAATCCATCAGACGGATTTCGGGTCTCTTTTTATATGAAATAAATTATGCTCCGTAATACTTCGCTTTTAGCTCTGCTACAGTAGGATCTGTGATATAGTCATCATAGTCCATTATCTTGTCAATGATGCCATTGGGGGTAAGCTCTATAATACGGTTGGCTACCGTCTGTATAAACTCATGGTCATGACTTGAAAATAATATATTACCCTTAAATCCTTTGAGCGTATTGTTGAAAGCTTGTATTGACTCTAAGTCCAAGTGGTTAGTTGGGCTATCCAATACAAGGCAGTTGGCATTCTTGAGCATCATACGTGAGATCATGCAACGCATCTTCTCTCCTCCCGAAAGAACAGACGCACTTTTGAGGATTTCTTCTCCACTGAAAAGCATACGCCCAAGGAATCCTTTGAGGTATACATCATTGGTATCGGCTGCAAACTGCGAAAGCCACTCTACAAGGTTCATGTCAGTATTGAAGTAACTGCTATTGTCAAGAGGGAGGTATGCCATTGTGATGGTTTGCCCCCACTCGAATGATCCTGATTCTGGCTTTTCCTCATCATTTATGATCTGGAAAAAAGCAGTCATAGCTCGCGGATCACGGCTGATGAAGATAATCTTATCGTCTTTTTCGACATTGAAGTTAAGATCTTTAAATAGCAATGAGCCATCTTCAGCTTTTGCAGTGAGACCTTTAACTTCTAAAATTTTATTGCCCGGATCACGATCTGGAGAGAATATGATGCCCGGGTAACGTCGGCTACTGGGGGCGATCTCTTCTACATTGAGTTTCTCAAGCATCTTTTTACGACTTGTAGTTTGCTTACTTTTTGCGACATTAGCACTAAAGCGTCGGATAAACTCTTCAAGTTCTTTACGCTTCTCTTCAGCTTTTTTGTTTTGTTGCTGTTGTTGGCGTAGAGCTAGCTGGCTAGATTCGTACCAAAAGCTATAGTTCCCGGCAAACTGTTGTACTTTACCAAAGTCAATGTCTACTGTATGGGTACATACAGAATCAAGGAAGTGTCGGTCGTGACTTACTACCAATACTGTTTGTTCACACTCAGACAGATAGTTTTCGAGCCACGAAACCGTTTCCAGGTCAAGGTCATTGGTAGGCTCATCGAGAAGCAGATTATCCGGCTTACCAAAGAGCGCTCGAGCAAGGAGTACACGCACTTTCTCTTTACCACTAAGGTCTTTCATGAGTGTGTAATGTACATTTTCTTTTATGCCCAAGCCACTGAGTAACGTTGCAGCATCACTTTCGGCATTCCAGCCTTCCATCTCTGCAAATTTATCTTCCAGCTCTGCGACTCTGTTTCCGTCTTCATCATTGAAGTCCGGTTTGGCATATAGGGCATTTTTTTCTTCCATGATGCCCCAAAGCACTGTATGTCCCATAAGCACTGTATCCAGTACAGTATATTCATCGAAAGCAAAGTGATCCTGACTGAGGACTGACAAGCGTTCTCCCGGACCTTGCATCACTGTTCCCTTTGTAGCGTCGAGCTGACCGCTAATCACACGCAAGAGTGTAGATTTGCCGGCACCGTTGGCTCCGATGATACCATAACAATTACCGGGGGTAAACTTCAGATTGACATCTTGAAAAAGTATGCGCTTACCAAACTGCACACTCAAATCATTAACTGCTATCATATATAATTTTGGATATTAATCAGAAAAAGTACACAAAGTTAGTCAAATCCCCTCACCTCCCCAAATAACCTACAATATCAAGGATAAGGAGCTTGGGAGTATATTTGATTGTAAATTTATAAAAGAGTGGCGACTTAAATCTATTTATTAAAATAAGAATGCAAAGGTCTGTATTATTATAAATAATTAATTATATTTGCTCGCGTTTACAGATAGGTTTGGACTATAAGATAGAATATTCAATATTAATATTTTAGAAAATGCTTTTTTGAAATTCTCAGATATAACTTTCATAAACTATAATAATCAGAATTCATGAACAAACGAACTTTATTAGTTGGTGTTGCATTGACTTCTTTTATTGCCTTAGGGGTACAGGACTTGCATGCCGCAAGTATTCCTAATGACAATATATCAGTCGAGGCACAAAATCCCGGTTCATTAACAGGTACAGTCAAGGATAAAGATGGTGCTGTTATTGGCGCAAATATCCGATTGAAGAAAAACCAGGCCAAAGGCACTACTTCAGATGTCAATGGTAAGTTTACTCTTAGCGGATTAAAAAAAGGAGATGTGCTGATCATTAGCTTTGTAGGGTATAAAGATCAGGAAATTGTATACAACGGACAGCAAAATATAGTTGTAACTCTATCGGAAGATTCGCAAGTCCTAAATGAGGTTGTAGTGACAGCTTTAGGAATTAAAAGGGAAAAGAAAGCATTGGGTTATGCTATGCAGGAAGTTAAAGGTGATGACCTGCTCAAAGTGAGAGAGCCCAATGTGACTAATGCTTTGTCCGGTAAAGTATCGGGTGTCCAAATCATCAGATCAAGTAATGGCCCGGGAGGTTCTTCCAAGATCGTTTTGAGAGGTAATAACTCACTTACCGGCAATAACCAACCTCTTATCGTTGTGGATGGAGTACCTATGGATAACTTTACCGGAGCTGATAACAATGATTATTGGAATCCCTCGCCTGATATGGGTAACGGCCTTTCGGACATCAACCCTGAAGATATTGAGAGCATGACTGTACTAAAAGGAGCTTCGGCAGCTGCTCTTTACGGTTCGCGTGCGGGGAACGGTGTTATTCAAATTGTGACCAAAACAGGAAAGAAAAGCAAAGGCTTGGGCTTGACTATCTCTTCCTCTGTCGCATTTGAAGAGTTATTTATGAAGCCCAAACTTCAGAATTCTTTCGGTCAAGGTACCAACGGTGCTTTTAAGAAAGAAGAGAGTAGCAGTTGGGGACCCAAGATAGAAGGTCAGGAATACACTAAATGGAACGGAGAGAAAGATCATATGAGATCTTATGATAACATCAGAAATTACTTCCGTACCGGTGTAAACTTTACCGAGAATGTTTCTTTCTCTCAGCAGTATGAAAAAGCATCAGTTTATACATCTCTTACCAGAACAGATGATAAGAGTAATATCCCCGGGTCATCCTTGGATAGAACAAACTTGATGGTACGTGCTATCTCAAAATTTGGCACTGACGACAAATGGAGCACCGATACTAAAGTCCAATATATCAAAACAAATGTACAAAACAGACCTATTAACGGTGTAAATAGTTCAAACTCATTTTTCATTATGTATTCATTGCCCCGTTCCATGGATATAAGGGATTTTAAAAATCCTCTGAATCCTGATGGTACAATGAGATGGTATGGTGTGGGTAATCAAACAAACCCATATTGGTCCAGCCAGTATAATCTGAACAATGATACCCGCGACCGTTTCTTACTGAATGCTTCTTTGAAATACAAAGCTACAGATTGGTTGGATGCGGAGTTAAGATTTGGATCAGACCAATATTCTACAAGTGTTGAGAATAAAGTTTATGCAGGTTCTCCTATAGTGGGAGGCGGTGGTAGGTATTCTGTGGAGCAGATCAAATTCTATGAGAATAACTACAGCTTCCTTATCAATGCTCACAAAGATAATATTTGGGAAAATTTAGGCGTTGCAGGTTCATTCGGAGGTAATCTTATGGCCAGAAAATATACCGGTATATCTTCCAATTCAGGAGAGCTTATCGTCCCCAACCTTTTCACCCTAAACAATGGTGTAAACAAACCTTCTACTGATGAGTCATATAGTCGTAAAAAGATCAATTCTCTTTATGGAACTTTCCAGCTCAACTGGAATGGCTATCTTTTCCTTGATGGAACTTTGCGTAATGACTGGTCTTCATCGTTGTCCAAGGCTAACCGCTCTTTCCTTTACCCCTCTCTCAACTTTTCTTGGATTATTACAGAGATGTTGCGTAAAAATGATGTGAATGTCCCTTCATGGATCAATTTTGCCAAAGTACGAGCTTCAATGGCACAGGTAGGCAATGACCTTGAGCCATACCAACTCTATAATTCCTATATTATACAAAAAGATCCGCTCGAGGGTACTATAGCCAATCTGGATGGTGTATTGTACAATCAGTCGGTAAGAAGTGAGTTGATAAAGTCTTATGAGTTGGGTGCTGAGGTACGCATGTTTGATAATCGTTTAGGAATAGACTTTGCTTGGTACAGATCCAATGCTACACGTCAGTTGCTTAAGCTTCCCATGGACAATGCCAGTGGATATAACTCCAAAATCATCAATGCAGGTAACATCCAGAATCAAGGTTTTGAGTTGATGTTAAATGCCGATATTATAAGATCAAAAGACTTTAATTGGCACACTATGCTCAACCTTTCTCATAATCGTAATAAAATCGTAGATCTATATAATGACGGTGCTTATACTGTAAATGAATATGAGTTGGGTCGTTTTGAAAACCTCAAGATTGTAGCTATCAGAGGTGGTAACTATGGTGAGATCTGGGGCACTACTTACAAAAGAGTAGAGGATAAAGACAGTGAGTATTTTGGTAAACTTATTGTGGATGGTAACGGCCTTCCTGTAGGAGAGGGGACAATGTCAAAGTTGGGTGACCAGCAACCTGATGTTCTTATGGGGCTTACCAATTCGTTCTCATTCAAAGGTGTAGATTTGAGTTTCTTGATTGATGCTCGCATCGGAGGTAAAATATTTTCAGGAACCAATCGTGCTTTGCAAAGCACCGGATCATCTTCTGTCACTGTGGTAAATGGAGATCGCAAGGATATGGTTGTGGATGGTGTAGTAAAAGGTGATAATGGAAAATGGCAAATCAATAAGAAAGAGATCAAAGTCCAAGATTACTGGAATACGGTGACCGGATCTACCGGTAACTTGGGTATAGGTGAAGCAAATATTTATAACGCTACAAGCGTAAGACTAAGAAATATTTCGTTGAACTATACTTTGCCTCAATCATTACTCAGTCATACACCCATTACTAAAGCCAAAATAGGCTTCTCATGTAATAATGTGTGGATGCTCAAGAGTTACCTCAATGGTATTGACCCGGAATCTGTTTTTGCTACCGGAACCAATGCAGTTGGATATGAATTCTCATCTTCCCCCACTTCGCGTTCATTCTTATTCAATATTACTCTTGGATTCTAATTCTTTTTGAAAGTTTGTTATGAAAAATATAAAATATATAATTGGAGGACTTGTTTTAGGAGGAGCATTGGCTTTTACATCATGCTCTGACTTTGATGATGTCAACGCAGATCCTAAAGCTGCAACAAAAGATCAGGTTTTGTCTGAATATCTTATCAACAAATCACTGGTGGCTGCTCAATTGAACCCTCATATTGCAGAGAGAGCCTTTGTTCTTTATTGGAAAACAGCAGGCCATCAGCAAAGATCAGGCGGTATATCTACCGGTTCTCTGAACGACGGTTGGAGTGTCGATTATTACAATCATATTACCACCAATTGTCTCAAGCCTATCTATGAAGCTATCAAACTCTCAAAGATTAAGATCGATGAGAAAAAGAACAAATCTTATGAACCTACCTTATATGCAGTAGCAAGAATTTGGAGAGCTTATTTGCTTACGGAAGCAAGTGATATGTTTGGCCCCGTAGCTATAGAGGGATATGCCGGAGAAAACCCGCACTATGCTACTACAGAAGATGTTTATAAGTATGCTCTTAAAGAACTCAAGGAGGCATCTGAGATACTCAAAACATCTGAAACACCCAAAGATACTAAAGTCACCGATCTGGATCATATATTCGGCTACAACACCAAAAAATGGTTTGCGTATTCCAACTCGCTTAGAATGCGTCTTGCCATGCGCCTTTCGGAGGTAGCGAAAGACTTAGCTAAGACCAACTTTGAAGAGGCTGCAGCTGCAGGAGGAATTCTTACTGCAGATGGAAGATTTCAATTTGAAGAAAAACCCGGATGGGATGATCTTACCGGCGTAATGAGCCGTGAATGGAATGCGCAGTTTATATCTCCGACATATAATAACCTTGTTTTAGGTTTAGGTGGTATAAAATCAGAGCAATTGATCAAGAATAATGATATCAAAAAGATGATAAAGCCTGCAAATTATATGGGGATGAAGTATGACAAGCACTTTACTCTCAAAAGTAGCGACCCCTCCTGCGGATTTTTCTTTGATGGTATTCCTTACAGCGTTGATCCACGTACATATAATACATTTATTATTCCCGGGGATGTCGATAATCCTGAGTTTTGTTTTTACCCATCATGGGCAAAAGAGGAAACATACAAAACAAAGTATGATCTTAAAAGGCTAGATGACAAGACTAAAACGTTGGATTCGCTCGATGCAAAGTTTACATGGAATGTATGGCCTGCCGGTGACTGGGGTGAAGTAGGTGCTGTCAATGACATGATCCAACTGGGTACAATGCCTCGTTTGGCTCAGAAATTCCGTGGCAGTAAGAATAAAAGGGTATTCCTTGGAGAGTGGGAAACTTATTTCTTGATTGCTGAAGCTGCATTGCGCGGATGGAAAGTTCCTATGGATGCTAAGACTGCTTACGAAGATGGTATCAAAGCTAGCTTTGCTTATAGTGGTGCAGAATTTGTAGATGAATACCTAAAATCTACGGCATACAATAGAGTCGGCACATCTGTAGCATGGGATCATACTGCAGAGCCTCCTGCTACGGTAGAAATGGATTGTATAAACGGCTATACAAAAAAGGAAGAAAAATACACCTACAAATATCCTATAGCAAGTAATACCTTATATGGCAAAGCCCTCAATGATCATCTTACAAAGATCATTACTCAAAAATTTATAGCTAACACCCCTTGGCTGCCGCTTGAGACTTGGAATGATCATAGAAGATTGGGTTTGCCATTTTTTGAAACTCCTGCAGTAGAAAAACCGTTGGTTAATATGCCACAGCTTAATCAAAGCAATTTCATGAAGGAGCAGGTCAATTTCTTCCCTCAACGTCTTAAGTTCCCAAGTTCCATTGAAGTAGGTAATAAACCGGGATATATCGAAGCCGTGAAACAGTTGGGAGGTGAAGATAATGTATTTACTCCTCTTTGGTGGGCAAAGAAAAAATAAGGTAGTCTCAGAACTATCAATTCTCTGAAACGAAAAAAGGGAAAACAGTATCTTAAGCTGTTTTCCCTTTTTTACTTATGGAGACCGTTGCATAGCAGGCCAATTGCTTCGTTGCTTGCGAGATTCGCGCTTGGTCATTTACCTGAAGTAAACTCCCTGTGCACTCACTCTTAGCGCCTTGCACTTTACCTTCTCTGCCCGGTCAAAGTGTCTTTTGTTGGCTTTGCCTCCAAAATCCATGAGACTGTTGACTTTTGCAACAGTCTCTTATGACCTAATCTAAGACTAGACAGGCTATTATTGCCGAAAAAATTGGATCTATACGCCAAATTTTGATCAAATAACTATAATATTTGATTCTTTAGTATGGTATAGAATATATTCTGCTAAGCCCTTTCATTTAGGGAGTAAAATGGGTGTTGTATATATACTCCATATAGCCAAATAGCCTTTAACTATAATTTTGGTTATATTTATTTATATTTGGGTAAAGACAATTGCCTGTAATTTATCACTGATGAAAAATATAATCATTACATGGAACAGTTTACAAGTTTAAGACCGGTAGCACATATTGTTCAAACTGATCAGGAGTGGAAAACTCATGACCTATATCATCATTTGGAGTCGGTATCTAAGCTTTGTAGTGAGTTTGCCGAAAGACTCACGTCGGACAAGCGGTTCGGGTCATTGGGAGCCATCATCGGTAGATGGCACGATGTAGGGAAATATCACCCCCAATTCCAAAACTACATCAAGCATACCTCAGGGTATGATCCCGAAATAAAATCTTCGCAGAAAACCCCACATAGTGCTGTGGGCGCATTATTTGCAACTGATTTGTTCAAAAATCATGGTAAAAGTCCAGCCGGTATTCAGCGTATATTCGAGTACTGCATCAGCTCGCATCACAGAGGACTCTATGACATCAATCCACTACGTAATAGATTGGAATCAATAGAAGAAATAACTAGATATAAATCCTCTCTAAACACTACTGAAAAACAGTTTTTACAAGAAATGATAGATCAGGACAGCAAATTTATGCTAACAAATCCCCTTGATAAGACAAGTAATTCTCACAAGAATAGACAGCTTATCTTAAGAATGTTATTCTCTTGTCTTGTAGATGCCGACTTTTTGGACACAGAGGCATTCATGGATCCTGATAGAAATAAGTTAAGATGTATGATATCAACTCCTGATTTCAGACACCTTCGTGATTTACTAAAGCGAAAAACAGATGCGTTTGATCGTGAGGGCGAGATCAATCACATGAGAAATAAATTTCTTGAGCAATGCAGAACCAGCGGTAAGGTAAGCGAGCGAGGCTATTATTCGCTTTTCCTCCCAACAGGTGCTGGCAAAACTCTCTCGTCCATGACCTGGGCTTTGGAAAATGCTATCTATAACCATGCAGATAGGATTATATACGTCATACCATATACGTCGATCATAAGCCAAACGGCAGCGACATTCCGCGATATATTTGGTGATAATAATGTGTTGGAGCATCATTCAGACATAGACATTGAAGATGAAGAAGTTTATAAAAGAAGTAAGTTATTATCGGAAAACTGGGATGCTCCTATTATTGTAACAACAACAGTCCAATTCTTCGAGTCGCTTTTTGCTAATCGCCCCTCGAAATGTCGTAAATTACACAATATAGCCAATGCCATAGTGGTGTTTGATGAAGTTCAAATGTTCCCGATGAGTTATCTCAACCCGATACTACGAACCATAGATGGTTTGGTTGACGAATTTCAAACACAAGTCTTGTTTTGCACTGCCACACTACCTCTTATGGATGAAATGCCTAAAGATAATGGAATGTGTGATGCGAGATTTTATCCATTACAAGCCGCGGAAATCCACCCTCTAGTGCCTTATAATAAAGAAGAATTCGATGTATTCCGCCGAGCCGACTTCAATCTAATTCCGAAAGAACATACTATTGACTCCTTGTCAGAAGAAATTTGTGCTTGTAATAAGGCCGTACTATGTGTGGTCAATACCAGAAGTGATGCTAAAAAGCTCTATGATGCCATAGTCGCAAAGTCTGAAGGGAATGTAACAATTATCCACCTTTCTCGTATGATGTGCTCTGCTCATATCAAAATCGTATTGACAGATTTAAAAGAGAGATTAAAAAATTGCGAGCAGGTAAAGGTAATCAGTACACAACTCATAGAAGCTGGAGTTGACATTGACTTTCCTATAGTCTATCGTGCTGAGTCGAGCCTAATATCTATCATTCAGGCTGGTGGGCGTTGTAATCGAGAAGGCAGATTACATGAAAATGGTGTAGTCAATGTTTTTAAATTATCCGATGGAAAAAAAACTTTAGGCGAAATGATTCAGGGTACTTATGCTACCAGTGATATGATAAGTAAATATGCTCAAGGTATTGATCTAAACAATCCAGAAATCATAAACGAATTCTATAGGCATTTATATGGAAGAACTTGTTTTGATGAGAAAAAAATTGAAAAAGATTTATGGGATCTTAATAAATATCAAAATTTTTATTTTAACTTTGAGTGTGCCGCTACTAAATTTAAAATGATTGAAAACACTGGTGAGCAAGAAATTTTAGTTCCCTACATGGGAGGTGCTGAGGTCATTGATGAGCTGAGAAACAGAAAAATATTGAATAGGCACATGTACCGTAAAATGCAGCAATACATGGTTCGGGTGAACTTATCTGATTTTGAGAAGCTGAAAAAAAGTAGAAGCATAGAGTGTATACAGATCGGCAAAACAGACATAGTTTACGTTTTGAACCATATAGGATGTTACCATAAATATTCAGGCGTGCTACTTGATAACCCAAATAATGAAACAACAATAATTATTTAGTACCTAATTAATAGTCCATGGAATATAAAGATAAAGAATATTGTATAGAGGTACGTGGCGATTTTGCTTGCTTTACTCGTCCGGAAATGAAAGTAGAGCGTGTAAGCTACGATGTTATCACGCCGAGTTCAGCTCGTGCTATCTTCCAAGCAATATATTGGAAGCCGGCATTTCAATGGCAGATCACTCGTATTGAAATCTTGAATCCAATAAAAAAGATTTGCTTCAGAAGAAACGAAATAGGAGCAACGATGAGTTCTCGAAGTAGTGGTCTGTTTATAGAAGATAAGAGGCAGCAAAAGTCATCTTACCTACTTCGAGATGTGGCATATCGTCTTTTTGCCAAGATGCTCTATACTCCAGTGGAGAAGCGTACTAAAGCTTGCAGAGAAGAAGCACAAAAACGAGCTCTTAAAGGAGACAGAACAGAAAACCCCAAGAAATATCAGGAGATATTTGAGCGTAGAGCTGCCAAGGGGCAGTGCTTTACGATGCCTTATTTAGGTTGTCGTGAATTCTCTTGTGCCTATAAATGGATCAAAGATGCTCAATATGGCGATGGGATAGATGAAAGCCGAAGTTTAGGATATATGTTATATGATATGGACTTTGAAAGTAATGTAAACTGCCCTCCCGCAATGTTTTTCGATGCCGTAATGACAAAGGGAGTTATTATGGTTCCACCTAAAGATAGTAAGGAGGTGCTGAGATGATACTACAAGCCTTGTATAACTACTACATCACGATGCAAGCCCAGCAGGACAATGCCATAGCACCTCTGGGCATGGAGTACAAGAATATTCCATTTATAATCGTAATAGATATGGATGGAAACTTTGTACGAATAGAAGATACACGTAGTAAAAGTAACAATAATAAAGGCGAGTCTTTTCTTGTTGCACAAAGTCTGGGGCGTAGTGGCTCGAAAAGTAGTGATGTAGCAAACCGTTTGTGGGACCATAAGGGTTATGTACTCTGTTATGCTAAAGATAATACGGATAAAGGTAAATCAAATGCAATAAAACAGCACGAATCATTCGTCAAGAAGATAAAAGAAATTTGTGAAATATTCCCTGATAATAAAGAATTCAATGCTGTTAAAGCATTTTACGAAAAAGAAGAAAGTTTAATTGAAATCAAAGGAAATGGACAAGAACTCATAGGCACCGAAAGTTCAATTCTACCCCACAAAAATGATATCTTCAATAGCATTCAGTTAATGCCTGGTGCAAATATTAGTTTCATGATTAGAGGCATGAACAGAATAGTAGCTTCTCATCCAGATATAAAGACTCTTATTTCTATGGATCAATCTTTTCTTAATAATGATGACGCTATTAGTAATGATCTGCCTATTAGTGATTCTTTGAAAGGAAATGAAGGTATATGTTTAATCACAGGGAAAAAAGGACGGTTAATTCGTCTGCATAAATCAATGGGATCAATGTTAGGAGCAAAGGCCACAGCATCACTCGTTAGTTTTCAGACAAATTCAGGTTATGACTCTTATGGTAAAACTCAAGGATTGAATGCGCCAATCTCAGAAGAGGCTTCTTTTGCTATGACCACTGCTCTCATTGATTTACTTAAGTCGGGGCGAGAAACCAATTACAAGATTGGAGACATGAAATTAATCTTTTGGAATGCTCAGTTTGATAAGACTCTTATAGAAACATATAAAGCTGCAACATTTGATCCCCCTGAATCAGATGTTAAACCTAAGAAAAAAAGAAAAACTGATGATATAGATGAGCTTTATAGCAATAATTCCTACAAGGTCTATGATGCACTTAAAGCTATTATTGGATCAAAAGATGGATACATAGATAAGGTTAGTGAAGACCGCTTCTATATTTTAGGATTGACCCCAAACTCAGGTCGTATAGCAGTGAAGCTCTGGCAAGAAGGATCTGTGCGAGAAATTGTAGGGAATACGCTACAGCATCTTCAAGATATGAATATAATCTCCTGGGATGGCTTGCTTAATGAAAGTCACCCTCCCCTTCGCAATCTCTACTCTATTGTGAAAAGTGTATCTATAGGTACCCAAGACAAATGGCAAACAAACTTGATTGAAGCTATTATTCATAGTATCGTAAGTGGAAAACAATATCCACACACCTTACAGTTAGCATGTTTAAATCGCATGTTTCAGGAGCGAAATGTCACAAGCCTTCGCGCAGCTATTCTAAAAGCATATTTAATTCGAAATCACAAATATACAATAACTATGGCACTAGATCCCCAAAACAACAATAAAGCGTATCTCTGCGGAAGGCTTTTTGCTATCTTAGAAAAAATTCAACAAAACGCAGATCCAGAGGTCAAAGGTACAATTCGTGTCAGATACTTTACTGCAGCTGCTAAAACACCCGCTCTTGTATTTGGTATGCTTACACAGCTTTCAAATCATCATCTGTCAAAGATAAAAAAAGATAAACTAGGCTTATCAAAATGGTTGGACCAGCAATTGTGTGACATATACAATTTATTTCCTGGAAAAGATCCAAACTTTCCTTTACACTTTAAATTAGATGAGCAAAGTCTGTTCGCCGTTGGCTACTATCATCAGAAAGCAATTAGCTATAATAAAAAAGATGAAGAGAAATAAAACATCGAGGAAAGCAACCTGCAATCAACTAACACTTATAATATATGGAACAAATTAATCAAACTACAGTGGATAAACGCTACGATTTTATTTATCTGTACGAAGTAACAGATGGTAATCCAAATGGTGATCCCGATGCAAGTAACACTCCTCGCATAGATCCCGAAACAGGACAAGGCCTTGTATCGGATGTTTGTCTCAAGCGTAAAGTACGAAATTACGTTTCTGTAAAAAAGGGTCTAAATGAACCTGGCTATAGGAATTTCATACAGGAAAAGGCTGTTTTAAACAGGCTTATCACAGAAGGCTTTGATAAGGCTAATCCTAATCAAGATAAATCAACACAAGACGACAAGAAAGACAAACAGTTAAAAAAGGTAAAAGAAGAGAATGCTCGTAAAGTAATGTGTCAAGACTACTATGATATACGCACTTTTGGAGCTGTGATGACAACAGGGAAAAAAGAAACTGTTGATAGTGATGAAGATAACAAAGTGAAAACGAAAAGCAAAACAGGCGAGAAGGGCAAAGCTGAAAAAACAGCAGGTCAAGTGCGAGGGCCTGTACAGCTTACATTTTCCAGATCTATTGATCCAATATTTTCAAATGAACATACCATCACTCGTATGGCTGTTACAAGCGAAAAAGATGAGGAAAAAGAACAGACAATGGGGCGAAAGTCTACAGTTTCATACGGACTATACTTGTGTAGAGGTTTTATTACTCCTCATTTCGCTGAAGACACAGGCTTCACACAGTCCGATCTAGATTTGTTTTGGGAAGCTCTCATAAACATGTTCGAGATAGACCACTCTGCTGCACGAGGACTTATGTCTGCTCGTCGTCTCATTGTTTTTGAGCATGATTCGAAACTTGGCAATGCTCCCGCCTTCGAGCTCTTTGATCGCATCAATGTGAATCTTGTGAATCAGGAAAAACCTGCAAGGCGATTCGATGATTATCAGATTACGATTAACGACAAGAATTTGCCTAAAGGCATAAAAGTTTATGACTTGATTACGGGGTGGAGTAATGATAATGAGAGTAAACAATAAACTCTAAATGGTAATATTCAGATAAAATGTTCGAGGATGAGCAGTTATTGATGATTTCAGGCATTCAGCATTATGCTTTCTGTCCCACACAGTGGTGTTTGGTTTATCTCGACCAGTTTTGGCAAGATAACGAGCTTACTGTCGGTGGTCATTTGTTGCATAAGCATGTGGATAATCCCAAACTGCAACCTCTCGAGCAAGGTATACGACATATCCATTCCATGCATCTTGCTTCGTACACTATAGGAGTCTATGGCATTGCAGACATTGTAGCTTTCGAAAGTCATAGAGGAGGCATGCCTCTCTATCCTATAGAGTACAAGCATGGCAAACCCAAAAGAGATAATGTCGATGCTGTGCAGTTATGTGCTCAGGCTATATGTCTTGAGGAAATGTATAACTGTGAGATTAAGTATGGATATATCTATTATGGTAAAACAAGACAACGCACCCAAATAGATATAAACACTTCTCTACGTAAAGAAACGTTATCTATCATAACAAAAATGCACACACTGATGAGTCAAAATGGAATAGTGAGGTCGACAAAGTCTAATAAGTGCAACAAGTGTTCGCTCCAAGATATTTGCATGCCACTTTCAGAGCATACAACATCGGCTCAAGAATATTTAAGAGTACAAGGTTTTGAATTATGAGATTACTACTAAACACGCTATATATAAATACGCCTAATGCTTATTTAAATAAAGATGGCGAGAACTTAGTCGTCAAGGTCGAGCAAGCAGAGGTATTTCGTATACCCATTCACAACCTCGAAGAAGTAGTTATGTTTTCATACATGGGTGCATCTTTAGGAGCCATACACCTCTGTAATGAACACAATGTACATCTTGCTTTTCATAAACCTAATGGTGAGTATATAGGCTCTGTGGAAGGGCCAGTAAAAGGTAATGTTATTCTACGCAATAGTCAGTTTAGAGTTGCTGATGATGAATTGATAGCTGCTCATATTGCCAAGATAATAGTCGCTGGTAAAATCAAAAATCAACGTGCAGTCCTTCATCGTTTTCAGCGTGATTATAAAGATAGAGTCTCCGATCCAGATCGATTTCAATACATACTCGATCTCATGGCGAGCTACATGACACAAGCTTTGTCGTGTAAGGATCGCAAACAGTTGTTAGGAATCGAAGGGAACGCAGCCAAATTATACTTTGAAGCATTACCCAACCTCTGCCTCAATATAGACTTTGCATTCCAAGGTAGATCTAAAAGGCCACCTAAAGACCCGTTTAACGCTTTATTGTCTTTTTTCTATTCACTCCTTACTCATAGCATTAAACATGCTCTTATGTCTGCAGGACTGGACCCATATGTTGGTTTTTATCATGTAAATAGACCTGGCAGAGTTGGCTTAGCATTAGATCTCATAGAAGAACTTAGACCTTACCTTGTAGACCGCTTTGTACTATCATTGATCAATAACCGTATGATAAAATTAAATGACTTCATTCGCCAACAAGATAAGGCCGTTTTGCTTACAGACGAAGCACGGCGTAAAGTCATTCAGACGTGGCAACAACGTAAAAAAGAAGAATTAATTCACCCTTATATCAAGGAGCGAATACCATTAGGTCTTTTACCACATGTACAAGCAAGATTATTAGCTAATTACATTAGAGGAGTATTAGATGATTATCCTGTATTTATAATGCCTTGAAGCTTATGTATGTATTAGTCGCTTATGATGTAGCGTTTTCAGAGGACGGACAGAAGAGATTGCGCAAAGTAGCAAAAGTCTGTCAAAACTATGGACATCGTGTTCAGAACTCACTTTTTGAATGTCTACTTGAGCCTGCTCAGTTTCTTCTTATGAAAAACGACATCCAAAATATTATTGATCCATCTTTAGATTCTGTTCGTTTCTATCATCTGCCTAATAATTATAAACAGAGGATTGAGTCTTTGGGAAAGAGTAATTCTCTCGATTTTACAGGAGACTTAATAATCTAATAACCATCTGCGAACCATAGGCTACCTATAAAACGCTGTGTCTATCGCATGTATTGATTATCAATAGATTATGATATTTAAATCTTTTATTTAAACTTAATTATTAAAAAAAATCTATCTTCGCATATCTAACCAATAAGAATACCTTGTGTAAAGCTTTTTAAAGACACCTGTCGCACCCTTTACGGGTGCGTGAATTGAAACATCGAGTGGCAGCAGCTCAAGATGAGAACAAAGAGGTCGCACCCTTTACGGGTGCGTGAATTGAAACTTGTATATGTACCTACACTCTGCACGCTGTTTTTCAGTCGCACCCTTTACGGGTGCGTGAATTGAAACTTAGAGACATCCTCACCGAACGGCTCCGCAAAAGGTCGCACCCTTTACGGGTGCGTGAATTGAAACATCAGATACGGACGTGTAGTCCCTGAACAGCATCGTCGCACCCTTTACGGGTGCGTGAATTGAAACGCCGTGACAGACGTCTGAGTGATAAGAGCCACCTTGTCGCACCCTTTACGGGTGCGTGAATTGAAACTTATACGTGTTTGATATTAATGTCAATAGATTAGTCGCACCCTTTACGGGTGCGTGAATTGAAACTCGGAGGGGACTACAACGAGATAAACACAATTAATGTCGCACCCTTTACGGGTGCGTGAATTGAAACCCTTAGAGGATGCTCAAGATAACGCAGCGGTAAGTCGCACCCTTTACGGGTGCGTGAATTGAAACTCCCTCCCCCTGAAGCCCCCCACACAAACCAGACTGTCGCACCCTTTACGGGTGCGTGAATTGAAACTCTATGTCTATACCATAAGCACCACACAAATCAAGTCGCACCCTTTACGGGTGCGTGAATTGAAACATTGCTTGCCGGATGTGCCTTGTTGTGCAACCTTGTCGCACCCTTTACGGGTGCGTGAATTGAAACGTCGTTGTTGTTACATGATTCTATGTATATCTTAGTCGCACCCTTTACGGGTGCGTGAATTGAAACCGCCGTCTGCGTAATTCTGGACTCTGCAGTCTTAAGTCGCACCCTTTACGGGTGCGTGAATTGAAACTCTGTAGATGCTGCTCCTGTCCATCGACATGTTGGTCGCACCCTTTACGGGTGCGTGAATTGAAACCAACTAAGGTAGAAAAAAATAGTTTTGATAAACGTCGCACCCTTTACGGGTGCGTGAATTGAAACATATCTTGTGGCAAGACTACAACCGGTAGGCTTGGTCGCACCCTTTACGGGTGCGTGAATTGAAACATTTTATAATTTGAGGGAAAGAACACCCTCAGGGTGTCGCACCCTTTACGGGTGCGTGAATTGAAACATTTTAAGGCTAATGTAGGTGGTAAATGGGTGCGTCGCACCCTTTACGGGTGCGTGAATTGAAAGCGCGAATTCGAGCGACAGCGCTCGGTCTATCACGGTCGCACCCTTTACGGGTGCGTGAATTGAAACGCCGACATAACCACTAAGGTGGTACAATCTTGGGTGTCGCACCCTTTACGGGTGCGTGAATTGAAACACCACTCATGTGTTGCGAATTGGGCGCACCTCGGAGTCGCACCCTTTACGTGTGCGTGAATTGAAACTACGCTTATTACAATAGGGCTTACATCTTTGCTCAAAGTCGCACCCTTTACGGGTGCGTGAATTGAAACACGGACTCGGGGATCACAATACAGGTCAACGGCAAGTCGCACCCTTTACGGGTGCGTGAATTGAAACATTGCGTAATAATTATTACAGAAAACAATATAAGTCGCACCCTTTACGGGTGCGTGAATTGAAACAGCAACTTCTGACCTAATCTCCGTGGCCGTCTGCGTCGCACCCTTTACGGGTGCGTGAATTGAAACACGGACTCGGGGATCACAATACAGGTCAACGGCAGTCGCACCCTTTACGGGTGCGTGAATTGAAACGCTGCAACAAATGGTGAACATGCTACTCGTATTACTGTCGCACCCTTTACGGGTGCGTGAATTGAAACAACTGGTAACTATAGAGGACGTATAAGCCAAACATGTCGCACCCTTTACGGGTGCGTGAATTGAAACACGGACTCGGGGATCACAATACAGGTCAACGGCAGTCGCACCCTTTACGGGTGCGTGAATTGAAACGCTGCAACAAATGGTGAACATGCTACTCGTATTACTGTCGCACCCTTTACGGGTGCGTGAATTGAAACAACTGGTAACTATAGAGGACGTATAAGCCAAACATGTCGCACCCTTTACGGGTGCGTGAATTGAAACATCAAGATCAATCAGTATAGTGCAGACCCGATGAGTCGCACCCTTTACGGGTGCGTGAATTGAAACTTGTAGTATGGTGTGGTGTACCCATCCCCTCGTAAGTCGCACCCTTTACGGGTGCGTGAATTGAAACATGGAAGTTGTAATCTTCTGCAAGACCTTCAACATCGTCGCACCCTTTACGGGTGCGTGAATTGAAACATTGAATGGCAACAACTCAAGATGAGGACAAAGGTCGCACCCTTTACGGGTGCGTGAATTGAAACCTCGACAAGAAGATTAGAGCTAAGCAAGAAGAAGACGTCGCACCCTTTACGGGTGCGTGAATTGAAACGCCTCCGGCGATCTGAATGGCAGAGACTTCGAAGTCGCACCCTTTACGGGTGCGTGAATTGAAACACCCCATACCTGATCGGTTACCTCGAATGTGATGGTCGCACCCTTTACGGGTGCGTGAATTGAAACAGCACCCGGCTCAAATATCAGTGAAGTCATGTAGTGTCGCACCCTTTACGGGACTAATCTTTATACACATCTTTTAATTTTTTTGTTTCATGAAAGATAGTACAGTGAGGTGCTCATGGAAAACCTTTAGACCTTTGCACATGGTATTATATCCTGGAGGTCCGCCAGATTTTACATAAGCTTTCCATGATCCCAGTCGGGCTATTATCCACGAAGCCCAAGCTAACGAATCTTCCCGAAAAGGATTATTCCCATCTTTTGATCGAGGAGACTCTTTATGTAGCATTTCCATCTCTAGATGCAGCATCTCGCACTCTTCCTCTGTAAAGAGTCGATTACATGAAACGCTCTCATTGGCAGTGTCATATTTTTTCTTTAGAGTCATACACTTTAGCACAACATAGAACCCCATTGCCATAAGCTTTTTCATCGCCATACCGTTTTCTAATTGGGCAGAGGTAATACCCAAGCCTTTGGTTTTCATTAATCTAAAGACTTCTTCGATATGCCATCGATACTTGTACCACTGTATAATCCGGAGTGCATCTTCCTTACTCTTTACTTCGTGCGAGGTGAGCAAACGCCATTCGATAGGCTTTTCACCCTCGGGAACGCTACCGGCATCTTCTCTGACATGAACGTAGTGGCAGCTAATACTCTTTGAAACATCGTCTTTACCATTACCTGTGTTGCCGAAAGTGACTGGTGCATATTTGACGTCGAACAACGCCTTGCGAGGTTTACGCCCATTTTGCCTAGTGATCTGGGATGTGCAACTGAAACTAACCGGTTGTTTATCCAACCATTCGATGATACGTTCTTTTTTAGATTTTGAATCTCCCTCGAGAAGCCGATTGTGAATGGAGCGAATCAGAAAATCACATCCTTCTTCCAACGTCTTACTCATGACGGTGTAGATATCATTCTCACGATCACCCACCATGGTTTTACGTAAATTTTCTGGCAAATTCGCGTTTGCCATTTTAGCCGATGCAGCCCAACGAGACGATTCTTTCTCATTAAATCCAAGTTTTTTACGCAGCTGTTTCTTCTGGCGTGCGTCTTTGCGATCTCTGTTATACAACTCAATCGAACTATAACCCATAGGGGTTTCTGTCTCAGGGTCAAAGAGCAAGCAAGGATGAGCAAAGATGCTGTACTCCGAACTCTTGTTGGTTCCATACCCATAATCTTCGTCATTAGGGTTTAATCTGCCACTGATATTATCAAAAGTAAACTCTGTAGTATCCTGAATGCAAAGCACATGCTTAAGATCTTTGCAACATTGTGCGCTATTTGCGGTAACGCAGTCCAAAAACTGATCCATTTTCCATCTTTTATTATTTAGGAGTCGATAAGCCCCCTGCCTTTCTGCATGATTCTTAAAACAACTGTTCATGACCCCGTCCACACGACGTGTCATTGCTGCCAAGACGAAATATAATCGCTTAGCGATACGTGCATCTTTTATGACGCCTGAAAATGTTAAGTTACATATATAAAGATACGAAAAAACAACGAGGATACAATGCAAGAAATTGAATAAAAGTATGTTAAATCGTTGAGATATGTGTATAGATTAGTTTACGGGAGGGGGAATTGAAATAGTTTTTAATTATTGTTTGTAAAATTTGTGTGCTGTTGACCCTCTATCGGTAAATTGAGATTCGTATAAAAAGAGAATATTTCCTATATTTGGAGTCGCAGCTCCTACGGGTGCGTGAATTGAAACATGGGGTCTTATTGCTTTTCCTCAATACTGCTAAGTCGCACCCTTTAGGGGTGCGTGAATTGAAACTAACCCTTTCGACTGGATTCCATTTATTGCTGTTGAGTAAAGTCCTGTGATCTATACACTAAGTTCGGGATAGTGTATAGATTGTGATAATAAGAAAGTGAAAGACTTACTTCTCGTTGAAGTCAATCTTTCACTTTCTTATCATGTATCTGGAAAAACAAAAAGCTAAGACATGGGCATATATATGTTTTACCTAGGTGTTGGGTCATACATTAGAATTTATTAGTGTTCGCTAAACTTGATTTACGTACTTCTAACTTACAGACAAATTAGGCTTTTTTGATTTTTGAACAATCCTCCCTAAGGCGTTTCGGTCTCTTTTCAGCGCTCTGTTTTGCCTATTGGGGGAAGAAATAAGACCCTCTACTCCTTTGTTGATCGGCTGTCTGACAAAATATCCTTGAAATCTGGCCCATAAAAGCGCTCAAACGAAGCTAAACACGTCTATTGATAATCATATAGCTATTATCCTTCATAAAAAAGGAGATAAATGATCCCAAAACATGGCTGTCCGATTAATATTTCGAGGATTGCAGGACAGAAAAACTTTTAGCGGACACTAATAATTAGAATTAGGTGATAGATCAGAAATCAGTAGTTTGAGCACTCTCATAGTTTAAAGAGCGTAAAAGCTTTTGATCAGGAAGCAGGATTTATCATATCTCATGACCAAAGACTTCTGTTTGATAAAGGGGTGTTACTATATCAATCTTTTAGAGTTGGACCTTGGTTTGCATAATAGAAGTAATCCGATTTAGGGCCAATAACTTTAATTCCATTGTAGCGGGATCGCGGGAGATCTACAAGTTCAGGGAAACTATCGAGATACTCTAAAACACAACTTCCCTTTGCACCTCTTTTTCTTCTATGCAACAGTGTCAATGCTATTAAAATACACGGGTAAGTATTACTTAAAGCTCTTCTCTTGTGTAGTCGACTGAGTCCAATGTTCAAAAAGAGACTGTTGCAAAAGTCAACAGTCTTGTGGATTTTGGAGGCAAAGCCGACAAAAGACACTTTGACCGGGCAGAGAGGGTAAAGTGCAAGGCGCTAAGAGTGAGTGCACAGGGAGTTTACTTCAGGTAAATGACCAAGCGCGAATCTCGCAAGCAACGAAGCAATTTGCCTGCTATGCAACGGTCTCAAAATACATCGCTCTTTTTCTCAGAATGTAGACTTTTGCTTATCAAACTCAAGTATTATATTCATTTCATTCTTTTTTGAAAACCTAAGTTAAAATAAACAAAGTGATATTTTTTAGATGAATTATAGATTGTGTGTGAAAAGTGATTATGTTTTATATTTGTTTATTATTCTGTCTATATGTCTTTGTTGTTGTGTTTATTCTGTCGGAATGATAATTCTGATGGATGATTGGTCTTTATTCCTAAGGTTGAATTAGCTCTATATATTTTTGTAGCTACACTCTGAATCTTTCTTAGTTACGTTACTGTTTTTTCTTAACTAACAAACTCCAAACCCTTAGTTAAAAAACTAAACTGTCTTAGTTAATAAACCAATGTGTTTTAGTTATAAGACAGCCCTAATGTAACTATACGTATGCGCCAAACAAAAAGATCCGCAAATAGGGTATAAACGCCTATTTGCGGATCTTTTGTTTGTTTTGTATATTGTTACTTACAATCTTACATTTTGATATTTTTCTTTAGAGTTTTAAATATGACTATATGTAAGATTGGAATGCTTCACAAGCGTATATCGATATAGTACGAATGAGTATCTATTTTCATTTGATTCTATAATAGCATTTATTCTCGTTTTCATTTCTTAATCTTTATAAATGTGTTGTAGCCTGTATATTGATTCTGTGTAATTGGTATGTATAGTAAATAAATATATCAACAAATATACAACATGCTACCCCCCTTTGTCAAGAGGTGGAGCAAATATTTTATATAATGAGACTGTTGCAAAAGTCAACAGTCTTGTGGATTTTGGAGGCAAAGCCGACAAAAGACACTTTGACCGGGCAGAGAAGGTAAAGTGCAAGGCGCTAAGAGTGAGAGCACAGGGAGTTTACTTCAGGTAAATGACCAAGCGCGAATCTCGCAAGCAACGAAGCAATTTGCCTGCTATGCAACGGTCTCATAATACGTCAGACTATGATTATTAACGAGACTTGGGTGTAAGGATCAGGGGCAAATTGCTCATTAAATGAGCATTTCATAAATCGAATTTATGTATTTTGCCTGTGATGCTTACACCCAAGTCATACTCTGATAAGGAATGAAAGAGGGTCAATCTATACACTCATGTAGAGCTTTGTTGAGAGAGGGGTATTCAAAAATGAATCCTGTAGATTTAATCTTTTCAGCAGATACTCGAGTTCCCTCCAGAATAAGCTGAGACATCTCGCCAAGGCATGTTTTGAGAATAGCTTCGGGCATCTTGATATGGATGCGCTCGCCACCTTTGGCATAGGATAGAGCATACATAAACTGTTCGTTTGTCAGTGGTCCGGGAGCTACTGCATTATAAACTCCTACCAAGTTCTCATCTTCAACACCTTTTATGTATATTCTTACAATATCATCAATGTGAATCCAATTGATGTATTGATGCCCTGTTCCCATGGGTAAATTGATGCCGAACTTCACGGGAATGATCATTTTGGGTAAGAGACCGCCATCTTTGGATAGCACTACACCGTTACGGAATATAACGGTACGGATTCCCAACTCCTCAAACTTGTGTGCTTCTCGTTCCCAAAGGAAGCATGTCTTGGAGAGAAAATCATTGCTCATAGGTGAGGTCTCATCAAAAATCACTTGTCTTGTAACTGCTCCGTAGTATCCAATAGCTGATGCTGATATAAAAGTCTTTACAGAGTGATTCATCACCTTGAGCTTGTTGAAAATGAGTCGGGCTGATACTATGCGACTTCGCATAATCTCCCTTTTACGATCAGCAGTCCATCGCTGCTCTCCAATGTTGGCTCCGGCAAGATGTATGATGGTATCTACATTTTCAAAAGCTCTTTCTTCGATGACCTTTGAATCCAGATTCCAATAAAATACTCCACCATTAGGAGCATCCGGGCCTTCATATCTATCTCTTGAAAGCCATTTGACTGTATGCCCTTCGCCTTGCAGCTGTGTCGAAAGCTTTTTCCCGATAAGCCCTGTGGCTCCGGTAATCAATACAGTATGTTTTTTCTTCATTTCATCCATAAAGCACTTCAGTATATGTTGTTCTGTTTTATAATATAACGTTACAGGAGTAGGCAAAGTTGCAAGGTTGCCATAATATTATCGATGATCAAATTTGACATATTTTACCTTATGCAAAATTAGTTGATAATCTTTTATTTTACTATAACGTAATGAGAGTTATTCTGATCGAAGTATGGTTTTAGCTTAGTAATCAGAGAAATGAGAATAATCACTCGGTGATCATCTATTTATGTATAGCATAATACCTAAAATTTCATAAAAAAGAAATAGGGGTTTTTACAGATATTTACGTCTTATAAGTGTATCATAGGTCTTAAGCGTAGACTTTGATTACGTAAGATGTAGAGAGATATTTAAATAGGATAAGATGAAACCTTTGAAAAAAGCATTGTTGTTATTGCTATGGGTTGCCCAGATTCCTGTGATGAGTGTCTCTTTGAAGGCTCAAGAAATAAAACAAACAGGATTAAAAATATTTTACAGTACAGGATATGACAGAAAAATAAGTGAAATATTGACTCCTGACATGCCTAATAAGATAACGGATAGGGGTGAATATTCCCAAATCATATCATCAGGCATGATCGGGGTTGGTTATCGCTATAATTGGGATGTGTTTGGTGTAGGTTTCGATTTGACTTATTCTTTAGCAAGGGAAGATGTATATAAATCAGAAAATTCCACTATACCAATATACAGTATTGATCATAATAGGCTGTTGTTTATGCCTACGGGCGATTTTTCTTATTACCGGAGTTCATTGTTTAATATTTATGGCTCGGCAAGTATGGGGGTAATGATGTATTCACAACCGGAAAGCCCTAATAGAGCGGAGCTTGCATATCAGGTCAATCCAATAGCTCTACGAGCCGGAGTTATAGGATTTGGGGCTTTCATAGAACTCGGCTATGGTTATAAGGGGATAATAACAACAGGTCTAACTCTAAACTTTTGATTATCGATGATTGGGAAATCAACCTTGCATTAGCGGGTTGATTTCTTTTTGTCTTAAATTCTAACTAGTCGTCCCTTAAAAAGCACATTTCAGCGCAATCCTCTCCATTGGGAGTGTTTCGCTGATTTTGTTTATTAGGTACAAAAGAAGCTTCATGGCTCTTTTGAAGTTATATGCCGCTGCAGCTAACATTACATTGATAGCATCCCCGAAGAGCCCTTTGTAAAAGTTACGTCCTAAGCGATAATCTGACTTCAAATGTCCGATAGTTGGTTCTATTCCTGCACGCTTGCAGAAAAGTCGATGCTTCTTTTTACGTTGATAATAACTGTCTTTAGCTTTTGGAGTGTCAGGAATCAATATTTGCGTACCGTTTATTTCTTTTTTCCCACGGTAACCTCTATCTCCGGCCAATTTCTTAATCCTTTCTCCCGTGAGTCTCTTCACCTGATCGAGGCTTTGCTCTATGGTATGTCCGTCATACTCATTACGGAAAGAAGAGGCTCCCAAAATCACTCCCGTCATGGAGCGTATAATCGAGACTTTGTTTCCAAACTCATATTTTTTGTGCTCCTTACCTTTACTGATGCATTGAACATCCGGTTCATGAATAGAATAAATCTTTTGAGTGGAATTACGCCGTTGCGAAAGAATCCTTTCAAAGAGGGAAATGAGTTTGTCGTACTCCCTGTTATTACCCAGGTTTCGTTTAAGTTCCCGAACCAAACGTCCCGCTATTGTTCGTAACCGTTTATCCGCTTTAAGAGCTTTCTTACGGTTCTTGGGATGGTTGCGAAAACGTTGATCCCGATAAATTCTTTTCAATACGAAAGTATAGCTTTGACGAATGGGTAGATTGAGAGCCCTTACGATTTTGAGAACCTTGCCTACTATCTTCTTATGCAACTTGGCATCTGTAGGATAAGTCACATTCTTTTCCTGCACGGTGGAGTCTATAAAAGCGGTATCGTGGTGATCCTTCTCATTTTTGTCATCATTCACACGAATACTTTCTGCAAGAATAAGCTCTATCCCTCTTTCGCCGATACGTTTGCGGAAGTGAACCAGTTCCGAGGCATTGCAGGGAAAGGAAGGAGTAAACTCCTGCATGCCACAAAAATATTGAAAATAAGCGTTCTCACTCCATTGTTCTACAACAGATTCATCTGAAATATTGCGCAAATGCTTCAGAATTAAAAGACCACACATTAAACGAATAGGCTTACCGGGACGACCATTGTCAGGGCAATACAAGGAAGAAAAAGCCTCTTCGAACCTTTTCCAATCGATTTTATGGGAAAGTTTATACAGAGGATGTTGCTGGTTAAGCAAATCGTCCAGCGAAGAGAATAGAGATTGAACTGTTTGAGTAGGGCGTATCATAAAAAATCTGCAAGTTTCTACATCCAAAGATACAAAAACTTGCAGATTTATCAAAGAGTATAAGAATGTAATTCACTGTATATCAGAAAATAAACGCGATTTTAAGGGGCGACTAACTAAATTAGCGTATGTAAACAAGAACTATCGATATACAATCAGCCCTACCCTGGTACCCCTCATGCAAGATAAAGAACGTTTTAAAGAACTGTTTTATGATCATTATGCAAGGCTTTGTCACATTGCTCTTAAAATGATCCCGAATAAAGATACCTGCGAGGATATTGTGCAGGAGTGTTTTCTGAACCTTTGGGAAAAACATCGTTTAGACAATGTTTCCAATCCTGGGGCATACCTCACACTTGTAGTCAGGAATAGATGCATTGATTATTTGAGGCAGAAAAACTCAGATATTTCTTTCGATGATAATATCTCTTTGCATGAACATGATATCGTGGAAGAATCATATGAGGAAAAGCCTGATGCCGTTAAAATAATATCACAAGCTTTGTCATTGCTTCCACCGAAATGTAGAGAAATATTTGAATTGAGTAAAATAAAACGCAAGACATATCAGGAGATTGCGAACGAACTCAATTTGTCGATAAAAACTATCGAAAATCAAATGGGTAAAGCTATCAAAATTATAAGACAATTCGCTAAAGACCATCCACAATATTTTATTCTTATTATAGCATTTCTAATTGAATCCTGAGAAAGATAAAATAACAGAAACAGAATGAATACGATCGAAAATATATTGGCCAAACACTTCGTTTCCGAAAGTCTGACTCAGGAAGAACAAAAAATTCTTGAAGTATGGATCAAGGATAATCCCAAGGAGTATGAGGATATAAAAAAGTTTATGTCTTGGGAACAGGAGGCATCAGACTCTCATTGGGAAATAAACGTTGAAAAAGCCTATCAGAAAATAAAAAATAGAATATCCGGCAAAAAACAAGTGACCAAAATCCCCTTGTTTCGTTGGGTTGGGATTGCAGCATGTGTGATCGCTGTAATCTCAATAGCATTTAACTATCTCTATAATCCAATATATGAAATTTCTTCAGGTGATCATATCAAGACTATTGCCATGATCGATGGCTCTGCTATCACACTGAATAAAAACTCATCAATCAAATACAAAAAACAATTCGTAAAAAACAGAACTGTGACGCTCAAAGGACAAGCTTTCTTTGAAGTATCGCGAGATACTGTGCATCCATTTGTTATCACAACAGATAACGCTATCGTGAAAGTTTTGGGTACTTCTTTTGATGTCAATGCTCCTGAGAATTTCACTATGGTAAATGTAAAGACCGGTAAGGTTGAGCTTCAGACTCAAACACAAAAAGTCGAACTTCTACCCGGTGAGCAAGGGGTATATGTAAGTGGTAATTCGTCCATATCAAAAAATAAAAGCCGCTCACAGAACTATATGTCATGGAAGAATAGTAAATTGGTGTTTGATAAGACCGATTTTAGAATAGTATTGAGAGACATGAGTAACTATTATGATGCTAATATCGTATTGCAGCAACCGGTAGACGGAAAATGTTTGATAACAACAACCTTTACCACAGAGTCTTTGGATGATGCAATGAAGGAATTGCAAATGTTACTTCATTTCGACTATACTATACATGGCAAAGATGTAGTGATATCGAACCTGAAATGCGAAAACTAAAGAGGATACCATTAACAGTTACTATACTTCTTTGTATGGGCATAAGACTTTATGCCCAATCTTCTTTTACGCTCGATTATCAGATTACCACCCATTGTTGCATGCAAACGCAGACAGTACACCAATGGTTGAAGGATATTGAGAAAGAAGGGTTTATTCTCTCGTACAACCCCAAGGAGATTTCGTTAAACCGCAAAGTCACAATCAACGAGGATAAGATATCTGTAAATAACTTACTCAAAGCAATACTCCCCGGGGTATATTACAACTGGTCGTTAAAAAGCAATAAAATCATAATAACTTATAATCCGCCAATCTATACTTTGAGTGGAAGTATTTATGAGAGTTCTTCTCATGAATCTCTTATTGGAGCCTCGGTAAGTATAGATCAATCCTTTTCAGGAGACGTATCTAACAAGTATGGCTATTACTGTGTCAATCTTTCTCACGGTGAGCATATTGTGAAAGTTAATTATGTTGGTTATCAACCCTTGGTATTCAAGATTAACATTACAGGCGATACCAAAAAAGACTTTTATCTATTTGAGAAAACATATGTTCTCAAGCCTCTCAATGTTATGCGTAATAATGTTAACATTGAGGAAAAGATCAATATGAATGCCCAAACCTCATCTGTATCATCTTCCTTCTTGGGTGTAAATGATATCATGAAGCAGCTTCAGTTTATTTCGGGTGTAGACGGATCCTTGACCTCCTTTACAGGGTTGCAGGTCAGAGGAGGGAGTCCGGATCAAAATTTAGTATTGTTTGATGAGGTTCCTGTTTATAATTATAATCATTTTTCCGGTATTATATCTATATTCAACCCTGACATCTTGAAAAATGTAGACTTTTACAAAGGTCTATTTCCTGCTCGTTATGAGGGCGGTTTGAGTTCTGTAGTAGACATCATGATGCGCGAAGGAAATATGACAAAGTTCCATGGCGGGTGCTCTATTGACCTTGTAAATGCAGGTTTATTCTGCGAAGGGCCTATTGTCAAAAACAAAAGTTCATTTATCTTTTCAGGCAGGCGGAGTCTCATTAATTATCTTAGCAGGTTCTGGGATAAGGAAGATAGTAGCAATGCTTCGTTATATGATCTGAATTTCAAGGCCAATTATAAAATTTCAGATAAAGATCATATTTATCTCAGTGGATATACCGGTAGAGACAACCTCAGAGATCTGAGCTTTGATGTACCTGAAAATTACAAAGAAAGTCTTTGGTGGTCAAACTCTCTACTGTCTTTCCGATGGAATCATTTCTTCTCTGACAAGTTGTTTGGCAATACCAATATCTCTTACAGCAAATTCTACAATCGATTTCTTAAGCAAATTGTTTTGGAAAAAGATCGTGTAGAAGAACTGGAGGATCTAAAATATTCTATTCAAGAGTATTTATTACATAGCAGTCTACAATATTTCGGTAAACATTATAAGATTAAAATGGGGGTAAGATTCAGCCAAAAGCATTTCAGTTACCCATCCTTCAGTATAAGTAGCCTGTACAGTGACCCCAAAAATTGGAAGAGATCTTCACTTCTTTCTCTGTATTTTGAGAATAAGATAAAATACAGTGAGAAATTCAGCCTCAACATAGGTCTGAACTACAATTTGTATATCATTGGCAGTGATGTTATAAATAACTTGCAACCTCGTTTGCAACTTATATATCAGCCGGTGGACGGAACGCTTATTTATGCAGGATTTTCCGAGATGGGGCAGTTTTATCACCAATTATCTGTACAAAAGATCAGTGTTCCCTATGAACTTAGAATTCCCAGTTCCAATAAATTTAATCCGTCAAGCTCGCAGCTGTATGAAGTGGGTATAAAGCAATCTTTGCGTGGAGGGAAAGAGGAGTTTAAAGCTACGCTCTTTATGAATGAGCAGAATGATATCTTGAGATATAGGTTCTACCAGGATATTCTGGGTAATAGGATTGCTTTGGATTTGCAGAGGAAGATTACTACGGGACAGAAGAACGGACAAGGTCTGGAGATGTCTTATACAGGGATGTATGATAGGTTGAAATTCAATGTATCTTACACATGGAATATATTTAAAGAAAAGTTTGACGGGATTAATAATGATAAATATTATTCATCTGACTTCCAGCGTCACACACTCAAAGGCGGTATCTATTACAATTTGGCCAAAAATCATGGAGTCACACTACATTTTGCGGCAAGCAGTGGTGGGTATATAACTATCCCTGATTACAAGATCAAAGATATTGATGAAATTATGGGTATTGAACGAAACTTTGATGCTGATGGAACATTTCTGATCAGTCATATTAATAATTATAAACTACCCAATAATTATCAACTTAATATCGGATATGTGTTTCATAAGCAAATGAGTGACAAGAAAGCCCATTTACTTAAATTGGGCCTAAATAATATTTTGGGCAGAGAAAAGCCATTTTCCAAATCTGTGAAAGAATCCAAAGGTGAAATCTGGGTGAAGGAAGCTCGACTTCCGCAATGTTTTCCGTACATTAGTTATAGTTTTCAATTTTGAGGTTATATATGAAGCGGTTAATGTGTTTAATGTCTTTAGCATTATGTGTGGCTAGTTGTATAGACTATTCTAAGGTCGACTTGAAAAAGACTGATCAAAATAAGGTGGAAGTCCTAGCCGAATTTTCATTGGGAAAACCTATTCGTATGTATATTAATAGCGAAAAAGTCCCCTATGATAGTAAAGTCAAAACTGTATATATAGAAGACAGAGATGGCAATGTGCTTACAGAGCTCAAGAATACGGAAAAACATATTTGGGAATCAAAGTATCATTTGGAATACCCTTCTTTATATTTTCTAAGGATAGTTTGCAACAATGAATACATAATTAATAAGTTTGAAATACCACCTAAGATAAAAGTTAAGGATAGTATTTCTTTTTACTTGGATTATGAGTTTTTCAATGCCTTTATTACATTTGAAGATAATATAACTAATGATGAGTATTATATAATTGAGTTTCCTTATAATCTAAAGTCCGGCAAACAGTCTCTTATGAGTATCCAATGTCTGGATGAGTATAGTGACAATATTCTTTATAATGAGATTAAACCACCTTATAAAAGAATTTTTGTGAAACGAACTCATATTCATCGCCCCAAGGAGTTGCTTTTCAATATAGATTATTCCAATTATGATGAAAGAGACTCTTTGTCATTGAGAATAAGGAGAGTAGAAAAAGAGTTTTATGATTATCTATACAGCTATGAAATACAGAAAACATCTCCGGAAAACTCGGCTATCCTATCTCCTCAAAATCCTATGTTCTTAGGTATTATAGGAGGAACATCTACTTATGAATCTAAAATAAAGCTCTCTCTTCCTCCTAATAAGTAATCTTATTGGTCTGTTGTTGCTTTTTTATGGTTTTCTGTTTTCTTTTTCCAAACGAAATAAGCTCGGTACAGGTTGAGTAGGCTGTATGGGTATTTGCCTTGGGTTGCTTCAAAGAGTGTTTTGAGTTCTACGCGAGTTTGTGTTTTGGTGAATAAAGGCATGAGCTCATCTACTATTTCCTGACAAATGATGTCTTTGCTCTCAATTTCACCATGCTCCAAGAGAAAAGCCAAATGATTGTATATGGTATCAGGCTTCAGATTTCTTTCTGAAGCTATCTCGTCAATTTTTTTGCCTGAGCGCCATAATAGGAGAGTTTGTTGCTGAGTGCTAACTTTGCGTTCTGTAGATTTTCTTTTAAGGTGGTTATGATCCATTACATCTAATTCAGTTTCATTCAAGCCGGCTATATCAGCACAATCTTTATGAAAGACTCCCATCATCGTATCGATTCTCAATTCTTGGCGATCAGGAACAGTCCCTTTGGTCAGAGCTTCCACTGCTCCTTTTATACGATATAGAAGACGCATTTCATCTGTGGTGATATGATAAAGACTTTCCAGCTCTTTGACGTATTGTTTTGTTTTTTTCTGATTCTTTGCCTCCTTTTGGATTTTTAATACACTTGAGGCTATTTCTTTAAAGTGAGGCGTAAAATACTCCACGGCTCTCTTTATTCTATTATTAATCATGGTCATGTCAATCGAAGTTTCTGACCATAATGCGATCAATTGTTTACAAAACTTCAAAGCTATTTTCCTCAGCTCATCTACATGTGCTGACTGTTCATTTGCCCAATCACCGTAATTGCTTTTAACACTTCGATCTGTCTCTGCTTTGTATCCGAAGCTATGCTTTCGCCATTGTTCTGATAAGCTTGTCCATTCAAACGATAGAATAGTTTGTTCTTTCCAATACTTTATTTTATAAACTGCGAGTTGCTGCTCCAGCTGTTCGATACTATTTTTGTGTTCTTTATATGTCATAATATCTTTGGGGACAACTATGGCTTTGTTTTTCACTTCGGATAGTAAAACCGTACCCTCAAGGCTTCTCAACCTTGACAATGCTACGTAAGCCTGCCCTGATGCAAAAATATCTTCCAGATCCAATGCTGCCTTATCAAATGTCAAACCTTGACTCTTGTGTATTGTAATGGCCCAAGCTGCCCGTAATGGATACTGCCTGAAAGTTCCGATAACTTCTTGCCCCGGCTCATTTGTTTCTGCATCCAAAGTGTACCTGATATTTTGCCATTCATATGGTTCTATATCGATTGATAGATCGGAATCATCAAGTTTCACCTTAACCTGCTTGGCACTGAGTGTTTGTATTGTTCCTAACTTCCCATTGTAATATCGACGCGGTTGGGATGTATCGTTTTTGAGAATCATCACACGCGCACCTTCTTTGAGTGCGAGTGTAGATTCTGTTGGATACAGATACTCTGGAAATTCGCCTTCTGTTTTGGCTTTATATTCCATTATCTTTCCTGCAAGGGTATCCATACCTCGTTTGTTTATCAGTTCTGCTTTGTAATTGTGAGTTGTGAGCGTAATGTATCCGGGATGTTGGGTGCTATCGAAATGTATATCGACATGTTTGTTTAGTATAGCGATATCATTTGTGCCTATTTGATTAGTCCTTAAATTATTAAGTAATGATATAAAAGTGTTATCGCTTTGGCGAAACACTTTTTCCAATTCCATGTACAACGGAGGAAACTTTGTGATCACTTGTGCATGGAAGAAGAATATTCCCGAATAATATTTGCTCATAATATTCCATTCTGAAGCCTTCACTACGGGTGGAAGCTGCAACAAATCTCCTATAAAAAGGACTTGTACTCCTCCAAATGGTTGGGTCGACTTTCTTATGCGTCTTAGGATCATATCTATCAAATCCAATGTATCAGCCCGTAGCATGCTCACTTCATCTATGATGAGCAGTTCCATATTTCGGAGTAATCTGCGCTTATTGTCGTGCATCTTGGTGCGTCGCCAAAAGCTAACCGGAGTGATAATATTGTATGAAATATCTTGTTGGGTAAAGCTCAACTCTTCAGGGATGAAAGTAGCTGATGGAATCTGAAAAAGAGAATGCAATGTGATACCGCCTGCGTTTAGGGCAGCGATACCGGTAGGTGCTGCTACCACACAGTTTTTATAAGTATGTTCCGTGATATAGCGCAGCAGGGTGGTTTTACCTGTACCTGCTTTACCAGTGAGAAAAATATTTTGGTTGGTGTGATTTATAAATTCTGATATATACTCTTGTATTTCCATAATCTTGAGATTCGAGAGTGTATAGGATGCCTTGATGTATTTGGGGGTAAAATAAGCAGGTAAATAAAACTCAAAGTCTATCCTCCAGCAGTGTGCACCCTTCATCGTTTTGTTTCTCAACCAAAGGTACAAATAATATTTATGAACCTCTTCCATGGATAGATTATTCATTTATAATCATCTATGATATTCAAAAGGAGGATGCCTTTTTGCTGTTTGCACATAGAGATTACTCAACTGAAAAGGAACATTTGAAGAGATTGAGAGACAATAAATAGAGCCAAAGGAGCTGTATGATTTTGCAACTATCTCAATAGGGTAAATCTCTAAATTATGGTGATATACTCAAATCCGTATTTGAAAAAAATCTATCTGTCCTCTTGACAAAGGGGGGGCTGATGTTGTATCTTTGCCGTGTCAGGATAATTTACCTTTTTATTGGAATTCTACTCAAATCTGTAATTAATAAAGCGCAATATGAGACTAACAACCACACTATACTCCACAAGCATATCTGTAATCCACGGTTACTTTGGAGGGGGGGATATGAGTGATAACTTTGATAAGGATACAAAGTGTCAGAATAGAGTAGTCTGACAATAATATCAAAATGTCAATCCTGAGCTAATCACACCAAGATATAGCTCAAAAAATCCGCAAGTGGGATACATTAGTTCCATTTGCGGTTTTTTATTTCCGTACTTCAAGTGTGTAAAAACCTAACTACAATGCAATTTTTTTCTAACTGCATTGTATTATTTTTGTAACTACGTCACTTGACTTTCCTAACTAAGAAAAAAGTAAAACCTAACTAAGAAAAGATCATGACGTAGTTACAAAAATACGCGGAGTCAATAGATCGCTCACACTTGTGATTGGGGGATAGATGTGGAGTGTCTTATTGATTCAGGCTATCCATATTAAATGATATTTAGGTTTTAATATGAGCTTATGGTGAGCATTATGATAATATTTCTATCTCTCATAAACAGCCATCAATTGTAATAAAGTGTCACTTGTGAATGGGTTTGATTTCCCTGAATATAACAAAGCCGGTAGACTGCATGTACATTGTGTTTCAATATTGATTACATTCAAGGACTATCTTAGTCAACCCCTTACTATATTTATTTCTCAGAATTTCACTCGTTTTCTGAAAAGAGTGTGGTGCAGGACGTTATTTGATATAAAAATCAGAGGTCAAAGCCATAAATTCTTTTGATCTTTTATTGTCAGGATCATTTAAGATCAAGGTTGTTTCCTTGTAACCTGCTTTTGAGTTGTAGGCTTTGCACCATGATGATAATAATCTTGACGGTTGTTTGTCAGGCTTACTCTGTACATGAGTGATACGAGAGGGTTTTATCCTATTGTAAGCAGCATAACTTCTTAGATCTTCCAAGCGAGGATGAGGAGTGATCAGGGCTATCTCACCATCGTCTTTGAGTAGCGTACAAGCATGCGATAAAAGGCTCTCTATGCTTAATCCACACTCTTCATGACGAGCTTGGCTTCTTTGTGATTGTGGAGCTTGCAATGAACTCTTGAAGTAGGGAGGATTGCTTATAATCAGATCAAAAGTAATATCTGGGGAGTATGACAGGAAATCAGCATTTACTATGCTGATCCTGTCTTTATACTTACTGTTATTAATATTTCTATGGGCTTGTTGGGCTGCTCGAGGATCTATCTCTATACCTATAATCATAGCTTCGGGATATCTTTGGGCTAAAAAAAGACAGAGTACACCTGTACCACACCCGATATCAAGAATGTAAGGCGACTTTGCCGGAGTACCCGCCCAACAACCGAATAAAACACTGTCTGTACCTACTTTCATGGCACAGTCTGATTGTTCTATGCGGAAATTCTTGAAGTCGAAATATTCATTCGCCATGAATCTCGTTTAGCAGAAGAATATGATTAAGAGTTGAGCCGAAAGTACCCTCAAAAACATCGTTAGCGGGTATACGGTGGCATATCCCACAGCCGGAGCATCATTAGTTGCACTTGAATTGGCATAAGCCAAGGCCGGTGGGTCTGTTGTACTACCGGCAATAAGTCCGCTAAGGGTGTAGTAGTTTACTTTCCAGACCTTAAGTGCCAGAATACCCATTATGAGTAAGGGTAGTATCGTGATAATAACGCCGTATCCGATCCATTTATAACCGCCACTAACTATGGTTTCCACAAAGCCTTCTCCCGCTCCGAGTCCCACACATGCCAAGAATATAGTGATTCCGAATTCGCGTAGCATGAGGTTGACACTTGGCGTAGTATAAGTAATAATGTTATATTTATAACCGAACGCACCCATAAGGATAGCAATAATGAGAGGTCCTCCTGCCAGTCCTAATTTTACGGGTTGGGGGATGCCCGGGAAGTTAAACGGAATAACACCCAGAAGTACACCTAAAGCAATACCCAAGAATATACCCACCATATTAGGTTCGTTGAGTCTTTTTACTGAGTCTCCTATGATCTCTTTGATTTTGGGCATGGAAGCTTCACTCCCTACAATGGTAAGACGATCCCCCATCTGGAGCAAAAGTTCGGGCCTAGCCACCATCTCTACTCCTGCTCTGTTGATACGGGTTACATTCACCCCTTCGATTTGTCTGAGTCTTAAAGAGCCTAGCTGTTTGCCGTTGATTTCTTTGTTGGTGACAACGAATCTACGACTTATCAGATTAGTTTCCGTAGGGATCCATTGTTTCCGATCCATGGATATTTCTTCTCCGAAGTAGTTTTTGAGAAGTTCTGAGTCTTGCGGACTGGTAATCACAAAGACCTTGTCTCCTTCGTTTAGTTCTGTATCAGCGCGAGCTATGGATATTTTATTTGTTTTATTACACCAGTGACGGGATATCACAAAGCTGAGGTTTCCCAGCAAAGAATTGATCTTACCTATCTTCTGTCCGTAGAGTGCAGGATTTCTCACAATTAAAGATACAGGTACGGCTGTGTGCGTGTCCGGCTCTTCATTGATAAGTTTTTCTTCCTCTTTTTTGAGGTCGATCTTACAAATATGTTTGAGTATTATGGTGGTGAATATGATACCAAGCACCCCAAGAGGATATGCAACGGCATAGCCCAAAGCAATATTGGTGTTTTCCACTCTGAATATGTCATAGAAGGCTTGCTGGGCAGCACCCAATCCCGGTGTATTAGTGATAGCTCCTGAAAGCACACCTACCATTGTGGGCATATCCGTACCCGAAATAAAGGCGATACTCACTGTGGTAATAACACCCAGTAACACTATACCTATTGCTATAAGATTGAGTTTGAGCCCGCCTTTTTTGAGGGATGAGAAAAATCCGGGACCTACTTGCAAACCTATGGAGTATACAAATAAGATGAGTCCGAATTCTTTGAAGAAGTGCATTACATCTTGTTTCATCGTGATTCCGAAATGCCCGAATATAATGCCAACAAAGAGGACAAAAGTTACGCCCAATGAGATTCCTCCTATTTTAATGCGCCCAAGAATCACGCCAAAGGTGATTACAAGTGCTAATAATAATATAGAGTGGGCTGTTCCAGTGCCAAAAATGAGATAACTGAGCCAATCGGCTTGTTCTTGTGAAGTCATAATTATTACATTATTGTTTTTTATTTAATGTTTAATCATTGCCTTCTTCCATGCGCTTACAAAAGTAATACTTTTTTTCAAGGTTTTAAAGCTGGAAATAGTCTTACTGTGATAGATTACTCTGGGTATATTCTTTTGTTTGAGAAATATTCGAAGTGTGATTTTGACTAAAGTCTTTAATTTTATAACCATAGCATTGGTGCACTGTGGATTTTGTGATTTTATTCAAACAATGTTTCCGCAATGATGCTATTTGCGGTGATTTGTTGATCCATTGATAAATGGATTCGTAATAATTATCTTTGCATAAAATTTATATGAAATGAAAAAACTGAATGGCAATCCTATTTTTAGGGTCTATAATACTTTGCACGGCACTTATCCGTTCACTAATTTTTCCATTGAGGACTACGAACCCGCATTTGAGTATGCTATTTCGCTCAAGAGAGAGGAGATTGAATCTATCATAAATAACCCTGATAAACCCTCCTTTGAGAATACTATTGTTGCTTTAGAGCAGGCAGGTAAACATTTATCTTTGGTTTCCGGTGTATTTTTCAATCTTTTACATAGCAATAGTTCAGATGAATTGATGAAAGTTTCTGAACGTGTTATTCCGCAGCTCTCAGAGCTTTCTACGTATATTATTCTTTCTCGGCCATTGTTTGATAAGGTCAAAGCCGTATATGACTCCAAGGACGACCTTGACCTCTCTGTCGAAGATAGACGTTTGCTACAGAATTGTTATGACGGCTTTGTGGAAAGTGGGGCTCTTCTTGGGGAAGAGGATAAAAAAGCATTGGAACAATTGAGCCTCCAACTTAGCAGCCTTACCTTAACATATGGTCAAAACAATCTACGTGAACAAAATATATTCAAGCTATTTGTAGACAATCAGGATCAGATATCCGCAATGCCACAGGCTTCTCTTGATCTTGCTGCGGACAAAGCCCTTAAAGGGGGACATCAGTCAGGTTGGCTTTTTGATCTTTCTGCCCCGTCTTATTTCCCATTTATGCAGCATTGCCCTGATTCTTCTCTTAGGAAGGAGATGTACGAAGCCAAGATGTCGCTGGGAGCGGTAGACAATGAATACTGCAATAAACAGATTGTCTTGGATATTGTGAATAAAAGAAAAGAGTTGGCAAATCTTTTGGGTTACGAAACTTATGCTCATATGGCCTTGCGCCATCGCATGGCAAAAGCCCCTGAAGATGTTTATGGACTTTTGGATAAATTGCTTGAGGCCTACAAACCTCTGGCTGTCCAAGAAACAGCCAAGATATCCGAGTATGCTCATAATAATAATTTTGTAGGAGAGCTACAACCGTGGGACTGGGCATACTGGGCTGAGCAGTACAAACAAACTTATTATGACCTTGACGATGAGATGCTCAGACCGTATTTCGAACTTTCATCTGTAATCAACGGCGTTTTCTCGCTTGCCACTCGCTTGTATGGTATTACATTCCGTTTACAACCGGCTATCCCTGTCTATCATAAAGATGTCAATGCATACGAGGTCTTGGATACTGATGGTAGCTATCTTGGTGTATTGTATACCGATTTCTTTCCCCGTGAAGGCAAAAAGAGTGGGGCATGGATGAGTAATTTCCAAGAGCAATATCAAGAAGGTCAGTCAAAAGATCACAGGCCTCATATCGTAGTGGTAATGAATTTTACGCCTCCTACAGAGGGTAAACCTTCTCTTCTTACAGCAGGTGAGGTGGGTACATTCCTGCACGAATTTGGTCATGCTTTGCATGGGTTATTTTCCAAGGTAAAATATGAGTCTTTGTCAGGCACCAATGTGTCTCGTGATTTTGTAGAGCTACCTAGTCAACTCATGGAAAACTGGCTTACAGAGAGGGAGTGGTTGGATGGTTTTGCTCGGCACTACGAGACACAAGACAAAATACCCCAACTCTTAATTGATAAGATAATCAAAGCCCGTAATTTCCTTGCCGGGTATGCTGCTTGTCGTCAGTTGAGTTTCGGCTACTTGGATATGGCGTGGCATACACTTAGGGATGCCTTACCCCAAGATCAGGATATTAAGACTTTTGAAGAAAATGCCTGGGCAAAAGCTATGGTATTACCTTCGTCTCCTCCTTCCTGCGTGATGAGTACTTCATTCGGACATATTTTTTCCGGTGGTTATGCTTCGGGGTATTACGGTTACAAATGGGCAGAGGTTTTGGATGCTGATGCCTTTGCATGCTTTCAGGAACATGGTATTTTCGATAAGTCAACGGCCGATTCTTTTCGTCATAAAATATTGGAACAAGGCGATAGGCAGGATGCCGCAGACTTGTATAGAAGTTTTAGGGGACAAGATGCCGATATTCAACCTCTGCTCAGAAGAACGGGACTCTGATCACTAAGCTGTAGTATTACAGTTTGGCTTTTGATGCCATATGAAACTGTTGCAAAAGTCAACAGTCTCATGGATTTTGGAGGCAAAGCCGACAAAAGACACTTTGACCGGGCAGAGAGGGTAAAGTGCAAGGCGCTAAGAGTGAGTGCACAGGGAGTTTACCTCAGGTAAATGACCAAGCGCGAATCTCGCAAGCAACGAAGCAATTTGCCAGCTATGCAACGGTCTCCATATGTCTTTCAGCTACTTTGTTGAGATACATCCGGCTGATCAAGTCTAAAAAAGGAAGAGTAAAATGTGCTGTTAAGTACACATTTTACTCTTCCTTTTTTATTTTGGTTTAAATCAGCTTGCTACCAACCGGGGTTTTGCTTCAATTTCTTACCATTCTTTTCATATAGGGTTATCTGGTCTATAGGGATAGGGTAGAGGTAGTCTTTCTCCGCATATACTCTCACAGAGTTTTCATTTCTGATAGGTTTGATGTACCCAGCATCGCCACTTCTATCCAAAAATACTGTTTCAAGACTTTTGAGTGTGATAGGCTTGGTTGGATTGAAAGTTTTGTTGTACCATTCTATGAATTTGGGTTTGTCTAACCATGCTCCAAGATTTAGCTTCTTATTGAGCTTCATGTCAGCATACTGAAGTTTGTTCCACCTTCTCAAATCATCGAATCTAATCCCTTCATACACAAGTTCGGTACGTCTTTCTCGTCTGATTTCCCAGATCAGTGAGCTTACGTCAGCGTCTTTGGAGGGATCTTCTATAGTAATTCCATTTACGGAAAAACTTTGTCCCGCCAATGTTACATGAGGCATCTGTACTCCTTTACGATCTCTTATCTTATTGATAGTTATGTCTACGTCCATTTGTGTAATAGCACGTGCTCCTAGCGCCGAAAGCTCTGCCGCTGCTTCAAGGTAATTGAGGAGCACTTCATTGAATTTCATGATGGGAGCATCCGTGATATTGGTAGCACTTTTACCTCCGGGCTGATCTTTGAGTGTCTCATTTACGAATCTATTGGCAAAGTATCCTGATACTGCATAGATCTTTTCCACACCATTTAGCTTAAGCCCGCTTACATCTATCGTAGCAGAGAGTCTGGGGTCTCTGTCTGCTATCTCATCAAAGAACCATTTGTCTCCTTTGTATTGCTTATTATCGGTCTGTGATATGGGCAAGCCGTTTTTAGATAAATAGCTATCTATAAGATCCTTCGAAGGGCTCGAGATTTCTGCCTCAGTATTCTGAAAACTCATCAGACTGTGAGTTACGATACCGTCGACATAAGAGCGGTATAATAATACTTCGGGATTACCTTTCAGATCTATACTGGTTGTAAGAGCCTTATAATCGTCCGATATGATATAATGTCCGTTTTTCATCACATCCTCACACATCTTTAGGGCAAATTCAAGATATTTTTTTGCTGCTCCTGTGTTTTTCTCGCGGTATTTCTGCCATGTACCTTCGAATAGCATAGCTCTTGAAGCAAAAGCTTCCGCTACAAATCGATTGACTGAAACTCCTTCTACAAAATCATTTTTACGGATATGTGTACTTGCATATTCGAAATCCTTCAACACACTATCCATAATTACCTCACGAGGTTGGCGCTCTTTGTAGAGTGCATCATAATCTTTACTTTCTAATGCCTGCGAATACCAAGGCACATCACCAAATTTAGATACCAATTTGGCATATTCAAGACCACGGAAGAAGCGCCCAATGCCGAGCCAGTGCTCTTTAGCTTCCTTGTCAAGCTTTGAGGCGGATATTTTGTTGATAAGGGTATTGAATTCTCTTACATAGCTGAATGTCCAGTTGCGCTCATCTTTCTTTGTGGTGGATGCGTCTGTTTCTGCGGGCGGAGCTACTTTGGTAAAAGTAGTAGCGGCTTCTTGGGCATTATCATCTGTCCAGTCTGCCACATTGGTATTGTAAAACCAGTCCGATCTGCTCCATCCACTGTTATAACCCTCAAAGTAGAGATCATAATACTTGAAAAAACTTGTGCGGATGTTACCCTCGTCATTCCAAAAGTCGGGATTGTCCTCTATTTTGTCTTTAGCCCCTGATGATAGGAAATCGTTGCAAGAGCAGAGCATCAGTGCTATCGATGCCAATGCAAATATTTTGTATTTCATAATCTTCAATAATTAATGTTAGAATCCTATCTTTACACCCATTGAAAGAGTCCTATTGAATGGGTAGCTTCTGCCGAATGCCCAGGTACTGCTTCCGGCTCCGGCTTTATAAGCAGTGGATTCGGGATCCACAGGAATTTTCATGTGATCAAACTCAAATAAATTCTCCCCACTGAAATAAACTCTTGCCGATTGCAGGAATATCTTTTGTACCCATATTTCAGGCAAGGTATAGCCTACGGTGATATTTTTACATCTCAGGTAAGCCATGTTGGAGAGGAAGCGAGTTTGTTTCAGATAATTCTGATTATCCGTTTTCCATGACATATCAGAAGGTCGGGGATAGAAGGCTCCCGTATTCGTCGGTGTCCAGTAATCTGTCTGATGAGCATAAAATGCATCGGCGTAGCTGGAGCCGCCCGAAGGGATTGCAAAAGCCCCATAGGCCCAGTAGTCGTGCTTACCTACACCTTGGAAAAACATACTGAAATCAAATCCTTTATAATCCAATCCAAAGCTAAAGCTATATTCATAGTTGGGTAGGCTGTTGCCGATCACCTTTTGGTCACCATGGTCGTCTACCGTATTCTTGCCGTAAGTGATTTTGCCGTCACCATCAAGATCCTTATATTTCACATCACCGGGGCCGAATTTAAATCCCGTAGAGTTACCGCTTTCAAAAAGACTTTGAGAGGCAATGCCATCTTTTAGCGTGCCGTCAGGATTGAAATCCGAAGCTTGGAAGAGTCTGTCGGTTTCGTAGCCCCATATTTCTCCGAGTTTCTTGCCTTCATAATAGCTATTGATATTTTTGATGGCGGAGTTGTACTTAGTGATTTTCTCACTCACGTGTGACAGCGATGCACGGGCATTGACGCCAAGGCCGAATCCGAATCTATGATTGAAGTCCATAGCTATCTCAAATCCTTTACCTGTAATCTCCCCGAAATTGATTAGCGGTGATTTTGCGCCAAAGGTAAGTGGCAGTGTTTCGCCGGGACTGTGCATATCCGATGTAACACGCTGATACCAGTCCATGGTGATGCCGAATTTATTATTGAAAAATCTCATATCCGCACCGATATCCAGTGTAGTAACTCTTTCCCATGTAAGCTCAGGTGAGATGATCGACGGGGAGTTTAGGTAGGTCACTTCTTTACCGTCGACTATCCAGTTTGCATTGCCTGATGACATTGTGGAGATATAAGTATTGGCCGGTACGTCTTGGTTGCCTATAGTACCCCATGATGCCCGTATCTTCATGTTGGATACATAGGGTTTGCTCCATTCCATGAATTTTTCTTCGGATAGTCTCCATCCTGCTGATACGGAGGGAAACAAAGCCCATTTCTTTCCTTGAGGAAATTTGGATGAACCGTCATAACGCGCATTTAGCTCCAAAAGATATTTTTCTTGGAAGTTATAGTTGATGCGACCAAAGAATCCTGCTGACGAAAGTTCATTGTGGTATGAATCATACGGGCTGTAAGAGTACTGATCACCTGTGGCAAGCGCTATCTCGGGATATTTCATACTGATAAGCCCTCTGCGTTCGGAGTAGTGCGACAAAGCCTCACGCTTCTCTGCATCCATCCCTGCCATGAATTTAAAATTATGATTGTCGTTGAGTTCCCAAAGGTATGTTCCGTATGCTTTGAATATATTCGCTGTAGTATAGCTCGATGACTGCACGGCTCTATCATGCGAACTTCCGTATATATCCTTATAATTGTCGAACGGTGCAGCCGAGAACATATCATAGGCTGTGATCTTGCCGCCGTCTCTTTTCTCAGCCACATTGATGGATGAGTAGGTGTAGTCGAAGTTTACGGTGAGGTTTTGTAAGGGATTCAGTTCCGTACCAAGGTTGAGGCGAATGTAGTTTTGAGTCTCCCTTTCTTTATTGCCCGCCTTGATATCTGTTACGGCAGAGCGGAATTCCTTTCCTTCGTAGGTAGTGTAGGGATACCAGCGAGGCCAACGCAAAAGATAAAACCAAGCATCGTATTGTCCCGATGTAAATCTATATGGCTGCTCGTTCTCCGATTTAGTGTAAAGGATATTGGCTTTCACCCTCCACCAGTCTTTGATATTCGTGGTGATACTTGAGTTTACATTGTATCTGTTGTATTGATCGGTATTGAATTTCATAATACCTTTTTGGTTCAGGTATCCCAGACTGATATTATATATAGTCTTGTCATTACCTCCCGAAATCGATAGGTTGTGTGTTTGCTGTGGTGTCCAGTTTTTGGTAAACTCTTTCATGGGGTCGAATGAGCGGTAAAAGTAGGTTTTACCGTTACTCACCTCAAAGTCTCTGCCTTGTTGCAACTCTCCCAGCTCTTTTTCAGACATATTCCCGTACTTCTCATTCCACTCCATCATTTTTTTTAGAGCGTAGTCGTCTATGGTATAGCCTATATTGGTCTTACTGCTGAGGCCTATTCTCTTCATCACTTCCAGTGCGAACTTGGCATTATCTACTGTAGATGCAAGTTCCGGTTTTTTGGTAGGCGTGTTCCATGCAAAGTTATTGGAGTAGGTGACTTGTACTTTGTCACCTCTTTTGCCCGACTTTGTGGTGATGAGTATCACTCCCCATGCTGCGCGTGTGCCGTATATTGACGATGAAGCAGCATCTTTGAGCACCGATATAGTTTCGATATCGTCAGGATTGATGAGGTTGATATCGGGTATTTCTACGTTATCCACCAGAATCAGTGGAGAAGTACCCCCTGATGCATTGAGTGATCCTATGGCACCACGCAGTTTGATCGTAGAGTTTGTTCCCACACCTCCGGTGTTATTGGTGATGGTGAGCCCCGGAGTGATACCTTGCAAAGCTTTCGCTACATCCGTTACCGGGCGACTTGCTACAGCTTCTTTCACATTTACGTTGGCAACGGCCCCCGTCAGGTTTACTTTCTTTTGAGTTCCATAGCCTACTACCACTACCTCCTTGAGGGCTTTGGCATCGTCTTGCAGTACCACCTTCATTCCTTGGTGGGCTTTGACTTCTACTTTCTTGTATCCTACCGAGGTGATAATAAGTACGGCTCCTTCCGGCACTTTGATACTGAATTTGCCGTTGACATCCGTGGCAAAACCGTTTTTTGGCATACTTTTCTCTATCACGCTGGCTCCTATGATAGCTTCGCCTTTTTCGTCTACCACGGTACCGTTGATAACCACGGTGTTTTGCTGGATCAACTGTTCCGCATCATCCGATGATATGGGGCGTGCTGCATGAAGAGGATTGGCACACACTCCCATAATCGCAGATGCAAAAATTAAAGTCCCCAACCGATAGGATCGGAAATACTTTGTTAGCTGTAAATTTACATTCATATAGAATACTGGTATTAGTGATTTGAATATCAACCTAATAATTTGTTTTATGCCCTTTGCGGGGGCTATAGCCTTATTATCTCTAAGAGTTTGGAGTAGGAGTGTCTTTTGTTTACTTTCCGGGGCTAAAGACTACACTCCGGTATATTCGTTTTTTTAATTAAAGAATCTCTATGGTATCGTATTGTTTATTAATTGTGTCTTATGATTTTTGATTTAATTATTTTTATGTTCGCGATAAAGGTATTTATTAATTTTATATGAACTTTGTATTTGATTATATTTATATGTTGGAAACATATTTTCACAAATAGCGGGCTGTGTTCTCTTTAACGGTCTAACGCCTTTGTTTCAAATCATATTGCGAAGTTTTGATTTTCATATTTATAAGGGCTTTACAGTAGGGAAGGCTCATTCGACTGTTATGTTGCATTTGTAAGGCAGTGGTATTGTCGTATTGGTTTCGATGTGGACGGGAGGTCGATATTTCATAATGATATTGTATTGTTGTTTTTGGTATCATTGTGTTATTTTGAGGGTTGGTGGTGATTGATGTGATGTTTTTATAACTATTTAATTATCAGTAAAATAAATTGGTTGAAGATTTGATTTTTTTGAAATAATTGCTCTATATCCCTTTCAAAGCTTATTCCTTGTTGCGTAAGTCCTATGTGACGTGTGGAATAAGTTCGATTCAAACTCCTTTTTGAGGTAATGGGGTATGTTGTAGAGATGGAGTTGTATTTTAGTTGTGATGCCTCTGTGTTTTAGTTAAAACGTTTTGGTGTTTTAGCTAAGACATTTCAGTACTTTAACTAAAACACCAAAACGTTTTAACTAAAATGCGAAAGTGTTTTAACTAAGATATAGGGCCTTTTTTTGGGATGCAGAAGTGAATTGTGCGGCTGTTGAGGGAAATCAATGAGTTGCCGGTTTCTGGTGTGTGTTATTTCACTAGGTTATGGTTGAGCGTGTGTGATGCAGGGCGCTTGAAGGGGGAGGTATATAGTTGTTATTTAGACTACACTCTTTAGCTTTGAGTGTTGGGGTTTTCTTGTTTATGTTTTGATTATATGGAGTTTAGATGCAGGGATCGGATGTCTATGTTTGGTGTTGTGGCATAGTGCCGGAGTTGCCTCGTGTGTCACGAGGTTTTTGTGGAGGAGTGCATAGTCTTGTTTATTGGTAAGGAGTAGAGTATAGTTGTTATTCATTGTTTTTTGAGTTTTATGTATGGATGTGCGGTTATCGCGATTATATTCAGGATAAATATACTACATGTACACCCCCTTTGTCAATACCCTCAAAGGTGAGCGTGGAATATCAAAATAATTGCGTATTTAACCTTATTGCTGTCATCTTGTCACTCGTTGAGGCGATTGTTGTATTTCTATTCAGGAGTAAGTTGATGCTCAGGTTACTTGTTTTGTAAATAATATTCGGGCTCATGTATGCCTTCGAATGAATCAATTTCATGATAGTTAACTAATCCTGCCATGGCATTTTCGCATACAAGATCCAGTTGGATGCCGTATTCTTTGGCCACTATTCGTAAGATTTCCGAAAGGTGATCAGCGTGCGAACCCACAATTCTTGTAGGCAGTGCGTTGTAATCATATTGGCAAACGCATCTCTCAAAGAATTGTCTGAAATGGTTGAGAAACAGTCGGTAAATGTAATTGTTGTCAATGTATTGGTAAAGGAAAGAGCCCGTCTCGGAAAGGAATTTATTTGGGAGTGGTTTTCTGTACAGTGTTTCCATAATATACTCGGTGCTTGTAGCAAATGTCTCGAAGTAATGCTCTGTGATTTCTTTGGGGGCATATTCTTTCACTACGTCAGCAAGGAATGTTTTGCCGGCAACCGCCAGGCTACCTTCATCACCCAGTAGATAACCTCCTGATTTGATATTTCTTACTATGATGTCGCCGTTGTAGTAGCATGAGTTGGAGCCCGTACCCAAAATGCAGGCGATGCCTTGGTCTTTGCCAAATAGCCCGCGTGCAGCCCCCAAGAGGTCACTCTCGACTTCGAATGGCGTGCGAAACTGTGCAGTGAGGGATGCGGATACCGTCTCTATCTTCTCCGGAGTGTTGCATCCTGCGCCGTAGTAATATCCTTTGGTGATTTTCGTTCTGAAAAATCCTTCCGGTAGCCCCAGTCTTATGGCTCTGCTGATTTCTCTCCGTGACTGAAAGTATGGATTGATGCCTTCTGTATAGGCTTGTTCTATAATTTCACCTCTTTCCAGAAGTGTCCATTGTGCTTTTGTAGATCCGCTTTCCGCTATGAGTATCATGGGTGGTTCTTTTTATGATCTATATAATCGTTTGTGTTTATTTGTCTCTTATTGTCGGCTTTATTGATGGTATTACTCAATATGGCTTAAATATACATTATTCTTTATCTATGCCTGTTTGGGGCTTCTATATTTAATTCTTTTTTGTATAAAAGATGATACAAATGTAGTGAACTTAAAATTTGTTACCAAAATATAAATAATTGATTTAGGAGATAATGATATTAAAACTATTTTATCTTTGTTGAAAACATCCCATTGTTTGACTAATAGTATGAAAAAAAGAGCATTGATTATCTTTTCCTTTTTTTGTGTATTGGCTACCTTATGCTATGCGCAGACAGACAGCGTAGTGGTAGGTGCCGCCCGGCTAAATGAGTATTTGCCCATGATTCACAAGAAACGGGTAGCTTTATTCTCAAATCATACAGGCTTGGTCGAGGGGAGACATACACTGGATGTTTTGCTTGAGCATCGTGTCAAGGTCACAGCGCTCTTCTCTCCGGAGCATGGATTCAGAGGCAATGCCGATGCGGGAGAGCATGTGTCGAGTGGCAAAGACCCATCCACCGGTGTGCCTATCTATTCGCTTTATGATGGTAGATCCCGGTATCCGTCACAGCAAAGTATGAAAACTTTCGATGTATTGCTTGTGGATATTCAGGATGTGGGGCTCAGATACTATACCTATTATATATCCATGATGAGACTCATGGAAGCTTGTGCCCGATACGGGAAGAAAGTGGTTGTGCTCGACCGTCCCAATCCCAACGGTATGTATGTAGATGGCCCTATATTGGATATGAAATACAAATCAGGGGTGGGGCTACTGCCTATCCCTGTAGTACACGGACTCACGTTGGGGGAGCTGGCACGCATGGCTATAGGTGAGCATTGGCTGGACAAGAAAACTCAGAGTCTTGATCTCAAGGTAATACCTTGCCTCCACTATACTCATGGGACCCGCTATACCTTGCCTGTGGCTCCATCGCCCAACTTGCCCGATATGAAATCGGTGTACTTATATCCATCGCTTTGCTACTTCGAAGGTACCGTGGTGAGTTTGGGCAGAGGCACAGATAAACCATTTAGGATTTACGGGCATCCGGGGATGGTGGGGTATAGCTTCAATTTCACTCCCAAGAGCGTACCCGGAGCCAAGAACCCACCGTTACTCAACAAACTTTGCTTCGGTGTGGACTTGTCTTCTTTGGCCAATGAAGATATTGTTTCCCATAAGATCTGCTTGGACTATGTGATCAATGCTTATCGCAACCTGAATATGGGAGAGAAATTCTTTACTCCGTTTTTTGAAAAGCTCATCGGTGTGAGCTATGTGCGTACGATGATCATGGAGGGAAAGAGTAGTGACGAGATCAGGTCAAGGTGGAATACCGACGTTGAGAAGTTCAAAGAATTGCGCAAACCTTATTTATTATACAGTGAATAGCATTACACCCATATCAATATGAATCCTTCGATAGTCATCATCACAGTCATAGCATATTTTGCACTGCTTTTTACCATCGCATACATTACGGGACGTAAAGCCGATAATGCAGGTTTTTTTATCGGTAACCGCAAGTCCCGTTGGTACATGGTTGCCTTTGCCATGATAGGCTCCAGCATATCCGGAGTTACGTTTGTTTCTGTCCCGGGTATGGTAGCTACCGGGGCTTTTTCTTATTTACAGATGGTATTGGGGTTTGTAGTGGGGCAATTCCTCATAGCCTTTGTGCTCATTCCCCTTTTTTATAAGATGAGTCTTGTCTCGATCTATGAATATCTTGAAAATCGTTTTGGGCTCTCATCATATAAAACAGGTGCGTGGTTCTTTTTTATCTCCAAAATGCTGGGGGCAGCGGTACGATTGTTTCTTGTATGCCTCACGTTGCAGTATCTTGTATTTGCACCGCTGAGATTACCCTTTGTGCTCAATGTATTCGTGACTATGTTGCTCGTTTGGCTTTACACATTTCAGGGTGGTGTGAAGTCTCTGATCTGGACGGACTCCTTCAAGACGTTGTGCATCATTGTGTCGGTAGTACTTTGTATCGTTTACATTGCGTCGGAGTTGGGGTTAGGCTTAGGCGGCATTGCGAGTACTATTCGCGAAAGCGATTACTCCCAAATATTCTTCTTCGATGATGTCAATGACAAGCGATATTTCTTCAAACAGTTTCTGGCGGGTGTATTCACGGTGATTGCCACTACGGGGCTGGATCAGGATATGATGCAACGTACACTTAGTTGCAAAAACTATAAGGATTCACAGAAGAATATGATCACGAGCGGAATCTTGCAGTTCTTTGTGATTGCCTTGTTTCTGATGTTGGGCGTACTGCTCTATACCTTTACTGCAGCCAAAGGCATTGCCAATCCGCCCAAATCAGACGAGCTCTTTCCTATGGTCGCCACAGGCGGATATTTTCCCATTATAGTGGGAGTCCTGTTTATTGTGGGGCTTATATCATCTGCTTACTCAGCTGCGGGGTCAGCCCTTACCGCTCTTACAACATCTTTTACATTGGATATCTTGGGCGCGAGAAAGAAAGGGGAGTTTTCGGATGTCAGGATACGCAAGCTGGTACATATAGGTATGGCTGTTGTGATGGGGGTGGTAATCTTTGTTTTCAACTCTCTGAACAAGACCAGTGTGATAGACGCCGTTTACACCTTGGCGAGCTATACGTATGGGCCTATTTTGGGTATGTTTATTTTCGGGATATTCTCACGCCGTCATTTGCGTGACCGCTGGGTGCCCGTTGTCGCAGTTATAGCTCCGATACTCTGTTATATACTACAAATGAATTCGGAAGAATGGTTCGATGGGTATAAATTTAGCTACGAACTCCTTATCTTTAATGCATTATTTACGATGGTGGGATTGTGGATTCTGTCATTAAAAAACAAGGAAATCAAGAGATAATATGAAAGCTTTCTGGAAAAGTATTCTACTGGGTGTTGCTCTCTCTCTCATGCCTGCCGTCTTGTGTGCGCAGGAAGAAACTGAGCCCGATGAAATGGAGCAGTTCAAAATAGAAGTCGAGTATATTCTAAACAAACATAACTATCCCGGGCTGTCTATCGGACAAATCAAGGTTAAGAATATCCTTTTTGGCCCTGATATGGTTACTATTTTCGCATCGGAAAATTGTGCTTACATTCCATTTAGGGAAAATAACGTACACCTTATTTATGAAAGCATCAAAGAAGCTTTGCCATCCGTATACGATGGATTTAAGGTGAAGGTAATTACTGATGACAGACCTATCGAGGAATTGATACCTCGAGTATTGAGATATAATAAAGACAGCAAGCGTGAGGTTTTTAATACATACGACGGTAATCCTTTGGTGCGCAATCTGGCACTGCCGTATAGTGTGAAGAAAGGACTCACCAATCGCCATATAGCTATGTGGCAGAGTCACGGATTTTACTATGAGCAAAAGTTGCGCAGGTGGGAATGGCAGCGGGCACGTATCTTTGAGACGGTAGAGGATCTTTACACTCAAGGCTATGTATTACCTTATTTGGTGCCTATGCTGGAACATGCAGGAGCTTGCGTGATGCTTCCCAGAGAAAGAGATGTAAATACTGAGGAGTATATCATAGACAATGATCCCGGTGTGGGGCAAAAAGGCTATGAGGAGCAGAACGGAGACAAACCTTGGATCACAGGCGCGGATAGGGGATTTGCATACAGCAACTTTTATTATCAAGATTATCAGAATCCTTTCAGAGACGGAACATACCGTCAGGCCGAGACTATAACGGATGGAAATGAGAGTAAAGCGTCGTGGAGTGTCAAAGTCAATAAAACGGGTTACTTTGCTGTATATGTTTCCTATAAATCACTGCCCAACTCCACTGACGAGGCTATCTACGAAGTGAACCACATGGGCGGAAGTACCCGTGTAGCAGTAAATCAGACTATGGGAGGCGGTACATGGATCTATATTGGAACTTATAAGTTTGACAAGGAAAATCCATCGGCAAACAAGATTACTCTAACCAATAAATCCGGCAGCAAGGGACGTATGGTAACAGCAGACGGCATTAAGGTTGGCGGTGGTATGGGCAATATAGCTCGTGGTACAACACAAAAGATAGGTAAGAAAAAAATAGAAGTGCCCTATGAGATTAGTGGTTATCCTAGATATACCGAAGGGGCACGTTACTGGTTACAATGGGCAGGTATGCCGGATAGTATCTATTCTGAAAGTCACGGCAAGAACGACTATACCGATGACTATAAGTCACGTGGGCGATGGGTCAATTATATTTCCGGAGGCTCTGTTATCAATCCTACAGAAAACGGTCTTCACGTCCCGGTAGATATGGCGTTTGCTTTCCATAGTGATGCGGGTACTACTTATAATGATTCTATCATCGGTACACTTGGTATCTTCTTTACGAAATCATATGACGGCCTTTACGAAAACAGATCCTCCCGCTATGCTGCCAGAGATCTTACCGATATGATACAATCGCAGATTGTCAATGATGTGCGTACGCTGTACGAGCCGAGATGGACACGCAGAGGGATGTGGAATAAGAGCTACTTTGAAGCCAAAGATCCGAAAGTCCCTACAATGCTTTTGGAGCTGCTTTCGCATCAGAACTTTGCCGATATGCGTTACGGGCTTGACCCCAGATTCCAGTTTACGGTGAGCCGCTCTATTTATAAAGGTATCACCAAGTTTTTGGCTTACCAGCAAAAAACCGATTATGCGATACAGCCATTACCGGTGGATAACGTCAACGTCCTCTTTGATTCACAAGACAATGAGCGAGCTATACTCCGGTGGGAGCCTGTAGACGACCCTATAGAGCCTTTTGCAAAAGCCAAAAGTTATGTTGTGTATGTGAGGGTAGATGATGGAGGCTTTGACAACGGTAGAGTAGTGCGCAAAAATCAGTTATCTTACAAGATACTTCCCGGTCACATCTATAGTTTCAAGGTTGCAGCATTGAATGACGGAGGAGAAAGCTTCCCTTCCGAGATTGTTTCTATAGGCAAAGCTCCGCAAAGCAAGGGTACTGTCCTTGTTGTAAATGGATTTGACCGTATATCAGCCCCTACTGATTTTGTTGCAACAAGAGATTCATTGGCCGGATTTGTAAATAATTTGGATCATGGAGTACCTTATATAAGGTCAATCAGTTTTGTAGGACAGATGAAAGAGTTTAGGCGAACAATTCCTTGGATGGATGACGATGCTTCGGGCTTTGGGGATAGTTACGGTAACTATGAAAAGATAGTGATTGCCGGTAATAGCTTCGATTATCCCTATTTGCACGGACAGTCTATCATGCAAGCCGGTTATTCGTTTGTCTCTTCAAGCAACGAGTCTGTCAAAGAACGTATGGTGAGCCTTACTGATTATCCTATTGTGGATTGGATATTGGGAAAGCAATGTCAGACCAAGATGGGACGAGGAGGTGTAAAGCCACTGGAGTTTAAGACTTTTGACAGCGAAACGCAGAAGATCATACAGACTTACTGTAATTCCGGTGGTTCGTTCTTTGTTTCCGGATCTTATGTCGGCACAGACCTATATGACAACCCACTGATTAAATCGACAAAAGAAGATCGTGATTTTGCTGAGAAGACTCTCAAATATATGTGGCGTGCTTCCAAAGCGGCTGCAGGCGGTAGCTTTAAATCTGTGGTGAGCCCTGTAACCCAATCGACTAAACAATATAACTATTGTAGCAGAATGAACCCCGAGGTATATGCCGTAGAATCACCTGATGCTATAGAACCGGTAGACGATCATGGATACACTTTCATGAGATATAGCGAAAACAATCTAAGTGCCGGTGTGGCCTATGAAGGGAATTACAAGACATGTATTTTGGGATTGCCATTCGAATCTATTATCAATGCGAAATCAAGAGATGAGATTATGAAGTCTGTTTTGGATTTTTTGATGCCCAAAGAAAACCCGTATAAACCCACTCCCAAACCTCTTGTTACAGATAAGAAATCAAAAAAACGAAAATAATCCATATGATTACTTGCTTCATTTCATACTCCGCAGGTACTCCTGTAGAACCTGCTATAGCAGCTTTCAGAGACAGTGCACTGACTGATAAGATATTCTTGATCCCTGATAGTGATGTTTCATCAGAACAAGTGGCGGACTCTACTATTCTTGTGGATGGGTCATTCTATACCACCAGGGGTTTGCAACGGATAGCGGATCAGGCGCAAGGTGACTATACTTTGTTTTATACGCAGAGCACCAAACCAGTATTGGGCCTATTTGCTTTGGAACGGCTTATCGATATAGCACGGGACACTCAAGCAGGCATGATCTATTCCGATCATTACAAGTCTAAAGGTGGTACTGTGGTAAGTGCACCTGTGATAGACTACCAAGAGGGGAGTCTGCGTGATGACTTTGATTTTGGTTCTCTGATGATTTTTCGGACAGATGTACTCAAAGATGCCATAGCTCGAGCCAGTGGAGATTATACCTATGCAGGGCTGTATGATCTTAGGCTTAAATTATCACAAAGAGCAAGTATTATACATGTCAATGAGTACTTATATACGGATGTCGAGTATGATGCACGCCTTAGCGGACAAAAGCTTTTTGACTATGTGGATCCACGCAATAGGGTTAAGCAGATAGAGATGGAAGCCGCTTGTACTGCTCACCTCAAAGATGTTGGGGCATACTTGGTGCCGACGTTCAGAAGCATTGATTTTAGTGATCTCGAATTTCCTTTCGAAGCCTCTGTAATTATTCCGGTTCGCAACCGTATCGCTACTATTCGTGACGCCGTGAAGTCAGTATTGTCGCAGAAAACCCGTTTTAAATTCAATCTGATTGTTGTCGATAATCATTCGACGGATGGTACCACAGAAGCTCTACGTGAATTTAGTCACGATGATAAACTTATTCATATTGTCCCAGAAAGAACGGATTTGCAGATAGGCGGATGCTGGAATACAGCAGTTCACCATCGTGAGTGCGGTAAATTTGCTATCCAGCTTGATAGCGATGATGTTTACAAGGATGAGCATACGTTACAGAAGATAGTCGATGCTTTCTATGAACAAAACTGCGCTATGATAGTCGGTACTTATATGATGACTGATTTTGATTTTAATACTTTACCACCCGGCGTGATCGACCATAAAGAATGGACTCCCGACAATGGCCGTAACAATGCTTTGCGTATTAATGGGCTGGGTGCACCCAGAGCTTTTTATACTCCACTGTTGCGTCAGATCAATCTTCCCAATACGAGTTATGGCGAGGACTATGCATTAGGTCTTCGATTCTCTCGCCATTATCAGATTGGCCGCATCTATGACGTATTATACTTGTGTAGGCGATGGAATGATAACTCTGATGCAGCATTGGATGCAGAAAAGACAAATAGGAACAATTTCTATAAAGACAGGATACGTACTTGGGAATTACAAGCTCGTATAGCTTATAATAAAAATAGGGTAGTATAGAGTGGAGTGATCCTTTGAATAATATAAGAAAATTGATGATGGACTTCAATCTCTTTTTTGAAAAACAGCTGGCCGTTTGGGAGCAAGCGCGAGATAACTATGAAGCTTTGTCCCGTGTACGGTACCGTACTATCAATATAGACGGTATAGAATATACTGTACAGTATAATCCCGGCAGGGAGCGTTCGTCATCGGCAAAAGTGGATAGCGCGTCTATCAGTTCAAGGAGATGTTTTCTTTGTGACAATAATTTGCCCCCAGAGCAGATAAAGTGTGATTTTCTTTCCCGCTATCATATCCTGATCAATCCATACCCCATCTTTCCCATACATTTTACTATTCCCTGTAAGACACATACCTCTCAATCAATGGAAGGGCGCCTTGATGATTTTTTGATTCTGGCGAAAGAAATGGAGGGTTTCGTGGTATTCTACAATGGAGCTCGGTGTGGTGCTTCTGCTCCCGATCATTTGCATTTCCAGGCCGGAAATACACGTTTTCTGCCTATAGAGCGGGATTATTTGTATATGAGTACAGCGCATAGTATACTTATGGGGCAAGAGACTACACTGGCACTGATGAAAGATAAGCTTAGAGGAACTTTCATGATCAGTTCATCATCCGCTTCCGGTGTAGCTACTACTTTTGAAAAACTGTTGGAAAGCTTTAAGCAATCATCGCTATATGTCAACCCGGGGGAAGAACCCATGATGAATATTATTGCTTTTTACAAAGACAACCGCTACACCCTCTTCGTATTCTTTCGTAGAGCTCACAGGCCTTCATGCTATTACCAAAGTGACAATCCTATGCTTATTAGTCCAGGTGCCGTGGATATGGGAGGTGTATTTGTGATGCCCAAAGCAAAAGACTTCGATAGGATAGATGCTAATATTCTTCGCTCCGTATTGAGTGAGGTATGCTATTCCCAAGCGGAACTTGTCCCAATTATGAGGTGCCTCTGGCATAATCAGGAGCCTCTTGTAAAAGTTGGGATTCTCGAAAATAAACATGCAACAATAGATTTCATCACTCCTTATCAATACAACAAGAGCCTGAATGTAAACGGTAGCATTGAGCTTGAAGCAGAGGGTAACCGTATTTTGTGGAAAGGTGGTATGTATGACGAATTGTATTTCAAGGCTCCCACAATTGACTCTGTGTTTCAGATCAATGATGTGGTAATTGGCATAGACTTTCATTGGGAGCGAAAAGAGAATCAACGCTTTCATGGAGATCTTAAGGTGATCGTTCATGACGGAAAGCTCGTATTGATTAATATTCTTAGGGTTGAGGAATACCTCAAAAGTGTTATTTCATCAGAGATGAGCGCTACTTCTTCCTATGAACTGCTCAAAGCTCATGCCGTGATATCCCGTAGCTGGTTACTTGCTCAAATAGAGCAGTCAAGTCCTGCCCACAATCATAATAGTATACAGAAGAATGATGCGGACGAAGTGATGATGTGGTTTGATAGAGAAGATCATGAGCTGTTTGATGTCTGTGCAGACGACCACTGCCAGCGATATCAGGGCATTACTCGCAAGACCTCACCACTAGTCGAACAGGCTGTAAAGGAAACCGCAGGGCAAGTGCTCACCTATGAAGGCGTTTTGTGTGATGCCCGATTTTCTAAATGTTGTGGTGGGATTATGGAGGAGTTCGATACTTGTTGGGGTGATATTCATTACCCTTATCTCAAGAGGAAAGCCGATGTGGCTCTTCAGCCTGATTCTCTTCCCGACCTGACTTTAGAAGTTAATGCTGAGCATTGGATACGCACTTCGCCCGAAGCTTTCTGTAATACTAACGATAGAAATATTCTCACCCAAGTGCTCAATAATTATGACCAGGAAACGACTGACTTCTATCGCTGGAAGGTGACTTATAGTCGCCGAGAACTCTCGGAGCTCCTTCGTAATCGTTCGGGGATAGATTTCGGTGATATTATAGATCTTATTCCTGTAAAACGGGGACCATCAGGCAGGATGTCTATGTTGCGTATCAAAGGTACACTGCGGGATATGACAGTGGGTAAAGAACTCATCATTCGTAAGTGGTTATCTCGTACTCATCTTTACAGCTCGGCCTTTGTTGTAGACAAAGAGTGTGATTCTGTAGGCGATCCCGCTACTTTTATCATCACCGGGGCAGGCTGGGGACATGGAGTGGGCTTGTGTCAGATAGGTGCAGCGGTTATGGCACATGAGGGATATGATTATTTATCCATTTTGAAACATTATTACATACAAGCAGAAATAACATTGAGATACTAACCGGTGAAATAAATTATCATGAAAAGAGAAAGAAGAACTCCTTGGGCGTGGATCCCTACCTTGTACTTTGCAGAAGGATTACCGTATGTAGCGGTAATGACCATAGCCGTAATCATGTACAAGCGTTTGGGGTTGTCCAATACGGATATAGCGCTCTACACTTCATGGCTTTATTTCCCATGGGTTATCAAACCGCTTTGGAGTCCGTTCGTTGATCTTATCAAAACCAAACGCTTCTGGATTGTATCCATGCAAGGGCTTATTGCTGCTGCATTTGCTGGAATTGCCTTTTTTATTCCGGCTGATTTTTATGTCAGAGCTACGCTTGCATGCTTTTGGCTTATGGCATTCAGCTCTGCCACCCATGATATTGCTGCCGATGGTTTTTACATGCTTGGCCTCACTACAGGTGAGCAGGCTCTGTTTGTCGGTATTCGTAATACATTCTACCGCCTTGCCAATATTTTCGGACAGGGCATACTCGTGATGATAGCAGGCCTTATCGAGCAAGGTGTCATATTCCCTTCGCTTAGAGGTAACATCCCATTAGCATGGAGCCTTACTTTCTATCTCATGGCAGGTCTCTTTATCCTTTTTACACTTTATCATTTTCTCATATTGCCCTATCCTGCTCAGGATAAACCACGCAAAGAGGTAAACGCTTCTCAGTTGTTTTCGGATTTTGGTAAAACGTTCGCAACATTCTTTCGCAAAAGAGACCTGGGGCTCATGTTTTTCTTCTTACTGACTTATCGCTTGGGAGAGTCACAACTTGCCAAAATAGCAGCTCCCTTTCTTTTAGACTCCGTAGACAAAGGCGGCATGGCTTTGAATACCGCTACTGTGGGTATGATTTATGGTACTATAGGTGTTATTGCTCTCCTTGTGGGAGGTATTATCAGCGGTTATCTGGTTTCCAGGGACGGTTATAGGAAATGGCTCATACCTATGGCTCTTGCCATCAATATACCCGACCTGCTCTATGTATTGCTGGCTTACCTCCAACCACTGTATGCAGACCAATTACAGTCTATGCCTACCTGGACTGTAGGCGCAATGCATATGGATAGGCAGATGATATGGAATATCATTGTATCGGTTTGTGTGGCCATTGAGCAACTTGGGTATGGATTCGGCTTTACCGCTTATATGATGTATCTGATCTATATTGCCGACGGTGAGTACAAGACCGCTCACTATGCCATTGCTACAGGTTTTATGGCTTTGGGTATGATGCTTCCCGGTATTCCTGCGGGTAAGATACAAGAACTTCTGGGGTATTCTCATTTCTTTATCTGGGTATGTGTCTGCACTATTCCTGGTATTATTGCTGCCAATATTATCAGACATAAGATGGAACCCGATTTTGGAAAAAGAACTAAATAAGATATGGGTATGAAAAAGATTTTATTCCTCACTTTTATTACGCTTATAATCTCCTCATTCATGCATGCAGGTAGGGTTGAGACAGGGTTGGAACGATTGATAAGAGATAATTTCAGAGCCCTCCAAGGCAAACGTGTAGGGCTTATAACCAACCCTACAGGTGTGAATAGAGAACTTAAATCTACCATAGACATCCTACAAGAAGCTCAGGGCGTAAATTTGGTTGCACTCTATGGCCCCGAGCATGGTGTAAGGGGCGATGTATATGCCGGAGATAAGATTGCTGGCGGAAAGGATGAGAAGACAGGGCTTCCCGTCTATTCCCTATATGGTGCTACACGCAAACCATCACGGGAGATGCTGAAAGATATAGATGTCTTGGTCTACGATATCCAAGATATTGGTTGCAGATCCTATACTTATATCAGTACCATGGGTTTGGCTATGGAAGCTGCTGCAGAGAATAATATTGAATTTATAGTACTTGACCGCCCCAATCCTTTGGGGGGAGAAAAGATAGAAGGGTGTGTTACAGAAGACAACTGTATATCATTCGTCAGCCAATTCAAAATCCCTTACATCTATGGGCTCACATGTGGGGAGCTAGCCAGAATGATCAATGAGTTGTTTATGCCTCGTGGGTTGGAATGCAATCTCAAGGTCATCAAGATGAAAGGCTGGAAGCGAAAAATGATTTTTGCAGATACGGGACTGCCATGGGTGCCTACTTCTCCGCATATACCTGAGTCACTCTCGGCTCTATTCTATCCTGTTTCCGGTATCTTAGGAGAGTTAGGTTTCTTTTCTATAGGTGTTGGTTATACGATACCTTTTCAGATGTTTGCTGCATCATGGATACATGCCGGTGATTTCGTACGTGAACTCAATGCGCTTCATTTGCCGGGTGTGATATTCAGACCCATCTATCTCAAGCCATTCTATTCTGTGGGTAAGGGTGAGCAGTTGGAGGGGGTGCAAGTCTATTTCAGTGATTATCGCAAGGCTTCGCTGAGTGAGATACAGTTCTATATCATGCAAGTAGCAGCATCCCTATATCCGGAATATAAAACATTTGTCAAAGCCGACCCCTCTCGTTTTGGTATGTTTGACAAAGTCTCCGGATCCAAGGTGATAAGGATGCTTTTTTCTCGTCGTTATTTATGGGAGGATGTCAAGGGGTATTGGAATAAAGATGTCAATCACTTTGCACAATTATCCCGTCCTTATCATCTCTATTGATTGGTTACATGATGTTATTTATATAGTCTTTGTCAATAAATTATACACAATGGAAAAGACAACAACAAAGCGGTTATTAGCTTTGGATATTCTTCGAGGTATTACCATAGCCGGTATGATTCTCGTCAATAATCCGGGCACGGGCAGCAAGGTATACGCTCCGCTGGAGCATGCTGAGTGGAATGGCCTGACGCCTACCGATCTGGTTTTCCCGTTTTTCATGTTTATCATGGGGATTTCCACCTATATTTCATTGAGAAAATATGATTTCAGATACTCTCATCCCTCTGCTATGAAAATTGTGAGGCGTACTATCGTGATCTACGTTATAGGTCTTGCCATCGCTTGGCTGTCTTTATCTTTCAGAACATGGCATAGTGCAGATCTTGCAGGATTACCTTTTGGGGAGAGGCTATGGAAAGCTATCACTAATTTCGAACACTTACGCCTATTGGGTGTCATGCCGCGTTTGGCTATTTGTTATGGCGTTGCCTCTATTATCGCCCTTACCGTCAAACATCGGCATATCCCCTATTTGATAGCGATATTACTTATCATTTACACTTTTATCCTATTTATGGGTAATGGATTTGCTTATGACGAAACTAATATTTTGTCTCGTGTAGATAGAGCTGTTCTAGGCTTAAATCATATGTATAAAGATCATGGGATAGACCCGGAAGGATTGCTTAGTACTATATCGGCTATAGCACATGTACTTATAGGGTTTTGTGTCGGTAAAGTGATGATGCGTACACATGATATCCATCAGCAGATCGAGCGACTCTTCCTTATCGGTACCATACTCACGTTCGGAGGGTTCTTACTTGCCTATGGTTGTCCCATTAATAAGAAGATCTGGTCGCCTACATATACATTAGTTACATGTGGACTTGCAGCAAGTTTTCTTGCGGTATTGATTTGGATTATTGATGTCAAAGGCTACAAGCGTTGGAGTCGTTTCTTCGAGGCCTTTGGTGTCAATCCTTTGTTTATGTATGTCCTCGGAGCTATCTTTACGATATTGTTGACCGGGATTAATTTCAATATAGATGGGCATACCAAGAATATTCGCAATATTATCTACGAATATCTGCTCAATCCATTGTTTGGCGATTATGGTGGTTCACTGGCTTATGCGTTGTTGTTTGTAGCGTTCAACTGGTGTTTCGGATATATTTTATACAAAAAGAAAATTTACATAAAGATATGATTCTAATAGGTGATAGCGGTTCTACCAAGACTGACTGGGCTTTGGTTGATCGCTCAGGGAGTGTACTCGAAATCAAAACCGAAGGGACTAATCCCTTCTTTCAGACTGAAGATCAGATTTGTAGTGTGATTGAGCAAAGCCTGCTTCCCCAACTTACGCGAGACGTAAAGTTGAGTGAGATTCATTTCTATGGTGCGGGTTGTGGCTTTGAAGATAAGATACTCATGGTACGCAAGGCTTTGGGTAAATATCTTACCGTATCAGGAGAGATCTGCGTCTCTACCGATATGTTGGCTGCTGCACGAGCTCTGTGCAAGCACTCGGAAGGTATTGCTTGCATTTTGGGTACGGGATCCAATTCTTGTCATTATGATGGTGAAGAGATTGTCAAGAATGTATCTCCCCTCGGATTCATATTAGGTGATGAGGGCAGTGGAGCAGTCTTGGGGAAATTATTTATCGGAAATATCCTGAAAAACCAATTCCCCGAACATCTCAAGGCTGAATTTCTTGATGAGTATGCTATTACCCCAGCCGATATTATAGACAAGGTTTACCGCCAGCCTTTTCCCAATAGATATCTTGCAACATTCTCACCTTTCATTCTCAAACATTTATACGTACCCGAGGTAAGGGGTATGGTTTATAAAAGCTTTGTAGATTTCATCACTCGCAATGTTTGTCAATACAAACTACACCTGCCTGTCCATTTTGTGGGATCGGTAGCTTATTATTATCAGGACATATTACGTGAGGTACTGTCTCTGCACCGTTTCGAAACAGGTATTATACTCAAAAGCCCTATGCAAGGCTTGATCGAATTTCATCAACAATGATTACAATCAGTCTGAACTATGTTTAATAAAATATCAGAGCAACCATCCCTCTATGATCATTTGGAGGACAAATCGGTAAGGGAGATCCTCGAAGACATCAATCGTGAGGATCTGAAAGTGGCTCTTGCCGTACAAAAGGCTATTCCGCAAATCGAAAAACTGGTAGAGCAGATTGTGTCACGGATGCAACTGGGTGGTCGTATATTTTATATGGGAGCAGGTACCAGTGGACGATTGGGCGTATTGGATGCTTCCGAAATACCGCCTACCTTCGGTATGCCTCCCTCATGGGTTATAGGCCTTATTGCAGGTGGTGATACCGCCTTGCGCAATCCCGTTGAGAGGGCAGAAGATAATACCTCAAGAGGGTGGGAAGAACTTATGGAACATGATATCTGTGACCTTGATACCGTCATAGGCATTGCCGCCTCAGGTACTACTCCTTATGTCATAGGTGCTTTGCGAGAAGCTCGAGCCCATGGTATTCTTACAGGATGCATTACCAGCAATCCCGGTTCGCCTATGGCAGAAAATGCTGATTATCCTATAGAGATGATTGTAGGCCCGGAATATATCACGGGAAGCTCACGCATGAAGTCGGGTACAGGCCAAAAGATGATCCTCAATATGATCAGTACTTCCGTAATGATCAGACTGGGCAGGGTCAAGGGTAATAAGATGGTAAATATGCAACTGAGCAATAGCAAACTTGTGGATAGAGGTACTCGCATGCTTGTAGAGGAGTTAGGGTTGGACTATGAGACTGCCAATAGTTTATTGCTCAGGTATGGATCGGTCAAGAAGGCTGCAGACGCTTATCGTAAAGGTAATGATAATCATCACATAGGAAATGAAATATGAAAAAGTTGCTTATTACACTTATGTTACTATTTCCCTTTGTTTTATATTCACAGCAAATACCTCGGGCACATCCTGAGCAAGTGGGGATAGACGGCGTACATCTCAGCCTTGTGGATGGGTTGATACAATCGGCAATCGATACCCATGAGATCCCCGGGGCCGTGATTGGCGTTGTCAAAGATGGATGTATGGTTTATAAAAAGGCATACGGCAATAAGCAGGTTTATCCTCGCATTATACCTATGACAGACAACACCGTTTTTGATTTGGCTTCCGTAAGCAAATCGATCTCTACAGCTATTGCGGTGATGATACTTGTAGAGCGTGGCGTTATCAGGTTGATTGATCCGGTGAAATATTACGTTCCTGATTTTGACAATTACCGTGATACTACCGGACAGGAAGTCCCTATTACGGTGATGAATCTGCTTACTCATTCTTCAGGATTGCCCCCGTATGCTCCTGTAGAGGATTTGAAACAAAAGTACGGAGCACCCAACCCTGATGGACTTATAGACTATATCTCACATTGCCCACGGCATTATATCCCCGGCAAGGGATTCGATTATAGTTGTCTCAACTTTATCATGCTACAGCGTATTGTAGAGAAGGTGAGCGGAATGAATCTCGCCGATTTTGCTGCTCGTAATATCTTTGGTGTACTCGGTATGATACATACTTGCTATACCCCCGGAGTAATGCTGAGACCGCTGTGTGCTCCCACCGAAAAGCAGCCTGACGGCAGATGCTTGCAGGGGCAGGTGCATGACCCTCTCGCTCGAATCATGAATGGTGGGGTATCGGGTAATGCAGGAGTGTTCTCTGATGTAGAGGATCTGGCTATACTTGTTACCGCCTTGATGAACGGTGGGGAGTATAATCACCGACGCATCCTCAGCCCGGCTTCTGTAAAGCTTATGACATCAGTGCAATCCATCAGTGAGGCATCGGGTAGGACACCCGGATGGTCATCCTCAAGGACAGACTCGAACATGGGAGACCTATTTGGCTCTCATACTTATGGGCATACCGGCTATACGGGTACATCCGTAACCATTGATCCTGATACACGTACGGCTGTGATATTACTCACCAATAGAGTACACCCTGCAGATACTACGTCGGTAAGTCGCCTCAGATGGTGTGTATCCAATGTGGTGGCATCATCGGTATTGCCTATAGATCAGCCTTTCCCCCTCTATTATTATGCACGCATGCAACACTTTAGCCAAGAGCCTGCATTGTCTGCAACTGATGTGATATTCCTTGGGGATAGTCTTACAGAAGGTGGCGACTGGTGTAAGCTTTTGCGTAAGAAACATGTCGTAAACAGAGGCATTAGTGGGGATACCGGCATGGGGATCTATAGCAGACTGGCTGATATACTCCCGGCACACCCTCGAAAGATTTTCTTGATGTGTGGTGTAAATGATATATCCCATGGCCTTAGTGCTGACAGTATAGTGAGCCTAATAGATATGAATATCTCGCGTATACAATATGAGTCGCCGGAGACTAAGCTTTATTTGCAAAGTCTCTTGCCTATCAATGAGTCATTTGGGAGATGGAAAAAGCTCGAAGGTAAAACGGATCTTATCCCCGAAATCAACCAAAAACTGGAAGTGTTGGCAAAAGATAAGAAGATCCCTTACATTGATCTCTTTCCTTTATTTGTAGAGCCTGGCACACACATCATGCGCAAAGAGCTTACCAAAGATGGGTTACACCTCAATGATACGGGCTATGGAATCTGGAGTAAGGTATTGAAGCGTTATCTTTAATTTTATGTTGCTTTCTTTTTGTATCGTTGAAGGGCTGTTTTGTTGCATTTGTCAAGAAAATAGCCCTTCTTCTTTTCTGGGATTAAGATCCGCTTGATAGGTAAATTTATACTCTTGACAAAGGCTTACAAATGTATTATCTTTGTTAGAGATCAATTATTCGGATTATACTCTCATATATGTTTATCTATAAAAGCTCTACAATAGATTATACAAGTAATTATAAGTCGATAAGGCTCGGTTGCCGATGCTTTATGGAGAGTGTTTTTCGTCCCGAACTATTGCTTTATTCTTGGTTGCTCTATCAACTTCCTATCATATAATTCATGTCGGTTTTGTGACCTTAGCAATCGGTTTGCATTTTGTCTTATTGTCTTCTTTGTTCTGTGTATAAAATCAATTGTCCTTATATGAGACTGTTGCAAAAGTCAACAGTCTCATGGATTTTGGAGGCAAAGCCGACAAAAGACACTTTGACCGAGCAGAGAAGGTAAAGTGCAAGGCGCTAAGAGTGAGTGCACAGGGAGTTTACTTCAGGTAAATGACCAAGCGAGAATCTCGCAAGCAACGAAGCAATTTGCCTGCTATGCAACGGTCTCTATATGATAAATCTGCTGACTTATCATATAAGGACAATCAACTCATCGTATACGGACAACAGACTTTGCTACACGGACAACAGACACATCATAATGGTTTTGGAATTTCTGATACATGTACCATATGTCCAAAACTTAGAGTAAATAAATATAGCATATGAAACAAGTATTTTTAAGATATTTCTTTTACAAGCTATAGCAGCAAGGTCATTTTATTAAGCCTTAATATTTATCTGTTTTAAGAGATAAAAAAGCCCATTCTTATTTGAACTTTGTACAAATAAGCCTGATAATACAACTGCAATATAAGTGATTTGAACTTAAGCTGCAGGTTGATGAATAATTTTAGTTGATTAGACGATAACTTGTTAGATCACCTTACCCGGGGAGAAATATTAATCCCGGATTTGACAAAATGTCAAATCCGGGATTGCTTCTTATAATAAAATAGAGTTTTATACGGTGGCAAATCTGCGTGTCCTTGCTAGCATACATGCCCCCACAACTCCGGCTTTCTCTCCTAAACATGCAGTGACAATCTCTGTGTCTTTATTTACAAGATTGAGGGAGTAGGTTCTTACCACAGTTTGGATAGCTTGTGTGAGGTAATCTCCTGTAAGAGATAGGGTACCTCCTATAATCACCAATTCGGGGTTGAAGATATTGATGAGTGTAGCTACCTGTTTTCCCAGTTTACGACCTATCTCGCCTAATACCTCCAAGCAGAGTATGTCTTCCTGATTGGCAGCATCTATGATGTCCATGAGAGAGATTTCCTCACCGGCCAGTACTCTTTCCGTAAGGATAGAGCTTTCGCCGTTTTTGATTCTCTCGACCACAATACGGTGCATGGCGTAGCCACTGACCTCAGTCTCCAAGCAACCTTTCTTACCACAGTGGCAAAGAATCTGATTGTCATAGGTACTGACGTGACCAAACTCTCCACTGAAACCGGACTTACCCATATAGATCTTACCATCGAGAATAATTCCCAATCCAATACCCCAACTCATATTGATGTACAATACGTTTTTGGATGAATGTTGCAAACCGCAACCTTGGGTATACTCGCCATAGGCCATACCACGAGTATCGTTGTCGATGGTGACACGTGTTTTGAGCTTATCGGAAATGATAGCGGTAAGAGGTCTGTTGCTATCAAAATTGAAAATGGAATGGCTATGTCCCGTATCTGGGTTGATACGTCCCGGTAGATTGATATTGATATTCAGAATGTTTTGTCTTTTGACACCACATTCTGAAATGAATGTTTGAATTAGAGAGCACATCTCCTCAAGTTTTTCCGGAGTGTTGTCGAGCATATAGGGGATGTCATACTCTGTTTTGACCATATTGCCTACAAAATCGATGAGCCCGATGTTGAGCGAGTGATGCTTAACGTCTACACCGATAAAGTAACCGGCTTCAGGATTGAGCCCGTATAAAATAGGATAACGTCCGCCGGCTGTTTCAAGTTTGCCGTAATCTTTGAGGCAGTTGCAATTCATCATGTCCGTGATGAACTTGGTTACCGTGGGAACACTCAGATTAAGCACTTTGGCTAAGTCTGTAATCGTGGATGCACCGTGTTCGATGTAATAAGCAATAATCTGCTTTTTGATCTGAGCTGATTTTGTGCTCTGCTCAATTTCTTCTAATAGTTCCTGATTCATAATTATATGTGTTTTTCGATCATAAAAATATTCAACTGTTAAAAAAAGATTGTCGCTAAAATTTAGGGTTTACTTATACTAACTCTTGTTACGAGGTTTACCTTGTGTGCCGAATGATCTTTTACCGTTTTTGTTGCCATTACCATTTTTCCTGAAAGACTTCTTTCTCGGTGGAGCCGGGTTGTAAGGCGGAGTCTCTCCAAATTCGGAGTCGATGGGTATTTTATATACTTGTTTGCCCAAGAAGCTCTCAATACGACTAAAGTCGGTTTGTTCACTTTCCGAAACAAATGTGATGGCAAGTCCTTCTCCATTGACGCCCCTGGCGGTGCGTCCTATGCGGTGTACATAATCTTCTGGATCACGAGGTATATCATAATTGATCACAAGTCTGATCTCATCAATATCGATACCTCGAGCTACGATGTCTGTAGCAACAAGTACATCTACATTGGCGTTTTTGAAGTCCTTCAATACCACTTCTCTTGTGCTTTGTTCCAAGTCAGAGTGCATTTCTCCTGCCTTGAAGCCTTTTCTCTTGAGTGCAGCGGCAAGTTCTTTCACCTTCAGTTTGGAAGATGAAAAGATAATAGTACGCTTTGGGGGAGATGCTTTGAATAAGTCAAGTAGGATGGGCATCTTTTGTCGTTCATAGCATATGTAGGCCGACTGTAAGATGGTCTCAGGGGGCTTGGACAATGCTATCTGAACTTCTTCTGGATCTTTCAAAATACTGTTGGCAAGCTTTCTGATTTTAGGAGGCATTGTGGCCGAAAACATGATTGTTTGGCATGTTTTGGGCAGTTGATTATATATCTGCATGATATCCTCATAGAATCCCATGTCGAGCATCCTGTCGGCTTCGTCCAATACAAAGCATGATACAGAGGATAGGTCGGCCGTACCCAAGTTGAGCATGGATATGAGTCTGCCCGGAGTAGCTATGATAATGTCTACTCCCATGTCAATACCCCTTTTTTGTTGCTCCCAGGTAATACCATCGGTGCCACCGTAAACCGCTACGGCAGAAACAGGGAGAAAGTACGAAAAGCCTTCCACCTGCTGATCTATTTGCTGTGCCAATTCTCGGGTTGGAGCCATAATAATAGCATTGACCCGATCTTCCGGATATAAACCTCTACTTAAATTATTGATAATGGGCAGTAGGTAAGCTGCGGTTTTTCCGGTACCTGTTTGGGCACATGCAATAAGGTCTTTTCCCTGTAATATTAATGGAATCGTGGCTTGTTGAATGGGTGTCGGCTCAGAGAAATTCATCGCATCCAGACCATCCAATACTTCATCTTCCAATTCAAACTCTTCAAATCTCATTTTATTAAAAATGTTTCATACAAAAATAAATATATTTTCAAATATACCAATAAAACATGGTTATTTTTTAATCATGACTTTGTACAATTATAGAGAATAGTGTCAAAAAATGAATTTTTACATTAGTCTTGAAAAGTATTAATTAAATGCTTTGATTATTTATTTTATTGAAAAAAGTACTTTGTAGATAATAAAACACCATAGCTACAAGAGTTTAGACGTTTTTTTGTGTGCAGAGACTCATTGACCAACGGTTTTGGGTGCTCTGTGTAATTTGATTTTTTCAGGAGTTAATTCATTGATATAGTCGGGTATACGTAGGTGCTTGTCGTATGTGTTTTTTGTATGGCAAAAAGTGCGTGATATGGTGAAAGTGATTAGAGATAACCGGGTGTATATGAAATTTATTGTAATAACCTTAAAAATTGTCAGTAAAAAAGCTAGAATAAAGTTGTGAGGACAAGGAAGCGTATGCCTAAAGTGAGTATCACCATGATTATCTCTGCTTTGCGATTGATTTTTGTGGCTATCATCATATCTTGCGTAGTAAGTTGCTTCTCCTTTTCACCGATATAAGGCTTATAGATAGTTTCACCGAAATAATCATGCGAGCCCCCAAAGCGACACTTGAGAATCCCGGCAAGGGCTGCCTCGGGATATCCTGAGTTGGGACTTGCATGCTGCCTGCCATAACGCTGTACAAAACTTAATAAGCTACATTTGCCTGATGAAACAATCATGAGAAATGCCGTAAGGCGAGCCGGCAGATAATTGGCTCCGTCATCAATTTTAGCGGCAAAACGTCCGTAATCCTTGTAACGATCTGTTTTATATCCCACCATAGAGTCTTGGGTATTGATCATTTTATAAGTGAGCATACCCGGAACACCCAGTAGCATGTACCAAAACATAGGAGCTATGACACCGTCACTCAGATTTTCTGCCAATGTTTCCAATGCTGCTGTGCGCACTTCTTGTGCTGTGAGGTGCGAAGTATCGCGCCCCACAATACGTGCTACCTGCTTACGCCCTTCATCAAGTGACCTATCCACTGCTTTGAAAACATCTCTTACCTCACGGATCAGTGTAGTGCCGGCCAAACTGTAAAATACGCCTGCACATTCATATATCATGAATAAGATGAGAGATCCGAAAAGGACAATGGGATTATAAAAGTCAGGATTATACTTGAGGTTCAGAAGTTCATTGATACCGACTATCAGCAACCAAAGAGGTATTAAGAGGGAAATAATGAAGGTGAGTATATCGATGACGATAGTGATCATAGCACCTTTGAGCACACGGGATCTGCCTTTGTTGAATAATCTTTCGCCCCAAGCAATGATTTTACCAAACCAAATAATGGGGTGGAAGCCTGAGGGGTCTCCAAAATAAAAATCCAAGAGCCAGCCTAATATGAATGTGCCGGTGATTATCAGGATGAGAAGTGTCATAATATATTATCGATCATTTTAAGAGCGTTGATAAGCAAGTCATTGTGCATGGGTGTTTGGGTAGCAATGCGCACATAGCTTCTATCAAGGCCTGCGAAGTTGGAAGCATCTCTAATGAGTAGCTCATAATCATGTACCAGCATAGACTTGAGTTGGGCTGAAGAGATGTTTTTGCATTGTACCAGCATAAAATGCGTATCGGTGGGGGGAGCGATAAAGTGCTTCAATGCATTGATCTCATTGGAAAGCCTTTCCGTCTCACGCCACAAAAGATGTTTGTCCAGAGTATCAGGCATACCCTGCGCCAAGAGATACATACCACTCTCGATAGCGAGAGCATTTACCGACCACGGCATACGCTCGTTCCTCAAAAGATGAATAAGAGGAGTCGCTGCCGTGATATAACCTAATCTTAAGCCTGGCATTGCGAATTTCTTGGTCATGGAGTGAATAAGAATTACATTATTATACTCCGCCGCTTCCTGTACTTCTAATACTTCTTTATGGGTAAAATATTCGTAAGACTGGTCTATAACAAAAATAGTTTGGGGGTAGTGTTGTATCATCTCTCTCAATACTTTCAAATCCCAGACCTTACCAGTCGGATTATTAGGATTGCAGAGCCATACCATTTGAACGCTATTGGAAATCTCATCCAACGCAAAAAGGTTTTGGATTTGATGATGATGTATCGTACAAGCATCGGCATATTCGCTGAAAGTAGGCTGTAATATACCAGAGCTATTCCCTGAATACGTTTGAGCAATGAGATAGATCGCTTCCGTAGCGCCATTGGTAACCAATACATTATCGGGTGAGAGTGTGTAAAAATCGGCTATAGCCTTTTGTAATGCGTAAGGCTCCGGCTCAGGATAGGAATCAATGCAGTCAATATGTTCTTTCAAATGCCTTTTGAGATCCGATATATCCACGCCTCCATAAACATTGGAGCTAAAATTGGCTCGGATATTAGTATGACGAAAGAGATCGTCGCCATGTCCGTTGATCATTCCTTTTCCATTAATTTATACACCAAATCCACATCTACATACTGCCGTAAATGTTCTGCGAGCTTATCATACTGTGAGTCTTTGAAAGCATCATAATCAATGTGCTTTTTGTCCTTGTCCTGCAAACGTTCTTGAAAAGGCTGTAAAAGGAAATCGATAAAAGCGTCATTGTCAAGAATGCCATGGATATAGGTGCCCATACATTTGTTGTCTCTAAAATAACCATCCGTACTTCCTGAATCAAGATTGTTGAGAGGCGATTGAGGATATCCATCAGCTACACGAGTACGTCCCATGTGAATTTCATAGCCTTTGCATACTGAAGATGTGTCCCTGACATGGAAACTAACTTGACGTGTTACTTTATCACCATCCATTGTTGTAATGGTCGGTAATAGCCCGAGGCCGGGTAACATTTCTATGGTTCCTTCTACATGATCAGGATCATGCACTTCCAAACCGAGTATTTGGTAACCTCCGCAGATGCCCAATACTACAGCACCTTCCCGATGAGCACGGGCTATAGCTTGAGCTACACCGTTATTACGAAGTTCGTATAGATCAGCTAGTGTGCTTTTGCTACCGGGTACAATAATAATATCGGCTTTGGAGATCTCTTCTGTGTTGTTTGTGTAAAAGAGATGCACTCTAGGATCACGTTCAAGACGGTTGAAATCGGTATAGTTGGACAAATAGCGTAGCATCACTACCGCCACATTGATTTTGTTTTGCTGTGATTGCAGATGTTTGTTTTTGAGAGCTACCGAATCTTCCTCTTCTATGTGTATGTCATTATAATATGGTACTACTCCTAACACAGGCATATGACACAAATCTTCAATAAGTTTCTTGCCAGACTCAAACAGCCTGAGGTCTCCTCTAAACTTATTGATAAGTATTCCTTTGACATATTTTCTTTCTTCTTCCGTAAGGAGCATGATAGAGCCGTAAATAGATGCAAATACACCTCCACGATCGATATCGGCCACCAAAATAACGCTAGCTCCCGCATGTATAGCCATAGGCATATTGACGATATCCGAGTCTCTGAGATTTATTTCAGATATACTCCCCGCACCTTCCATCACAATAGGATTATATTTTGCAGCAAGTCTGTCGAATGCCTCATTGACTTCATGCCTAAGCTCTTCGCGTCCTTCTTTACGGAAATAGTCATATGCGTCCTTATTCCCTCTGGGTCTGCCATGTAGTACGATCTGTGACGTTTTATCGGAGCTTGGTTTGAGCAATACCGGATTCATATCGGATTCACAAATTACGCCCGCAGCTTCGGCCTGCACGGCTTGTGCACGCCCGATCTCTAAGCCATCAGGTGTTACATAGGAGTTCAATGCCATATTTTGAGCTTTGAAAGGTGCCGGATTCAACCCATCTTGTTTGAAAATACGGCAAAAGCCCGTAGTGATAATACTCTTGCCTACATCACTACCTGTACCCACAAACATAAGAGGACGCAGGTCTTGGCGCTTAGTCTTAGTCTTCATGTTACTTCTTTTTACGTTTGTAAGCAAATTCTTTCCATTTTTCTTCAGGCCAGTTTTGGCTCTGCATTTCGTATTTTGCCATTACAAACAAAAGATCGGAAATTCGATTGATCCACTTGAGTATATCTTCCGGTACAGGATCAATGCGGTTTAAACTCCATAACCGTCTTTCCGCTCTGCGTGCTACAGTACGAGCCCATTGGAGTTGAGCTGAAACCACAGTACCGCCGGGCAAAATGAAAAAGCCGTTATCTTTGGTCTGACTCAACAATTGATCAATATCGTTTTCCAAATCAGTAACCCATTCTTTATCAAAGATGTTTTGATTCTCAGATCTGCGCACATCAGGTGTTGCTACGATGCTCATGGTAGGCATCATATGCATTTGTATGAGGTAGAGTTTGGAGTAAAAGATATGTTTGTCTGAAACGAGGGATCGCACCACACCCAGTGCAGCATTGAGCTCGTCTAAAGTGCCATAAGCTTCTACGCGATTATCATCCTTTTCCACTCGTTCACCCCCGAAGATGGATGTTTTGCCTTTATCACCTGTTTTAGTGTATATCCTGCCCATCGAATAGATTTAAAATATTGTTTTCTCCCCAATAGAGGTGGGTATAACCCGCTATTAAATTCTTGTATTTGTAAAGTGCTGTATCGGTTTTCGATCCTTTGGTATTGAATATCTCTACCACACTGTCACCCGGCACATTCAGTTTGGAATAATGAAACTCGTGTCCACGCCAGTTTGTTTGGTTGTGGGTAAACTCTCTGTATCCGAGATGAAGCCTCATCCCATGCATTGTTGCTTGGTACGGTAATATGTTGCACATGGGATAATTGTTGCCATCCATTCCTGTGATTCCTTCACAGAGATACATCATCCCGCCACACTCGGCTAATGCCATGCCTCCATTCTCTATGTAATTTCTTATATCTGCTTTCATTGATTCATTGGAGCTCAGGGCAGGTAAGTAAAATTCAGGATATCCTCCCGGGAGGTAAAGAAAGTCTGCTTGCGGCAAATGTGTATCATGAATAGGACTGAAATAAATAATACGGCCGAGAGATTCTAGCCTGCGAATATTTTCCTTATAAGTAAAATTAAAAGCCTCGTCCCATGCTACAGCAACCGTTTTGTCTGAGGTAACCAGAGAGTCATTTATTACGTTTGACGAGAAATCACCTCCTGACTCTGTACTTTTCAGAAGCAAATCCAGATCAATAGTCTTCTCTATTTCATCGGCAATTTTATTAGGAATATATTCGTATTGTGTCATTTCTTCAATGGAAAGTCCCAAATGCCTCGATGGTATTTCTATATCTTTGAGTTTGGGTAAATAACCGAAACATTTGACGCCTACATTCTCACAGGCTTGTTTGACGTAGCTAAAGTGAGATGGAGAAGCTACCCGATTAAATACCACCCCGGCAATTCGCACGTGTGGATTGAAGTTTTTGAAACCATATATCAATGGAGCTACACTATATGCTGTGGATGCAGCATTGACCAGCAGTACTACAGGCACATTGAGTGTGAGTGAAAGATCGGCACTACTGCCTTTCATGCCGTCATAGCCATCAAACATACCCATTACACCCTCTATAATGGCAGCATCTTTGTCACAAAGGTTCCTATAATAAACCTGACTGATATGTTCGGGGCTCATCATGAATCCGTCAAGATTGATCGATATCTCTCCGGACGCAAGTTTGTGAAATTGCGTATCTATATAGTCTGGGCCACATTTGTAAGGCTGCACTCGCATACCCCGGCGAGTAAGTGCTCTCATGCATCCCAAAGAAAAAGTAGTCTTGCCTGACCCTGAAGATGTTGCTGCTATAATAAATTGTGGTTTAGTAATCACGTGAAAATCTTATCCTAAATTAATAATATACAAATATAATCATTAGAATAGAAAGAGTGAGTAGGAGGACTTTGGGGAATGTCGATGTTGATGTCGAAATAATTGATTTTGTGTGTGATGTGTAGTCGTGTTGAGCCTGAATGATATTGTACTTAATATTGTGGGGTGGGTATAAAGAATTATCCATTATCGACCCGTACACCGCGGGTAAAAGTTATGGGTAATAAGCGCCTATGGAGACTAATGAGAAAAAATGTATTGTGGCTCTTGTGTATTTCAAGGAAAGCATTACCTTTGCAGTGTCTTTAGGAAATAGAGATAGCGGATTCAGTTGCGGCTGTGGTGTAATTGGTAGCCACGTCAGACTTAGGATCTGATGCCGAGAGGCGTGGGGGTTCGAGTCCCTTCAGCCGCACAGAGTAAGCTTAGGCTTATATAGAAAAGCGTAGTAATGATCATTACTATGCTTTTTCTTTTTTATACCTGTATAATTAAGTTATATTTGGGGGAAAGTTTAATCAAAAAAGTGCTTCATGTCATTAAATAAAGTAATGCTTATCGGCCGAGTAGGCAAAGATGCTGAGGTAAGATATATCAAGGAGGATTTTGTGGTAGCACAGTTTTCTCTTGCTACATCATATCGTATACCGGACGCCTACGGCAACTATGAAACAAAGACCGAGTGGCATCGTATCGTAGTATACAACGAGCAAGCAAAGTATGCGGAGAAAGTTGTCCGCAAAGGACAGTTGATGTATGCTGAAGGTCATCTGCGAAACAGAGAGTATGTGGACAAAGATAAAATAACACGCCAAGTGACGGAGATCGTTTGTGAACGATTGGAAAATTTATCTCCCAAAGAAAACAAATCCCCCATGCAATCACAGGACCTTCCTTCGGTGAGTCGCGATATCGGCATTGACTTCTCTGATGATAGCTTTTCTACAAAACATGATTGTGAACCATTTTGATTACTTTTGTGATTAATAAAGTATTAACTACGTTCAATGGATAGCAACATATTTAGTCAGGTTATAGTTCATCCTTTTACATCCGGTGTAGCCATAGCGCTTATTATTACCGTCATATTGCTTTTTCTTTCCGCCTTCATGTCTTCGTCGGAAGTTGCTTTCTTTTCTTTACGTCCGGTGGATATCGAATCTATCAAAAACAAAGAGGCAAAAGTCGATCCCATCCTTTTATCTCTATTGGGCGATTCTGAGAAATTGTTGGCTACGATTCTTATCGGTAATAATATTGTAAATGTGGCCATTGTTATTGTTACAAGCTATGCTTTTGGGCTTATCTATGATTTTAGTAATGCACCGTTGATCGGTTTTCTCATCCAGACAGTCGTGCTTACATTGTTGTTGTTGCTTTTCGGTGAGATTATTCCCAAGATTTATGCACAGAGATTACCTCTGCGTTTCAGTAGATTTTCCGCTCCCAAAATGCAGGTTTTAAGTAAAATATTTGCACCACTTTCCACAGCTCTTGTAAAATCGTCCTCAGTTGTAACCAAATCGATAGGTAAAAAGAAATATGATATTTCTATGAATGATCTCAGTGAGGCTGTCGATCTCATCCAGGATAGCACTACTGAGGGTAAAGCGATGATCAATGAAATCATCAATTTTTATAACAAAACCGCCAGTGAGATTATGGTTCCCCGTATCGATATGGTGGATGTGGACATTTCATGGGATTTCAAGAAGATGCTCAGCTTTGTTGTCAATTCCGGCTATTCGCGTATTCCTGTGTATGAGGGTTCAGAGGACAATATCAAAGGGATATTATATGTAAAAGATCTTATACCTCACAAGGATCAAGATGAGACATTCAACTGGTCATCCTTGGTTCGCAAAGCCTATTTTGTCCCCGAAAATAAAAAGCTTGATGATCTGCTCGAGGAGTTTAGAGCCAACCGCATGCATATCTCTATTGTAGTCGATGAGTATGGCGGTACATGCGGTATTATCACGCTGGAAGATGTTTTGGAGGAAATATTGGGAGAAATCTCTGATGAGTATGATGACGAAGAACTACCCTATAAAATATTACCCGACGGTAGTTATCTTTTCGAAGCCAAAACTTCGCTTACTGATGTGCAGCGCATATTAGAAATCAACTCCGGTACCTTTGGTAAGTTTGAAGAAGAAGTGGATACGTTGGGAGGCTTGATTCTGGAGATCAAGCAAGATCTACCCAAAGTTGGAGACGTAGTCGTGTCAGGTGTTTGGAAATTTCAGGTTATACGCATTGAAAAACATCGTATCATTGAAGTCAAGATCATTCCACCTGTACCTTTAAAAAAAGATTAAGTCCGTGGAATTTTCCATAACTCCTCATGTCTCTGTTATTGATCGACATTCTGCTCTGAGTAAAAGACAAGCAGAGCGGTTTCATGCAGGCGTGATTCTCAACAAACTTCTAAGTCCGGCTGATCATTCTGTCTATAATATCGGTCATGAAGATTATGGTAAGCCTTACATAATAGAACGAAGAGACGTGAATATAAGTATCTCTCATTCTTATGAAATGTTGGCTATGCTACTTACCGATGCTTTCCATGCTCCGGGTGTAGATATCGAATGTCTGAAAAATAGGGTAGAAGGTATAGCTCCCCGGTTCTTGTCCGTAGAGGAATTGTTATGGGTTGAGAAATCTTCGCAGAGGCTCGAATTGCTTCACATTCTTTGGAGTGCCAAGGAGACTGCTTTTAAAATTTTTAACCCTACGGGAGGTAATTTTATCAAATCATTTCTAATCAGGCCTATAATGCGACTTGAAGATGAGGGTGTTTTCTCTCTCTCATACAAGCAGCAGGCTATAGATATTCCTATAAATTATAAGATTACCGACAGATATGTGCTTACATGGAGTAACCCTGCTTATAAAGATTTAAAGATTGCTCCCTGAAAGTTGTACTTTAGCTTGTACTATATCTCTTAAATATATACCTTTGCCCCATTAAAAACTGCAAATAATAATTAACTAAACGCTATATGGCAGACAAAAAAACTAATCCACAGGAAACAAACGCTGAAGAGATTGTTTCTCGCTCAGAGCAGTTTGTGGAAAAAAACATTTCCAAGATTATTACAGTTGTTCTCATCGTGATTGCGGTTGTTGCCGGTATCCTGGCTTATGTGCATTTTATTAAGAAGCCTCGTAATGAGAAAGCTTCTGCCAAAATGTATGTTGCCGAAGACAAATTCATGAATTCACAAGACAGCGTTGCCCTTAATGGCCTTGGCGCAGGAAATCCCGGTTTGCTCAATATTATTGACAAATATTCGGGAACAGACGCTTCAAATCTTTCTGAGGCTTATACGGGGATTTGTTACTATGACATGGGTAAGTATAAAGAAGCCTTGGAGCACCTTAAGAAATTTAGCTCCAAAGAAGATATTGTAGCTCCATCCATACAGCGCCTTATCGGAGATTGCTACGTACAGCTCGATAAGTTGAAAGATGCAGTAGATGCTTATGAGAAAGCTGCTACTATGGCCAATAATGAAGCTGTAACTCCAAGCTGTTTGCTCAAAGCCGGACACGTCTATGAGAAAATGGGTGAGAACAAAAAAGCATTGGAAAAATACCAAACCATCAAAGATAAGTATTATACTGCTCCGGAATCTGCTACAGTAGAGGCAGACATCATCCGTGTTCAGTCAAAAATCAAATAAATTTTTCCGATAAAAATATTATGGCAACAGCATATCATCTCTTGAGCGACCAACAGTCTCCCGTTCCTGCCGGTAATGGGCTTAAAGTAGCCATCGTAGTAGCCGAGTGGAATAGCCATATTACTGGAGCATTGCTCGACGGCTGTATCAGTTTGCTTAGAGAAAAAGAAGTTGACACTATTGATGTCATGCAAGTCCCAGGTACGTTTGAGCTCACTTATGGGTGTGCTCAAAAGGTTTCTGAGGGTAAATATGATGCAGTGATAGCTATTGGATGTGTGGTCAGAGGCGATACTCCACATTTCGATTATATTTGTCAGGGGGTTACTCAGGGTATTACACATCTTAATCTCAACGGCACCTATTTGCACAAGGCTCCTATGGCACATGTGCGTATACCGGTTATATTCTGTGTGTTAACGACAGAGACTATGCAGCAAGCACAAGACCGCGCTGGTGGAACCCTTGGTAATAAAGGGAAAGAGGCTGCAGAAACTGCATTAAAAATGTGTAAACCTCTTTGCTATTAAAAATATTTGTTCTATCTTTGCATCGCAAACGAGAGAAAAAGGGCAGTTACCAGAGTGGCCAAATGGGGCTGACTGTAACTCAGCTGGCTTTCGCCTTCGGTGGTTCGAATCCATCACTGCCCACTCTCTACATGCAACGATCAAAGATTGCGGAAGTAGCTCAGTTGATAGAGCATCAGCCTTCCAAGCTGAGGGTCGCGGGTTTGAACCCCGTCTTCCGCTCTAATGAAAAAGTCATCTGAATAGATGACTTTTTTGTTTTATCGGGACATGCCCTTTTATGTAATTTTATTCATTTGTCAGTACAAATAGTTTCGTGTATCTTTTTCTGTTATATTGCTCCAAACTATCCAGACACAAGCTATATTAGAGCTGTAGTTCTTTATGTCGATTACAAAGATTACCCGAGAAATGTTATAGATAAAAGGAATTGAACTTATATTTGCATGTTCTATGACTTATAGTAAATTGAAGAGATGAAAAAGATTGTGTGGTTTCTTATATGCATACCATTGCTCCTTACTTCATGCAAAACAAGTACAGAGCAAGAAGATATCACTATGCTACTAGTCAAAGCCAATGAGCTGAGCAGGCTGGAACTTGCAGCCAATAATGTGCGCACAAAGATCAGGATCAACCCGAATAATGATGGACAACTTGGTTGGAAAAAGGTTTTTGGTAGCCGGGAAACGGTGCTTGAAATTAACACCAGAGTCTCTGCTTACTGTGATTTTTCTCACATTGACCAATCTTCCATTCACAAGGGTGAAGATGGGACCTACACGATAAAACTACCTGAAATCACAATTGTCAAAGAAATGGAAGATCTCAAACATCGCATTGTCAAAGAAGCTGATCCCATGAGGTCACCTTTGTCCGAAAACGAAATCGAAGAGATTTTACATAAAAAACGAGAGATCATCCAACGGTATATAGATGGAGCCATAGAAAAAGTCAAGCCACAGATGATAGCTTCGGCTCATAAAGCTGCAGAGCGACGCTTGAGTCAAAAATTGTCAGAGATGGAACTCCCTGTAAAAATTATATATTAGACACATGATGAGACGTATTGCAAAAGAAGCCCTCATACTCCTTATCGGTATCCTTATAGGAGGTGCACTCGTATATTTCTTGGGACAAAAAGAGCCTGAGCCTTCACTGACTCCGGAAGAAGTTAAAATGAAAATAACCGAGCACTCAAAACTTATTACACAAGAGATTGAGTACCGCGAAGAAGTCAATGTAAGAGATGGCGATTATGTTGCAGAGGGAACTGCGGACTTGATAGCTTATGTAAAATATGATCTGGAGAAACTCAAAGTGCGTAAAGACAGTGCAGGCAATATCACTGTAGTACTCCCCGAACCTGAGGTCGAGATAGGAAAGAAGATCGACGGATATAATCAAATCAAATTTTACAAGAATGTTTTTCTATGGGGCAATGTTCCTTTACGAGAGCGTAAGGCTGTGGATGCTCTCAAAGATAAAATTCTTGACAAAGCCTATAACGATATTATACGTGATCCTAAATACATCCCTGATGCTACTTACAGAGCTACTGTGCAGTTACAGAGTTTTGTAAACGGGTTCGAAGGTAAGCATATCACTGTATTGGCTTCAGATCTTACCTTGCCTGCACACTAATTATTTTTTTTTTAGCTGCTTATAACGCAACCTGTTGATCTGCTCTATCCCATTTCTACTTTACTTTGTAGAGTCCTAACCCTACTTTCACCGCTAGAATAATGAGTTTCATGCAATGATGATGAAAGAAAGGATTAGGACGGTGGTGGCTGTGTCCTACAAACTTTTATTTTTTGAAGAGGACATATTTTAGATGGAGTGCATCATAGATTTCTTTAGCAGATTTAGATTGTGAGTTACATTGTCTAAACCGAATATTATTGCCGATAGCATTTAAAAGCTCCAGTGGTAACAACCTTTTGTGTAGACATGAGTCTGACAATCTCAGACCAATAGTAATTCAGCCTTTGATGGTTAGGAAACTTATTCTTTTATTCCAGTACGCAAGAAATCAAGGCGTATGCGTCAAAATCAATACTTGAATAATGTGTATAAAGAGGTAATACGCATGATATAAAAGTCGGAATAGTATATCTTGGCGTACAGGTCTATCTTTTCAGTTTTGTTTGAGTTTTTCGTACATCATTTCGTAAACAGGAACTTCAATTCCTATTTCTTTAGCAGTGTGTACCACATAGCCCGTAAGATTTTCCAATTCTGTTTTATTACCATTCTGAAAGTCGGTATGCATAGAGCTAGTAGAGTGTGCCGGCATAAGGGTTTGCTTACGATAAGCCGATTCAATGGAATCAGAAGGCATTTTAAGCCCCATTTGCACAAATAAATCATATACTTCCTCCAAGAGTTTATGCATTTCTGTGGGATGTTGTGATATAACCTCACCTACTGTGGCATTATAATATGAGGTGGCAGTTGCCGTAGCTGATATCATCATATATTTCTTACGTATATACATTGATACATCTTCCGGATTGAATACATTGATTCCTGCTTTTTCAAAAATCTTATTGTAGATCTGTTCTTCGTGTGTTTTAGGAAAGCCGTCTTTCCCCATATAGAGAAGTTCTCGATCGGCCTCAAGAGTAATAATGCCCGGCTCATTTCTTCGTGATGAGATATATGTACATCCCATCCAAACTTCATTATGCGGTAGTAATTCCTTTACTTGTTCAGCAATATCAGCCCCATTCTGGAGGGGTAATAATATTGTAGAATCTTTCAAAAGAGGTTGGAGCTGTTTTATATTATCTTTGAGATCATAACTTTTTGTCGTAAGTATGATCATATCCATCACCGGGAGTTCATTCGGATGATCCGAAGCTGCTGTAGGATGGACAGTAAACTCACGTGTAGGAGTTATAATATGTAAGCCTTGTTCATTGATTACTTTGAGGTTCTCACCTCTCGCTATAAAATAGATATTAGCTTCACCGCTTTCCTGAGCCCATTTACAAAGCATCGCTCCATAGTAGCCACCCACGGCGCCTAATCCTGATATACAAATATTCAACATCTGATGTGGTATTTAGAGATTAATAGAGAGAAATATTCTTTTGAGACCGTTGCATAGCAGGCCAATTGCTTCGTTGCTTGCGAGATTCGCGCTTGGTCATTTACCTGAAGTAAACTCCCTGTGCACTCACTCTTATCGCCTTGCACTTTACCCTCTCTGCCCGGTCAAAGTGTCTTTTGTCGGCTTTGCCTCCAAAATCCACAAGACTGTTGACTTTTGCAACAGTCTCTTTTTGTGTAATTGATCTTATCATTACGCAAAATATTTTATCTACGTAAATAAAACAAAAGCCGACCACTGAGGTTCAGTGATCGGCATCATGTAATCTTATTTTATAATCAGTCTAAATGCTCGAGTAGTGGTTAGTAAGCTCTGGCAAAAAGAACTCTTTGAGATGAAGGCTTACCGGTAACCATGCATTTGCCAGGAGTTTTATCACCGTCTATGGGTATACAGCGGATAGTAGCCTTGGTCTCCGCTTTGATAAGCTCTTCTGTCTGTGATGTGCCGTCCCAATGTGCCAAAATAAATCCTCCTTCTTCGATTTTTTCCTTGAACTCGTCATAAGTCTCCACCGTAATGGTATGTCCGGCACGGTAGTCATGTGCTTTACGGAAAATATTCTCTTGGATTTCTTCCAATAGGGTTGCTATATATTCATCAATTCCGTCTATGCTCACCGTTTCTTTGGTAAGTGTATCACGGCGTGCTACCTCAATTGTCCCATTTTCAAGATCTCTGCCTCCCATAGCCAAACGCACGGGAACACCCTTGAGTTCATATTCCGAGAATTTCCATCCCGGTTTTTTGTTATCAGAGTCGTCATATTTCACTGTAATCCCTTTAGCTTTAAGTTTCAGTATAATCTCATCCACTTTCTCGCTAATCTGCTTGAGTTGCTCTTCTGATCTGTAAATAGGTACAATGACCACTTGGAAAGGAGCTAATTTCGGAGGCAGTACCAAACCATTGTCATCGGAGTGAGACATAATCAGAGCCCCCATCAAACGGGTAGAGACTCCCCAAGAAGTAGCCCATACGAGTTCCCGCTGCCCTTCTTTATTGGTAAAAGTAACGTCAAATGCTTTGGCGAAATTTTGCCCCAAGAAGTGAGAAGTACCGGACTGAAGGGCTTTACCGTCTTGCATCAATGCCTCTATGGTGTAGGTGTCTACAGCTCCGGCAAAGCGTTCATTAGCCGACTTGACGCCTTTGACTACAGGCATAGCCATGTAGTTTTCCGCAAAAGTGGCATAGACTTCCAACATCTTACGGGCTTCCTCTTCCGCTTCTTCACGTGTCGCATGGGCTGTGTGCCCTTCTTGCCACAAAAATTCGGCTGTACGCAAGAACAAGCGTGTACGCATCTCCCATCTCACAACATTGGCCCATTGATTACATAGGATAGGGAGGTCTCTATGCGACTGTATCCAGTTCTTATAGGTATTCCATATGATTGTTTCCGATGTCGGGCGCACTATCAGCTCTTCATCAAGCTTAGCTTGCGGATCCACAACCACGCCTGTACCATCAGGGTTTGTTTTGAGCCGATAATGAGTTACTACAGCGCATTCTTTGGCAAAACCCTCTACGTGATCTGCCTCTTTGCTCAAAAAGCTTTTGGGGATAAACAGAGGGAAATATGCATTGACATGACCGGTTTCTTTAAACATATCATCTAATACTCTTTGCATCTTTTCCCAGATAGCATATCCATAGGGTTTGATCACCATGCAACCACGTACGGCAGAATTTTCTGCTAAGTCTGCTTTGATAACCAAGTCCTGATACCACTGCGAGTAACTCTCGCTTCGTGGTGTAAGCTCTTTCAGTTCTTTTGCCATGATAGGTATTTTTCTTTTCGTTGATTAATTTGGATGCAAAGTTAATAAAAACACAGCCTTAATACTTCATTAAGTCAACTAATTGTACACTATCAGTCTTTAGCGGTGCGTATTGTTTCAGTTTTTACCACCATATCATTAGCAATGAAGTTTGTACCGCTCTCGAGTTCGAGCGTATAAGTCAATCCTTCGGTGTGATGTTTAGAGATTATTTCTATCAGTAAAGTTTGTTTAGCATCACCTTTGTTCCAATAGACTTTATCACCTACAGATAGCTTTTTTACCACTGACTGCTGATTGTAGTTTTTATTTGATTTCTCAGGATTTAAGGATGCCCAAGACTTATCATCAAGCATAAAAGGATGATCATCTGTGGTAATAACGGCTCCTTTGCTAAACCTCAATTCCCAAAGATTGGTGTGGCGGGCTTTGATAAGTTCTTTTACATGGGCTGCAAGCAGTCTATTGTTTTGCACATCATAAGTCATTACTTCATCTGTAGTGGTAATATCTTCTATCTTTTTCTTTGTACCATCGGCCATTGTGATCAATGTCCCGGGTGCAAAGCAATGAACATCCAATCCGTCGAAATTAATTTCACTGATCATCAAGTCATTGTACTTATCCCCTTTGTATATATCCATGACTTCCAAAGTTATAATCATATCTTTAGCTTTGTCTGTCGACTGAATGGGATCTATACTAAATGCCTGGGCATTAATGATGTCTTGTAGTTCGAGAATAGCAATAGGTTTATTATTTATCAAGAGTTTGAATTTTGCGACTCTCGAATTTGCTTTCCATAAATCTGTATTTTTCTGATAACCGTTCCAAATAATGATCTTTGTTACTCTGGGTGAAAATGGTTTGAAATAAAAATTGACTTTCTGCCCTATAGGGTTGATTTTATTGTTGGCACCCCATGCAGTCAAAATATTAAAGTCATGGATATTGTCAGCCTTATAAGTATTGTTCATCATCCCTTTTAGGGTTGAGCTTGCTGTGATTTTGTACGGACCACCTCCACAATACCAGCTACAGCCTGAAGGAACTGTAAGAGGCCCTGCATCTGTTTGTTCCAGAGAATCAATCATCATTTTTTGTGATGGAGAAAGGCTTTGGGGATCCATCTTCCCCAAATTTATTCTTTCGAATAGGTCCAATGCCTTTTGCCAATTTTCACTCTCTATCTTTGAAAACTTCTTTGCCTCTCTGGTCTCAGCCTTCAGTGTGGGGAGATCTTGTGCATGCATTATGTACTGTGTTGCAAGTAATAATGTAAGAGATATGTAAGTTGCAATTCTTTTCATATTCAAGATTTTTTAAGTAGGATGCAATTTACATAAATTATTTATATGATTTCGATGCAAATTATTTTCAACAGCTTTGTAATAATAAAATAAGGCTCTTGCATAAATTCTATGCAAGAGCCTTGGTTGTATATATAAGTATGATTTTGTCTAAAAGATATATTGCATTCTGAAGGTGAATGTATCATCATTGACATTGCCACTGTAGATCGTGTTTTTAGAATTTATTTTCTGATGATCTACCTTTTCGTAGTAAGCCGTAAGTCTTACCGATCTATTGGCTAACCAATAGTTGAGACCGAATCCCCATACATTGTGCGTACCTTCATTGTAAGCATTTAGACTTTTGGGATCTTTGTCCAATTGCGCAGCTATATCATTGGCAGACAATTTAGTGTTTCTGTCATAATGATAAAATTTTACTACTGCTTGCAAGGGAGCACAAGGGAGTTCGTGCATGAAAGTACTGCTTACCCCCAAGAAGTGTCTTTTGAGAATAGGATCGTCTTTTACAAAATATTGATCTGTTGTTACAAATTGCCCTGTTACAGTATTGCTGTTTTTGCGTCCGGGCTGCCATCCTGTGATCATTTCACCACGAAGACTGGTAATACCAGCTGCCCATTTCTGCTTAAATTCGCCATAGGCACCCCAATATTGTCTCTTGATATTAGATTGTTCGTCTACTTGAGGTACATTACCGATATATGCTGATCCACCCAATTGCCAAGATGTTTTATCACCGGTATTACCCAATATCAGTTTGGCTATAACATCAGGAGTATTTTTGCGGAAAGCACCACCGCTGTTACCTCCGGTTACCATCAAGTCAAAGCCTAATTGATTAAAACCGCTGATTTGTTGTTTGGGAGCCCAGTGGGCACGTGCTCCTAGCTCAATCACACCGTTGAATAAATCCGAAATGAAAATACTACGTTCCGGACTTTCCCTATATTTTGAACTTCCGGGACATTCCTGTCCGAATATTTGGTCTTGCAACCCGACTATAAGATTAGAATTGTATAGATAATCGGGACTATACTTAATAAACATGCTGTAAGGTCTGATCTTGTTTTCAGTCATATTTATCTGGGCTACTGCCTGCCATTCTCCACGAGTTACCGCAGCTCTGACAAGACCGCGGGCTATACCTGCACGCCAAAAGTCTTTATTGGCTTGTCCATTGAACCGATAAATCTCTCCTACCATAGACCGGGCATACTTTTGCCCATATGCTACATCAGCCTGGATATAACCGCTAATGTCAAAATCATAGTCTTTGATTCCTTGAGCGTAACTGCGAACCGAATTGAATAAACTAAATGCAGCAACAGCGGATAAAGCCGCTAAAGAACGAAGTGTTTTTGTTGATTTCATTTGCTTATATAAAATAAAGTTAAAAGAAAAGTCGTTTTGCAATATTTTAAAAAAAATCGATTGCAAAGGTAATATCCTTAAGTGGACCTTTGTTAACGAACGCATAAATGTAATTAAATCTTAACACATACAACACATTTATCCAATTTCTTTTCCATTATGTTGCCCAATTTGTTTTTTGCGTTGTTATTTGATATGTGTATTGCTGATTTTTATGTAAGTTTGTCAAATTTTATTCTTACCTATATTTGATACTGTCTATATTGGCAGAAAACGAAAAAATGATATCATGCAGATAACTCTTCCTTTATTATGAGATTCATAGATAAGAAATTGTTATATTTGTATAAAAATATCATTAATCGGTTTATTCCTAAATTTTAATGTAATGGCAACACCTCCATTTAAGTACCAAAAGCCCTTTCCGGTAGGTCCGGATAGAACTGAGTATTATCTTCTGACAAAAGATTATGTATCAGTAAGCAATTTCGAAGGCAAAGATATCCTCAAAGTAGATCCCGAAGCTCTCAGAATGCTTGCCAAGCAAGCTTTTCATGATGTGTCTTTCTATCTGCGTCCTGAGCATCAGGAGCAAGTAGCCAAAATACTTCATGATCCGGAAGCTTCAGAAAATGATAAATATGTAGCCTTGACTTTCCTTCGCAATGCCGAAGTTTCTGCCAAAGGTCAGCTACCGGTATGTCAAGATACCGGTACGGCTATTATTTTAGGCAAAAAAGGTCAGCAAGTTTGGGTTACAGGCGGTCATGACGAAGAACATCTTTCTCATGGTGTGTATGATACTTATACCGAAGACAATCTGAGATATTCACAGAATGTTCCTTTGGATATGTATAAGGAAATCAATACGGGATGCAACCTTCCTGCTCAGATTGATTTGCTCTCGGTAGATGGAGATGAATATAATTTCCTTTGTATAGCCAAGGGGGGAGGATCGGCCAATAAGACCTATTTGTTCCAGGAAACCAAAGCTCTTCTTAATCCCGACACCTTGGTTAAATTTTTGGTTGATAAGATGAGCACCTTAGGCACAGCAGCATGCCCCCCTTACCACATTGCTTTTGTTATAGGCGGTACCTCTGCAGAGACAAACCTCAAGACCGTGAAGCTCGCTTCTGCCAAATATTATGATGAATTGCCTACTGTAGGCAATGAGGGCGGACAAGCCTTTCGTGATATAGAGCTGGAAAAGAAAGTGCTCGAAGAGGCTTATAAACTTGGGTTAGGAGCACAGTTTGGCGGTAAATATTTTGCTCATGATGTGCGCATCATACGTCTTCCTCGCCACGGAGCTTCTTGCCCTGTTGGTATGGGAGTAAGCTGTTCAGCAGACAGAAATATCAAAGCTAAGATAAATAGGGAAGGGATATGGGTAGAAAAACTCGAAACAAATCCTGGCAAGTTTATACCAGAATCCATGCGCAACGCAGGCGAAGGCGAAGCGGTGAAAATCAATCTGAATCGTCCTATGCCTGAGATTCTTCAGGAACTCTCCAAATATCCTGTATCTACACGTTTGTCACTTACCGGTACCATTATTGTGGGACGTGATATAGCTCATGCCAAGCTCAAAGAGCGCATTGATAATGGAGAGGGATTACCGCAGTATGTCAAGGATCATCCTATTTATTATGCCGGGCCGGCTAAGACTCCCGAAGGAATGCCGAGCGGTTCGTTTGGCCCTACTACCGCAGGACGTATGGATAGCTATGTCGATCTCTTCCAAAGTCATGGCGGTAGTATGATAATGATAGCCAAGGGTAATCGTAGCCAGCAAGTTACTGATGCATGTAAAAAGCATGGAGGTTTCTATCTGGGAAGTATTGGTGGCCCTGCTGCTATACTTGCTCAAGACAGTATCAAGAAGGTAGAGTGTTTGGAGTACCCTGAATTGGGGATGGAGGCTATCTGGAAGATCGAAGTGGAAGATTTCCCTGCTTTTATTCTTGTAGATGACAAGGGTAACGACTTCTTTACCCAGATCAAAGAAAAATGTCAGAATTGTGGATTGATGAAATAATCTGCAATTCTTTATCAAAAAGTCAGTTTTACCTCAATCATATCAATAAAATTAATTTTGATAATTTGATTTAATATTGAGTTATTTATGCTCATTGTGATGTGGTTTGTTTGTGAAATTTGTCTTTTTGATATTTGTGATAAGCCTTGAAAACGTTGTTTTTTTTACATTCTTTATGATGCCTTCAGTTTTATAACTGAGCTTCACTATTTTCTTAGTTAGGTTTTATTTTTTTTCTAACTAGCAATTTATAATTTCTTAGTTAGAAAAATATAAGAAGCTAGTTAGAAAAAAAGAGAAGCGTAACTAAGAATAAACTACTTTTTCAACCAAAAAAATAAAAATCCGTAAGCAGGTTTTTACACTGCTTACGGATTTATTTTATACGCATTCATGTCTTTTATATCTGAAGACGCCGAATGACGTATTCAAAAAAACTTATTTTGACAATGTGATACTCTATATTGATATTCAGAAATTGATAAAATGATATTTCATTTCCGTTTCAAAAAAGTTATTCTCATATTTCATATTGTTGTCCTGTGCATCAACATATATATATTCAGGAAGTCTCTTTCATTTGAGTAGTAATTATTTCTTTTCATATAAATTCAGTATATAAGTAATAAATAAATTTCGTGTTTTTCCCCGATTCTGTGATTTAACAAGGATGAGGTAGGGAAAGTTTAAAAATAGATTGTTAGGTATGAATGATTTTATAAGTTAAATATAAGATTTTGATTATCAGTATTTAAATTGCCTTAATATGCTTGAGCTAAACTTTACGTCTTTGTTTTTTTTTGCTCACTTTTTGCTATTGTGTGCGGTTTTTTAGCTATATTTGTATGTTTTTAAAGAGTTTTAATCAAAATCTGATCATGTACAAATAGTTTTGATTATCCGTGATGCGAACTATTCTCTATATTGTAAATATGATATAAGGGTATCATTTTAATGTTTTTCGTAGTCATACGTTGGGGATAATATAAGCTTACATGATTAAATTAGTTTCATCTAAATATTTATTTACTCATATGCAGCAAATTGTAATTATTTTTAGTGCATTTTTTGTATTGCGACTAATGTCATTGTATATTTCTATCAAAAATGAAAAGCGCCTCAAACTTATGGGTGCTGTGCAATACGGGAAGCTCAATTCGCTTTTACTTACACTCGCTCACATAGCCTATTATTTTTGTGCTTTGTATGAAGCCTATACTTCGGGCGTTTCGTTCAACAATTATTCTGCTATTGGTGCTGTAGTTATAGCTTTCTCTTATATTATGCTCTTTTATGTCATATACAAACTGAGAGATGTCTGGACTGTGAAGTTGTATATTGCTCCTAATCATAGGATAGAGAAAAGTTTTCTTTTTCGTGTAGTGAGGCACCCCAATTATATTCTGAATATTATACCTGAGCTTATTGGTGTGGCCCTTTTGTGTAATTCGTGGAATACTATGATGTATGGCTTACCTATCTATTGCTGTGTGCTATTGGTGCGTATTGTGCAGGAAGAAAGAGCCATGAAAGGCCTCTTTTCTAAAGCCGCTTGATTGTATTTGATCGTAATTCAGAGTCGATTATAAAAATAAGCTGCAAAAATCGAAATTCTCCTCTTTTATAGGATATCGATTCTTGCAGCTTTCGCTTTTCTAAGAGAACCTTTTCAATCTATTTCTCCCCTGAAAGGGAGACTTTTTTATTAATTATGATATATAATTGTTGAACCTATGAAAATAGGCGAGAGCTAACTCTTCATCGCTTTTGTACTATTATTACAGATCCGGGGGGATATGATGTTTGAGTGTAAACACGATTGCCATAACGGTCATAAATAATTACCCTCCGTCCATCTCTCTTTTTTCTGTAATATCTATGGTTGCGATATTGTTTCTTTTGCTGGCCGGGAGCATATCTACGAGCATTTTTATCTCCATATATTTTTTTTGCTTGTCCCGGAGGTAAAGTTTGGCCGTATGGAGCAGTCCTATAGCCATAGTAGTCATCATTGTCATATGCAACCCTTCTGGAGCTGCAAGATACCAAAACTAAACTCAACGCAATGGTGGATGCGATGATTAATAATTTATTTTTCATAACTGTTTGTTTTATATCTATTGCCTACTTTATACATTAGAGATCAGAGGGTATATAAGGTTTAATATTTACATTCTTTTTGGAAACAAAATAAATAGGTTGACTCAGACATCCCCGAGTCAACCTTTCATTTATTATTACAGATACGTTTAGAAATCTTATTATCTCGACGAACGTTTCCTTTCCGTTTCGTCCAAAATGATTTTGCGCATCCTCATGCTTTTAGGAGTGATCTCTACATATTCGTCAGCTTTGATGTATTCTAATGCATCTTCTAAGCTAAATACGATGGGAGGAGCTAGAGAAACTTTATCATCACTGCCCGAAGCTCGCATATTAGTGAGTTTTTTACTCTTGCATACATTGACGCAAAGATCTCCTTCCTTGGAGTGCTCGCCTACTACTTGACCACCATAAACCTCTTCTTGGGGAGATATGAAAAACTTACCTCTACTTTGGAGATTGTTGAGAGCATAGGCAAAAGCAGTACCTCCATCCAATGCTATGATAGAGCCGTTGTTTCTTCTTTCTATCTCTCCTTTCCACGGCTCGAAATCTAAAAATCTATGTGCCATTACCGCTTCGCCCGCCGATATGGTGAGCACAGTATTATTGAGTCCGATGATACCTCTGGATGGTATTTTAAATTCGAGGAATACCCTTTCATTCTTGTTCTCCATCATAACCATCTCGCCCTTGCGACGTGTCACTAAGTCTATAACCTTACTCGATGCCTCTTCGGGCAGATTGATTGTCAATAATTCGATCGGTTCGCACTTCTCTCCATCGATTTCTTTGATGATTACCTGTGGTTGGCCCACCTGAAGTTCGTATCCTTCGCGCCTCATGGTTTCTATCAATACAGAAAGATGCAGTACACCTCTACCATACACAAGCCAGCTATCGGCCGAGTCTGTAGGGACTACTCTGAGAGCAAGATTTTTATCAAGCTCTTTCATCAATCTATCATGGATATGGCGTGAAGTAACAAATTTACCTTCCTTGCCATAGAATGGCGAATTGTTGATGGTAAAAAGCATACTCATTGTAGGCTCATCTACTGCTATTGCATCCAAGGCTTCGGGTTGTGCTGCATCAGCAATGGTTTCGCCGATTTCAAAACCTTCAATGCCTATAACCGCACAAATATCTCCTGAGGAGACTTCTGCCACTTTGGTTCTACCCAGCCCTTCGAATACATTAAGCTCTTTGATCCTCATCTTGGATTGAGTACCGTCTCTTTTGCATAGTGCTATCTCTTGGCCTTCCTTGAGAGTTCCGCGATGCACACGCCCCACTGCTATACGCCCTACATAAGAAGAGAAATCCAGCGATGTGATAAGCATCTGTGCTGGGCCTTCTATTTGTTCGGGAGCAGGGATATGTTCTATGATCGCATCAAGCAGAGGGGTAATATCTTCGGCCGGTTTTTGATACTCCAAGCTCATCCAACCTTGCTTTGCAGATCCGTATATCGTTTCAAAATCAAGCTGGTCTTCCGTGGCGTTGAGACTAAACATGAGGTCAAATACCATATCTTGTACTTCGGAAGGACGGCAGTTGGGTTTGTCCACTTTATTGATAACCACAATGGGTTTCAGCCCCATCTCAATGGCTTTTTGGAGTACAAAGCGTGTTTGAGGCATAGGGCCTTCAAAAGCATCGACCAGCAAAAGGCAACCATCCGCCATGTTGAGTACTCTCTCCACTTCACCGCCAAAGTCGGCGTGTCCCGGAGTATCAATAATATTGATTTTAGTCCCCTTGTATTGGATGCTTACGTTTTTGGACAAGATCGTTATACCACGCTCACGCTCCAAGTCGTTGTTGTCGAGATAAGTGTCAACTTCAGCAGCTTTGTCATCTCTAAAAAGTTTGCCCGCTAGGAGCATTTTGTCTACCAGCGTAGTTTTTCCGTGGTCTACGTGTGCAATAATTGCAATATTTCTAATGTCTTGCATTGATTATAAAATAATTCCCCACAAAGTTACGAAAAAGAAATCGTTTGTCTTAGAAGTTGTTCAAACCTTTTGCCCACCATTGTCTCTTGGCTTTCAATATAGAGAGAAGCACGTTGGGGAATAATCAGTTTTGCATGATCTGTATATTTACCTCTGTTTTACAGTCCGTTTAATAATAAAATATGTTGTTTTTGTTTGTAAGAGGGAGCGCCATATTGGGTTTTACCTTTTGTTACTGTATCTTTGAAGAAAATAACCCTTATTTAGTTTTAAATTTTATCAAGTCTCTACGTATGAATAGATACAGACACTTTTGGCTACTGATGAGTTTGCTTAGTGCTATGTCATGGGGCATTAGCGCACAAAGCCGCATTGTGAAAACACTGGAAGAAGGATGGAAATTTACTCGGCAAGACAAGCCGGATTTTTCTGCTGTTAATTATAATGATACTAAATGGCAGTCTGTAACAGTGCCTCATGATTGGGCAATCTATGGTCCATTTAGCTACAAAAACGATATGCAACATGTGGCTATAGCTCAAGATGGTCAAAAGGAAGCCATGGAGCATGCCGGTAGAACCGGAGGTTTGCCTTTTGTGGGAGTAGGGTGGTATAGAACGTATGTACAATTACCGTCAGATATAGGCTCACATAAAGTCTCTCTCAAATTTGACGGAGCCATGAGCCACGCCAAAGTGTATGTCAATGGAGACTCTGTGGGGTATTGGCCATATGGATACAATACATTTATACTGGATATTGATAAGGCTGTAAAGCCCGGTAAGAATGTTATTGCTGTGCGTCTCGAAAACCCACATGAGAGTAGTCGTTGGTATCCCGGAGCGGGACTATATCGTAATGTGCATCTCATTATTCAAAATAAAGTAAACTTACCGGAGTGGGGTACATTTATTCAAACACCTGAGATAAACGACCGTTATGCACAGGTAGATATTACCTCCCGTGTATCAGGGTTGGCTGAACAAAAACAAGACTATGCCCTCGATTATATGATTACGGATGTTCGGGGCAATGCTGTACAATATGCATCCACTTCCGTAAAGAAGGCGATGAGTAAGTCTGATTCTCTGGTAGCAGTAACTACTCGCATAGATAATCCTGCTTTGTGGGACATCAACAAACCTAATCTTTATCATTGTACGGTTACGCTGAAAAATAATGTGGGAGAGGTATTGGATCAAGAAGTTATTCCCTTTGGAGTAAGGAGTATAAAACTGGTGCAAAATGAAGGCTTCTTCCTCAATGGACGTAAGCTAAAGTTCAAAGGAGTATGTCTGCATCATGACCTTGGCCCACTGGGCGGAGCAGTGAATGTTGCGGCTATGAGACGCCAGATAAAACAAATGCAAGACATGGGAGCCAATGCTATCAGGACATCGCACAACATGCCTGCTCCTGAATTCATCAAACTTTGTGATGAAATGGGAATGATGGTGATGGCGGAGTCTTTCGATTCTTGGGCAAAACCCAAAGTAGCCAACGGATACAACAGAGATTTCGCGGAGTGGCATCGTCGTGATCTTACCAATCTCATCCATCAGTTCCGAAACAATGCCAGTATAGTAATGTGGAGCATAGGCAATGAAGTTCCCGAGCAATGGGATGCGGATGGTGCCAAAATGGAATATGAATTGCAACAACTCTGTCACATGGAGGATCCTACCAGACCTGTAACTAACGGGATGGATGCACCTGATGCCGTGCTCAAAAACAGTATGGCAGCGATATTGGATGTGCCGGGGTTCAATTACAGACCTTTTAAGTATAATGAAGCACACAAAGTACTGCCCCAAGGGTTTCTCCTTGGTTCTGAAACTGCATCTACAGTAAGCTCACGTGGTGTATACAAGTTCCCTGTAGAGCGTAAGTCCATGGCAAAATATGATGATCACCAATCTTCTTCTTATGATGTGGAACATTGCGGTTGGAGTAATCTGCCCGAAGATGATTTTATTCGTCACGATGACCTGCCTTGGTCTATGGGTGAGTTTGTGTGGACAGGGATCGATTATCTTGGCGAACCTACTCCTTATTACAGCGAATGGCCCAGTCATAGCTCTCTATTTGGTATAGTCGATCTGGCCGGAATTCCCAAAGATCGGTACTACTTATACAAAAGTCATTGGAATCCCTCAGTTGCAACACTGCATATCCTTCCTCACTGGACATGGCCAGGTAGAGAAGGCAAAGTTACCCCGATATTTGTTTATACAAATTATCCTGAGGCGGAATTATTTATCAATGGCAAGAGTCAGGGGCGTATAAAAAAAGATATGTCTGTGACTGCAGATAATTCAGAGGGGAAAGAACATGAGCAGAATTTTACACGCCAAAAGAGATATCGCTTGATGTGGATGAATACCGTGTATGAGCCCGGTACCGTGAAGGTGGTAGCCTATGATGCCCAAGGGAGGGAGGCTGCCGTACGTGAAGTAAAAACAGCAGGTAAACCATATAAAGTACAACTGAAAGCCGATAGAAATGAGATCAGTGCTGATGGTAAAGATATTTCATTTGTTACCGTAAGCATTGTGGACAAAGATGGTAATTTGTGTCCTGATGACGATAGGTTACTCATATTTGATGTAAAAGGTGTAGGCCATTTTAAGGCTGCTGCTTCGGGCAATCCTGCTTCGTTGGATCAGTTTCATCTGCCACGCCACCATGCTTTCAGTGGTATGCTTACGGTATTGGTGCAGTCTTCTAAGAAAAAAGGACAAGCCATACTTACGGTTTCTGCCAAAGGCTTGAAATCTGCTTCTGTTACCATAAATACAAAGTAATACGTGGGAACGGTTATATTATAACTGATTCACAGTATAATTACAAAGACGCTTGTTTCACTGAAACAAGCGTCTTCATTTTTTCAATATTTTTAGTTTTGTATAGCTGCTTGGTAGTCTATGAGTGAGACGATGAGATTGTAGGCAGCCTGCATCTGATCTGCTAAACTTTGTTTGTACTTGAACTCTTCGTTTTTTAGATCCTTTTCTAGCAAATAACCTTTAGAGTAGCGCAATTTAGCAGTATTAAAATTTTCATTATAGAGTGTAACTGCTTCTTTCTTGCTGTCATAAGTTTTCTGTCTGTATTGTATTTCCATTACAGCCTTTTGTATTTCGTTGAGTCTAAGATTGCTTTCTTTTTCGTATTGGAGTAAAGCTATTATCTCTTGAGTTTTACTTTGACTCAATTTGGACGCATTAGTATATATTCCTGTAAGAGGAAGTGTGACATTCAGGGCAATAAAGCTATTGCCATACCATTTGTCTCTATGCCCCAAATCAATGTCTTTGCTGTAAAAATTAGCACCGTAATATGCATTGAGGGATAATTTGGGTAAAAAGCTCAGCTTATCTATCTTAATATTGTGTTTTGCTTTGTCTATTTCTATATCCAGCTTTTGTATTGTGAGGCTTTTATTCTTGGTGTAGGTTTGCCATTTATCCCCGGTATAATTGTTTAATCGGTCAGTGATCATAGAAAAAAGAGTCTCGTCTGTGGCAAGAGCTTCAATAAATTGATTCGTAGGACGTAGCCCCATACTAGATAGTAATTCTGCTTTTGCAGATCGCTCTATCTTCCATGCTTCGTCGTATCTTATTTTCGAATCAATCAGTGCGGCATAGCTCTTATTTAGCTCTTCTTTGAGGATTTTTTCTTTTGAAAATAGTTCTTTGTTATATCTGTAATTCTCGTAAGCCGATATAGTGTCTGCTACGGTAGAGGTCAGCTGTTCGTTACTTACAACGAATGCTGCAAACGCTTTGAGGGCATTTTGTTTTTTTTGATTGATAGTTATAGCTTTGTCCAGCATCTTCTCTTTGATACTATACACAGCACTCTGTCTCTCTCCTTGCACTTCGGGGTCGAAGAGTGTCCAATCTGCTTGAAGTCCTACAGCGCTTCCCCATTTACTTCCCATCTTTACGGTAGTCATCTCATCCCATGGAGCATTGGGATCAATTAGTTTTGCAGGCATCGGTGTTTGTTGTATCTTTATATTATGGCGTATGTTGCCAGTACCCTTGATTATAGGGAAAAGCTCTGCTGTTTTGATGCCTCTTTCTTTTTGTGCATTCAGCACTTCTTGCTCTCCAATGAGAATATCTCGGTGATGACGCATTGTAATTTCACTTACGTCATTCCAAGTGAGATGTGACAATGTATCCTGAAGCGATTGCTGCGCATGAAGTATATTACTTCCCCACATAAGGAGTCCGACACATATTATATAAGATTTGATAATTTTATTGCTGCTCATAGGTGTGTTGTATTTATTTGAATACCATTGACGGATCCACTTTACTTAGTTTTTTTACGGAAAATAGCGATCCTCCTATAGCGATTATCATGGTCAGGGAGAATAATGCCAGCAGGAAGAGTGGTGTATACCTGATCACCAACCCAGCCTTGGCCATTCCTATCTGTGCAACTATAAGTAGTAGATAAGACAAGATAAAGCCTAAAACACCATAGATCGCTGTTTGTGTCATGATAAGTTTCTTGATGTACCCATTGGTGGCTCCTATGGCTTTGAGTGTGCCATAGTCTTTGATGCGATCAAAGGTGGAAGAGTAAAGTGTAAGCCCAATGATAAAGAAGCCGCTGATCACTGCAAAGATCACCATGATACCCATGCTGACACCCATATTATTTGCCGTCGTTATTTTGATCACCGTACTTCGGACCAGATCTTTACGACTCCATGCCCTGAGGTCTATCTGGGAAGAATTGATCCTGTCTATAATAGCAGGAATGTCTTGTTTGTTTTTAGCAGTGATGATTACTCCGCTTACAAGATACGGTGATACATTGGCTAGGTTGCGTACATTCTCTGTTGTAGTATATGCTATAGGGGATGAATAACCCTTAGCATTCTGTGTGATAACGCCTACCTCAGCTCTTTTTCCATTGATTTCGAAAGCATAACCGGTATGCATCTTATGTCCGAAAGTTTTGAAATCATAACGATCTACTGATACCACATTTTGTCCTAAAAGATTTCCGTAGTTACCCTCTTTGATCAATCCATTTCTGGGCCCGGCTATCATTTCAGGGAAATCGCTACCCACAAGGGTAGTAGCAGAGACGGAGCCGTCAGGAAACTTTATTGGTACAGTCATCATCAAGAACCCTTGCGCATCGGCTACATCCTCTATTCCTTTGAGCTGATTTACCCATCTTATATCAAAAGGTGTAAGTTGATTCATGTTCTCGGTACGGTTGCTGATTACAAAAATATCAGCCTTCTCGGTGTCCGAGTTATTTACAAGTCCACCGATGATGCTTGCCAGGAAGAGAAATATACCCACTTGCTGACCTACTAAGAATATGCTTATGACAATACTGACAAGTATACCTATACTCTTACTTCGCTCGTAGCGCATGAAACTAATGGCTGTTTTGATCATAGCACGAATAATAAAAGTTTACTTGATTTTGATCTCGCAGGATACTTTACTTCCTATAAGTAGATTATCGGGCTTATCCAAGCTGATATATACAATTCTGATTCGTCTGTCTTGCATATCATCTCCCGTGTCAGAGAATATTGATTTCTTTTTTAAATCGGGACTCATAGATTTTACTGTACCTGTGGCTACGACGGAATTGTCTGCAAGAGATTTTATGGTGCATTTCTGACCTTCTCTAATTCTATTGGCAACAAGTTCGTCCATCTCAGCTTTCACTTCCAGAGAGTCACTAGGCGCAAGTACAGCATACTCTTTGTAAGTTTCTATTGCTTCGCCCGGTTTGAGGTCAAGATCAATGATGCGTCCTTTGGAAGGTGCTTTGAAGGTCATGTCGCCGTAAGTCTTGTTTATCGAGGCTACGTTATAGTTGCTGCCGAATGCTTTTTTACGAGCAATGTTGACCTCATTCTCCAATCTTTTGCTAGTTGCTTTTTGAGATTCATATGCTGTTAGTAAGTTGAGCAGATCATTAGCTGTCATGGCTTTTGCTTGAAACAAAGCTTGTCCGTCCCGGTAATCTTTTTGCTTCTTGTTCAATTCTATCAGTGCTTGTTGATAATTGATTTGTGCTGATTGTACTTCAGCTTGCAGAGTTTGATAGTTTTCTCGAGCTTCGGACAAGGAGATAGATTGTTCTGTATTTTCCAGTTCAATAAGTGGCTGTCCTTTCTCTACAAGTTCCCCAGACTTTACCATAACTTTTTTTACCACTCCTTTTTGTGGGGCAGCCAGATTTACTATACCTCCTATGGGTTGTATCATGCCGCTACCCATTGCAGTGGTAAGCGAGTCCAATGTATATTGTGATTCACCTGTAGCCTTATTATCTGATTTGCCACTACAACCGTACAAAACTAAGCTTATAACCGTACCGGCCACAATATTTCTTTTCATGTTCAATAGTTTTTTAGTCATCATCTTTTCAATTTTTATTGGAATTATCAGAGGTATCGGAGCTTATCTTCCCCTCTATCACATCGATAGTTCTGTCGGCGTATTCTTTCAGTCTCATATCGTGTGTTACCACCACTACCGCTTTATCTTGATGCGATAGTATTTGCAGCGTATCCATTACCTTTTTGGCACTCTCATGATCCAAAGCCGCTGTGGGTTCGTCGCAGAGAATAATTTCAGGATTCGAGATTAGCGCCCTTGCTATAGCTACCCGTTGTTGTTGTCCTCCACTTAGTTCTTTAGGCAGGTTATTCATCCTGTTGGCCAGTCCCAATTCAGTCAGTAACTCTTTTGCCTGATTTTTCGCTACTTTCCTTTTCACCCCTTTGAGTATTAGGGGGTGCATTACATTTTCCAAAGCCGTGAGTGGAGCCAGAAGATTGAATCCCTGGAATACGAAGCCAATGTGTTGTAATCTTTGGTGTGCCAACTCCGTCTCATTCATTTCGCTGATTTTTTTATTGTCAAGGTATACCTCTCCTTCCGATGGATACAATACTCCACCTATAATAGATATAAGTGTAGTTTTGCCCGACCCTGATGGTCCTACAACGAGTGTAAGCTCACCCGTATTGATGGAAATATCAGTAGTTTGTAGAGCTATGATGGTAGTGTCTCCCGTCTTGTAACTCTTGCTGACTCCTTTTAATGATGCAATCTGCTTCATAGGTATGTATGTGTACTTTGTAAATACAAATAAATACAAAATCGTACCAACAAACAAGTTTTTTGGATATAATTTTTAGATAGTATAAATTTACATTCTCAAATGAAGATATCTCAAGACATGTATGAGGACAAAACAGCTTGTAATAGATCTATTGGAGTATATTGAATTATACGAGAAATCAAATCCTTTTCAGTCGGATTTGAACATCAAAAGTTTTATCGCTTTTATGAATGGTATTTTGGTAGAAGAAAAACCTTCGTATGACCAAAGCGATCAAAATAATGTCAGACAACACGCCAATATCGCACGCGATATCAGTTTGCTTCACCGCTATTCCAAGAGCTATATCAAAACAGCTTTGAGCAAATCTGATTTCTTACAGACCGAAGACGATTACAGTTATTTGGTAAATTTGTTTTCGGACAATGGTCTCACCAAAACTGAGCTCAACAACAGAAATGCCATGGAAAAGACTTCCGGAGCCGAAATTATCAGAAGACTCAATAAAAACGGTCTTATTTACGAAGAGCCCGATACCGAAGACCGTCGTAGTGTAAGGGTGTTTATTACAGACAAAGGACGTGAGGAACTTTATAAAATGTTTCCAAGTCTGAGGATAAGTGCCGGTATCTTATGCGCTCCTTTGTGTGACGAGCAAAAAGATACACTTTCATACCTTCTTACACAGCTGTGTCAGGCACACCGTTGCATGTTTGGTAAGCGTGGAGATATGACTTTGGAGCAGATATACGCAGCTATGAAAAATAAAGAATAGTTTTTAAATTTAGCTGCCTCTGCACAATGATCTTATACCATAATTTGTTTCTTAAATAGGTGGTTTGTAATCACTACCCAATATAAGCTATCAAAAAGTGTTACACATTCTGTAAAAATATAAATAATTATATTTATAGATAAATTATATATCACTTATACATAGATTGATTTTTTCTTTTTATGTAAATTTGTCTTTAATTGAAAGACTAAGAATTCTAATTTCACTAAATTCATTCATTATGGCAAACCAAAAAGAACGCTTGATGGTTGACTTTGCTCCTACCTCAACGCAGGAGTGGATAGACAAAATCAATGCGGATTTGAAGGGTGTTCCCTTTGAAAAAAAGTTAGTATGGCGTACTAACGAAGGTTTTAATGTTAATCCTTTTTACCGTAGAGAAGACATTCAAGAGCTACCAACTCCTCAAGTATTGCCCAATGAGTTTCCTTATGTTCGCTCAACACGTATGGACAACGAGTGGCTTATTCGTCAGGATATTCAGGTGGATTCTTTGGACGAGGCTAACAAAAAAGCACTTGACTTACTCAACAAAGGAATTACCTCATTAGGTTTCAAGCTCAAGAAATCACAGATCAATAAGGAGTCCCTCGCTCAATTGCTCCATGAGATCGTACCGGAAGCTGTAGAGCTCAACTTCAGCTGCTGTATATCTGTTGCCGACAAACTTACCGCTGTTCTTGCCGATTATCTTCAGGAAAGTGGTGCTTCACTCGATCAGTGCAAGGGTTCTATCAATTTTGACCCGTTCAAAAAACAACTTGTCAAAGGCGTCTCAAACCCGCAATGGGTAGAAGCAGCCAAGAAAGTAATTGATGCTGCTAAAACTCTTCCCGGATATAGAGTGATCAATGTCAATGCTGTAAACCTCAATAATGCCGGTGCATATATCACTCAAGAATTGGGTTATGCTTTGGCTTGGGGTGCTGATTTGATGGACAGACTTACAGAAGCTGGTTATTCAGTGGAAGAAGTTGCCGATCGCATCAAATTCAACTTTGGTATTGGATCCAATTATTTCATGGAGATGGCCAAGTTCCGTGCCGCACGTTGGTTGTGGGCTGAAATTATCGGAGCGTATGGCGAACAATATAAAGGTGCTGCTGCCAAAATATGTCAACATGCGATTACATCTACTTGGAACAAGACCATATTTGATGCACACGTAAATTTACTCCGTACTCAAACTGAAGCTATGTCTGCTGCTCTGGGTGGTGTAGATTCTATCACCGTACTTCCTTTTGATGTGACTTATCAGCAACCTGATCAGTTCTCTGAGAGAATAGCACGGAACCAGCAATTGCTTCTCAAGGAAGAGAGCCATTTCGATAAAGTTATTGACCCTGCATCCGGTTCATATTATATTGAACATCTTACAAACGCTATCGCATGTCAAGCATGGGCGGTATTCATGCAGGTGGAAGAGGCTGGGGGATTTAGTGCTGTAGCAGAAGCCGGTTCTATTCAGAAGGCTATAAACGCTTCAAATGAAAAACGTCATAAAGATATTGCCGGACGTAAGGAAACTCTATTGGGTACCAACCAATTCCCAAATTTCACAGAGAAAGCCTTAAATAAGATCAAGCATGAAGAAGATGCTCACGAGTGTACACATTGCAACCCGTCTATCGAAAAGTTGGATATGCGTCGCGGAGCTTCAGAGTTTGAGGACCTCCGACTTGCAACAGAGAAGAATGAAAAGCAACCTCTTGTGTTTATGCTTACGATAGGAAATCTCGCTATGCGTTTGGCTCGCTCACAGTTCTCTTCCAACTTCTTTGCTTGCGCAGGCTATAAGATTCAGGACAATCTTGGCTTTGATACCGTACAACAAGGTGTTGATGCTGCTCTTGCCGCCGAGGCAGATATTATTGTTATATGTTCGAGCGATGATGAGTATGCCGAGTTTGCACCGGCAGCTTACGAGTATCTCGATGGTCGTGCCCAGTTTGTAGTGGCGGGTGCGCCGGCATGTATGGAAGACTTGAAGGCCAAAGGCATTGAAAACTTTATACATGTCAAGTCTAATGTACTCGAGACTCTTCGTGGATTTAACAAGAAATTAGGCATTAACGAATAAGAAAGACTTGAAATGAGACCTCAATATAAAGATATTAATATCAGTACCACCGGTTTTACACATACCAATGTAGCCGGATGGATTAAAGAGCAGAATATTACTGCTGACTGGCGCACAGCCGAGCAGATTTTGGTAAAACCGGTATATACAGCTGACGACTTGGAAGGTATGGAGCACTTGGATTATGCTTCCGGTATACCTCCCTTCCTTCGTGGCCCTTATAGCGGTATGTACGCTATGCGTCCATGGACTATCCGTCAGTATGCGGGTTTCTCTACAGCCGAGGAATCCAACGCCTTCTACCGTCGTAACCTTGCTTCAGGACAGAAAGGTTTGTCTGTAGCCTTCGACTTGGCTACTCACCGTGGATATGATGCAGATCACCAGCGTGTAGTAGGAGACGTAGGTAAAGCAGGGGTATCTATCTGTTCATTGGAGGATATGAAAATCCTTTTCGATGGTATACCATTGAACAAGATGTCTGTATCCATGACCATGAACGGCGCAGTACTCCCCATCATGGCTTTCTACATCAATGCCGGTTTGGAACAAGGCGCCAAGTTGGAGGAGATGGCAGGTACTATCCAGAATGACATTCTCAAAGAATTCATGGTGCGTAATACCTATATCTATCCGCCCGAATTCTCGATGCGTATTATCGCTGATATTTTTGAGTATACATCTCAAAACATGCCTAAGTTCAACTCTATCTCTATCTCCGGATACCACATGCAAGAAGCGGGTGCTACTGCCGATATCGAGATGGCTTATACCTTGGCAGATGGTTTGGAGTACCTCAAAGCCGGTATAGCGGCCGGTATACCTGTGGATAAGTTTGCCCCACGTCTTTCTTTCTTCTGGGCTATAGGTATGAATCACTTTATGGAGATTGCCAAGATGCGTGCTGCACGTATGCTGTGGGCCAAGATCGTAAAGCAGTTTAATCCCGAAAACCCCAAATCACTGGCACTGCGTACACACAGCCAGACTTCAGGGTGGTCACTTACCGAGCAGGACCCATTCAACAACGTAGGCCGTACTTGTATTGAGGCTATGGCAGCTGCGTTGGGACATACCCAGTCATTGCACACCAATGCCCTTGACGAAGCCATTGCATTGCCTACAGACTTCTCAGCTCGTATCGCTCGTAATACTCAGATTTACATTCAGGAAGAAACTCTCATCTGTAAAGAGATCGACCCATGGGCAGGTTCGTACTATGTAGAGAGCCTTACCAACGAACTCATGCACAAAGCTTGGGATCTCATCAAGGAAGTGCAGGAAATGGGAGGTATGGCCAAGGCTATCGAAACAGGTCTTCCAAAAATGCGTATCGAAGAAGCTGCAGCACGTACACAGGCACGTATCGACTCACGTCAGCAGGTGATTGTGGGGATCAATAAATATCGTTTGGAAAAAGAAGATCCTATTGATATCCTTGAGATTGATAACACACAAGTGCGTAAACAGCAGATAGCACGTCTAGAAGAGTTGCGCAAAAATCGTGATGAAAAAGCTGTCAAAGAAGCACTCGAAGCTATCACCAAGTGTGTGGAGACCAAGGAGGGCAACCTTCTTGATCTTGCAGTGAAAGCAGCTGCCTTGAGAGCTTCTCTCGGTGAAATCTCTGATGCATGTGAAAAAGTTGTAGGACGTTATAAAGCAATTATCAGAACAATATCAGGCGTGTATTCATCAGAATCAGGACAAGATAAAGACTTTGAGCGTGCCAAAGCATTGGCCGCCAAGTTCGCTAAGCAAGAAGGGCGTCAGCCTCGTATCATGATTGCCAAGATGGGACAAGACGGGCACGACCGAGGAGCCAAAGTTGTGGCTACCGGATATGCCGACTGCGGATTCGACGTAGATATGGGACCTTTGTTCCAAACTCCGGAAGAAGCAGCACGCCAAGCCGTAGAAAATGACGTGCATGTCATGGGGGTTTCTTCACTTGCTGCAGGCCACAAGACGTTGATTCCTCAGGTGATCGCTGAGTTGAAAAAACTGGGACGTCCTGATATTATTGTTACTGCCGGAGGCGTAATACCTGCCCAAGACTATGAATTCTTGTATAACGCAGGTGTAGCCGCAATCTTCGGCCCCGGTACTCCAGTAGCATACTCTGCCGCCAAGGTACTCGAAATCCTTCTGGGTGAAAATGCCTGATCGCATCACAGATCATATCTTCTAAATCTATAGATACAATGCCGGTAGCTCCCTGAGGACTGCCGGCATTGATATTTTGTACAACACTTTATTACAAAGCTTTCGTAGATGGTGTTGGTACTTTCCCGAAAAAGAGTGTAAGGTTCAAGGATGCTATCTTAGATTTTTAAAGGAAAAAAGAATAATGAGCCTTAGACGCTTTATGGGGATACTACCTTTTTGAAGTCCATTTTGTATATTGTTTGTTAACCCGGGCTGGGCTGGGTCGTTTTTTGTTGTTTTTGTGTCTTTATGATTTGTTTTTGTGGATTGATGTGTCTTTTTGATATTCTTTATTTCGTGATTTTATACAAAAAAATAGCCTCCTACATCCTTTTATGTAAGGGATGTAAGAGGCAATGGTTTTATAATGCTTATTTAGGTCGCCAACATTATTTGGTTGAACCGGACTGTATTAGGTTCATTGTCATTTCTATTGCATTACCTTGTATGTTGCCTTTGCCCTGTAAAGGCATGCTAAATTTGTAGTAAGAAGGAAGTCCTGTTTTGCGATCGAATGAAATTGTTTGTACGCCTTTTCCTTCCATGACAATTCCTTGTGCAGAGGAGTTCATATTGATATCGTATTGTACCTCATAGCTATCAGGGTTTACTTTGATAAGTTTTCCGTTACCGTTCATTTCCATATTTATCCCTGTGCCCAAATCCATATTAAGCTTCAAGGGCCATGATTCTCCTTCTGCTACCGGTTTGGACGGGTAGTATCCTTTCAGGCTTTGCATTCCTTTAGCCATGGTTTTCAGCATTGCCATCTGATCAGCCGGTATGGTTCCCGTTAGCTTTTCTAGCTCAGATAGGTCAGGTTCTCCTACCATATTCAAGTCAGGGGTATACACCATTTTGATTGCTTTGCCTTTCATCATTTTGAATATTTTGTTGTCGGCATTCTCCGGATCTTCTGAGGAAATCTTTTTTTCCATACCTGGCATCAATACACTGGTTTCAAGTTTTTGGAAGACTGACTGTAGTGCAAAATTGCTACCCGACTTAGCATAAGTATTTTCAATCTCAAAGTTTTGCTTAGAGGTAATCTTCATTTCATTACCATTGGTCTTAATGGTATAGTCCATGTCGATATTGGAAGATGTGGTATACACTTTGCCAAGCACCGGATTGATCTTGATTTCATACTTTTTCTGCGCATTCATCAAGGTTGTGAAGCAGAGTAGAAATAAGGTTGCTGTAATAGTTTTTTTCAATGGTCGCATGCTACTTAATTAATTTAATGAATAACGACAAATGTAATTAATTATTTTGAAGTTGAAATATAAAATAATATTATCTCTGATATAAAGTTATTCAAAATAAAAGTACATTTATGATACATTCGCAAACACTATTTTGTTATATGAATGAAACGAAATATAGAACGACTTTGGGTGATGTTTTTACAGTATAGAAAAGCCAGGAGTTTCAAGATTCCATTACTATTTATATTATTATTATTCTTTGCAGCACACACAGTGCTTGCTGCAAAGAGAATTGTGGGCACTATTGTGGATGCTGAGACAGGTGAGCCTATAGCTTATTCGTCTGTTTATCTCAAGGTGCTCAAAAAAGGTATGATCGCTGATCGTGAAGGACGATTTGTGGTATCTCTTCCTTTGGGTGCATACGACATGGAAGTAAATGCCTCAGGCTATAAAACTGAGATCATCAACATGAATGTCGATACGGAGTCGGGAGATGAGTACGTTACATATAAACTAACAAAGTTACTTCTCTCCATTGATTCTATAGACTGGAAAAATAGGAAGGATGAAAATGATAAGGCATACTGTATCATGCGCCAGATTATGGCACGGGTGCCGCTATACGAGCGTATGTTTGACTCATATAAGGCCGATATTTTTATCAAGGGAATTATTAATATTACAAGAATACCTCATCTCCTACGCAATGTGCCTATAGCGCGCGGGGGCGTCAAAGTTAAGGATATGGTGAAAAAATGCTTGAGTGCAGAGAGAGATATAGAGGTTGCATATAATGATCCGAATAAGTATGACCTGCACGTAAAGGCTTTTAGAACAAATGCACCCAAAGTGCTGAGTGACTTGAGTAAGGGGATAGATAAGATATTGAGCCGTAATGTTTATGGGGAGTATTTGGGGTATGAAGAGATGGGCTCTACGTTGAGCCCCATACGTCCCGGAGCATTCTCTTACTATAAGTATGCGTATGGTGGAAGTTATACGGTAGGTAGTAAGCTCATTCATCGAATTCTATTCAAATCTCGTGGAGGCTCCGGTATTTTCTCAGAAGGCACCATAAACGTTACTGATGGTGAGTGGACGTTGCGCTCAATAGAAGTCCTTTACAACAAAAGTGATATTTTACTACAATCGATTGAGGTTTATCTCTCAGAGATATCGCCCGGCATATGTATGCCTACGGCTTATTATGCCAAATTAGGAGTAAATGCTTTGGCTACAAAAGGGGCTTACGAATACTATGCATCTATCGCGTATCACAGTATTGACTTATCCGATAGATGGATTGAGGGAAACAGAGTACTTGATGCTTATAAAATTACCAATAACGAACAGATGTTGGAGGTATGTCATTATCTCGAATCAAGACTCGATACATTACATATTACCCATGATGATCCTTATCTGAGACCTTATAGAAAGCCATTCGTTACGAAAACGAGGGATAGTCTTGCAAACTACAAGAGTGAGGATTACTGGTCACAGCTCAGTACTAACTTTTTAGATTCTGCACGCTCCGATTGCTTTATTAAAAATGACACTATAGAGGGCAAAGGTGCAAGACGCATTTCTTATATCGTTAGGCCGTCCGGGAAAAGATTAGGGGATGCTCCACCTTTCGAAGCTTTCCTGATGGGGCATGACTATGAACATCACAACAATACCCTTACGCTGGGATTCGATGGAGCTATTCAGGGTTTACTGTATGACCTTAATGCTGTGGATGGATGGGTGGTAGGGCAGCGGTTTTTCTTTGAAGAAAAAATCGATAAGAAATCCAAACTTATCATTAAGCCCGCTGTCTTCTACGCAATGGGCAGGAAACGTTTTCAATGGGAGATCAACTCAGAGTTACTATATGCTCCCAGCCGTCGAGGGTATCTGGGAATCGCTTTTGGGCATAAGACCAATAATCTTTCAGGCTATCATAAACGAGGTTATATATGGCTCAATACAATCTATACATTGTTTGATGGTATAGGCGTTTTTAGGCTTTATGATAGTCACTTTGCCTCTATAACGAACTCTATTGATCTGACTAATAAGCTCAACCTTTATACTGAAGTTAGTTACTCAGATAACGGCCCCTTGGACAATCGTAAGATTTGGGGCAAGAGCAAAGAGCCCAAAGGGGATGATTATTCTTTTGGGCATGCCAAGGGGAAGGACAGACCATTGCCCAATGTTCCTTTCAATCATTCTTTAGGATTTACAGGAGCTCTGATTTATAATCCTACTCCTTATTATCATTATGATAAAGACGGAAGGAAAGAAATTATAGAAAGAGGCATACATAGCCCTATATTTCAGTTGATGTATCGTATATCTTTTCCTATAAAGAATAATAAAGAAGCCATAAATGATTACTCTCAATTGAGTTTGAGTGTGAATCAAGACCTTAGACTTGGATATTATTCGGATCAGTGGTTATACTACAACATCAATATGGGAACCTATCTGCATAAAAGAGATATAACTGTAGATCAAATGACTTTTTTGAAAACAAATAACTCTATATTGTTTCCGAATGAGAGGGATATCAATCGTTTGTTCCATACTCTGCCACCTTACTCTTATGTAAATAGCAATAAATATGTTATAGCTCGACTTACTTATAAAGCCAACCGAATATTACTAAATAGGCTCCCTTACCGATTTTTTAGAGTTACCGATGAGCAGATTCACCTGAAAGTTTATTGGGGGAGTAATGATAAGACATATGTAGAAACGGGTTATTCCGAAGGCTTGGGCACACTGCTTCGCTTGGGCGTTTTTGTGGGTACATCGGCTGCCTTTAATGACTGGGGGGTAGCTTTCAGGATATCATCGAGAATATAAAGTTCCCTCATGAAATCACCCCCAAAGACAAGTCCTGAATAAATATTATAAGTTTACTTAGGACTTGTAGGTTTGTGATAGGTTTGGGGCTCATTTGGCATTATCTTATTATATGGCAATGCCTCGAGTAAAGCTTAATAAAGGGGATCTGAAATCAAGCTCCTTTATTATCTTACAGATGGTGCAACGGGTGTTGGGGCTGTAGGAGGAGCAAACCCAACCAAGATATTTTGCATGCTATTGAATCCTTGACGGCCTCCATTGGGAATCCTTGTCAATAGGGTTGAGTGCTGTGAGCTTGAAGTAACCGTATAATTTTCCTCCCCATCCCCAATTGAAATGAAAGTAACCGTCAGTTTTGTATCCATAGCATACGAATGAGTGACCTCCTTCTCTACCCATTCCGGCATATTGAACGGGTCGACCGGCATCGAGTTCTGATTTTACAATTTTCTCCCAATTTTCAGCAGTATATTTAACGTGAGTTCGATATAAGGGATGATAGGAATAATAGAGTTTACAAGGTGTTGTAAATCAGTGTAATTTCTTTTATCTTCAATATATTACGCAACAATGTTATTCGGATTTTCCTTCGTTAGTCTCTTACAATCGTTTTGTAGAATTACAAAGCAAGGTGGCTTCAAACTAATTTCATTTCTCAATATGAGACCGTTGCATAGCAGGCAAATTGCTTCGTTGCTTGCGAGATTCGCGCTTAGTCATTTACCTGAAGTAAACTCCCTGTGCACTCACTCTTAGCGCCTTGCACTTTACCTTCTCTGCCCGGTCAAAGTGTCTTTTGTCGGCTTTGCCTCCAAAATCCATGAGACTGTTGACTTTTGCAACAGTCTCAATATGTGTTGTCTGGGCGAATGCACCGGCATCTCATTCATTGATTCCATACCTTTACGCACCTGCCATATCAAGCGGGCACACGGGCATAAGACCATGAAAGGGTGGGCCCAAAAGGGCAAATGCAGTATGGGATGGTTCTATGGTTTCAACCTGCATATTGTGATTAACGACCGGGGTGAAATCACTCAATATCAAATCACACCGGGGAATACGGATGAACGTGCTCCACTTAAAGGCGGAACCTTCACGAAGAAACTATTCGGCAAACTTGTTGGCGACAGAGGATACATCTCACAAAGTCTTTTCGATAAGCTCTTCATTGACGACATACACATGATTACGAAGATAAAGAAAAACATGAAAAACACTCTGATAAGCCTGTATGATAGGATATTACTCAGAAAAAGAGCACTTGTGGAAACCGTTAATGATCTACTCAAAAACGTTTGTCAAATAGAGCATACACGACACAGAAGCGTCAATAATTTCTCCATTAATTTGATTGCCGGCATAATTGCCTACAATCTGCTACCCAAAAAGTCGGAATTAAATCTCGAAATCATACACAATCCATCAACCCACTTAGTATCCCACGCTTAGACCGAACTCACGTTAAAAAGATATTAATCAATAAAAGAATACAAATTGTATGTAAAGATAATTTGAGGGAGTATCAATAAAATGAAGTTTATGATACTTCCTCATTTGATCTTATACTTTTGTCATGCGAAATCACACATTGTTTGCCCTTCACTTATAATAAAAATGATATATGTGTTTCTTAGACAAATAGATGATAAGTCTTTTACTATTTGATTACAAGAGTATAATCCTCAACCTCACCGTGATTAAATGTTTCACAAGGAGAGGGCTTAGCACCATATTTCATTGTAACGCGCATTCTGTATGAACCCGACTTTAGAGTTTTAGGTAAATTAAGATTGCCTGTTATAGTTGTTGTTGCTTTTTTATTAAGGATCATTTCTGTTGATTCAAAAATACCGTTGTTATCAAGGTCAATCCAAGCCCCCCAGTAGTTGTTGTAAAGTCCACCATCATAAACACCCGGAACAAATCTGCAAGGCAATGAAGTACCTGCTGTTGCTATGATGTGTTTTTGAGTGTAATCACCATAACCTATATCACTACCTCCGGTCACATTTGACATATTACCGATTGTAACTTCTTTGATATAGAGATATTGTGTATATATTGACGCTGATGAACAATATTGTGGAGCATCGGGATCTGGAGTAGGATCAGGATCTGGTCCTGGAGGAGGAGTCTGAGCTGGAGCAAAACCAATTACAATAACTTGGTTTCTGTTGAATCCACCCGTACCACCGCCTGTACCCAAATTATCGGGATCAAGAGCGTTTAGCTTGAAGTATCCATCAGACATGCCACCCCATCCCCAGTTGATGTGGAAGTAGTTATTTTTAGAGTAGCCGTCACAAACAAATGAGTGGCCGCCTCCGCCTCCATAACCTGCATATTGCACAGGGCGTCTGGCATCCAATTCTGCGCGTACGAGAGCTTCCCAATCTTTATCTGAATAAGCCCAACGAAAAGCGTTTGTTACAGTACTTGGATATTTATAAAACTTCTGAATCATGTTAGGTACATCTGTTTGCATAGCACCACTGCCTTTTGGACCAAAGCGCATATTTACCCCTACAGCTACACCGTAACAGAACTTTGCCACCAAAGAGTCAGGTTCAGTGAGTCTGGGTTTGGGCATGGCTTTCCAATCAAGTTTATAATTGTAGTCGAAAGATTGGATTCCATAAGAGGGATGATTATAACTATGCTTACCTTTACCTGATTCAGGATACTCCCAGTAGCGCATGATTTGTGCTGTAGCAGTTGCAACACAACCTACCGGGCAACCTTCTGGGCAATAAGCATTGTAATATGGCCTTTGAGACCAGTGGATATTACCGAGAAGAGGAGCTACCGTGATGGTGTCTTGAGGGTTGTTATATCTTCCTCTCAAAGCTGCATTTCTCATAGCTACAGTCTTTTCATTGGCTTTGATATGCTTCCATGCATACTTAACCTCCTGTGAATAATCACTAAGCATATCCTGCATATTTGCGGGGATATCTTTCGGATCAAAGGTAGATTCTGTGGAGTAACCAAGTACCGGATAAGTTGCATCAGAAGCTGAAACGATAACAAAACCGGTTTTATTAACCTCAATTACGTAGTAAGTTGGTTTTTGTGCTTGGGAATCAGAGCTTTTTAAATTTGATCCCTGAGCATCGGTGTAAATAACTTTGAGCTCGGACGCCGACGAAGTACGCATCTCGGGAGCCAGGTTTTCACTACCCATAAAGGTTGCGGCAATGTCCAAGGCTTGTTTTTCATTTACGAAGCCAGACTCGGAAGGTTCAGCAGGACCTCCTTGTCTTGAGGCATAGTCGTCTTTGGAGCACGAAAATAAGAGTAAAACTGCGGATCCGGCAAGTAGGAGCCGCCAAAAGCGATTAAAATTACTCATGGTAAAAACTATTTTTAAATTATACAAATTCGGTGTTGATATGGCAGAAGGGCTTTTCCCATAGTACACCTTTATATTAATAAAATTCAATACACAGCAAAAAAAGATTTTTTACCTCAGAGTATGTTATACATATATGTAATACAGATTGATAATATAACATAATCCAATTGTAAAAGTAGTGAATATATCTGAATTTACAAGGCTTTTAATGTAATAATATAGCTCATATAAAAATCTATAATTTTATATTTACTAATAAGTAGACGGATCTTTGTAGAGACTGTTGCAAAAGTCAACTGCCTTGTGGATTTTGGAGGCAAAGCCGACAAAAGACACTTTGACCGGGCAGAGAAGGTAAAGTGCAAGGCGCTAAGAGTGAGTGCACAGGGAGTTTACTTCAGGTAAATGACCAAGCGCGAATCTCGCAAGCAACGAAGCAATTTGCCTGCTATGCAACGGTCTCTTGTAAACTGAATTAATTTACGGGACTATTCTAATAATACTGAAATCAAACATAAAACGAGGGGCTTGCCTCCTTTTAGGCAGCCCCTCGCCGGGTTTCAGATCTTATTTCATTTAATTATACACTACTTTTGCCCTTCTGTTAAATAAAAATTATACATGTATGTCGTAGACAGATCAAATAAGCTTATTGCTATTTGATAACAAGAGTATAGTCTTCAACTTCACCGTGATCAAATGTTTCACAAGGATCCGGTTGTGCATCATACTTCATTGTAACACGTACTCTGTATGAGCCGGGCTTTAATTTTTTAGGTAATTTAAGATTGCCGTTAATAATGTCTGATGTGTTTTGGTTAAGGAGCATCTCAGATAATTCAAAAATACCGTTGTTATCAAGGTCAATCCAAACAGTCCAAAAGCTATTATAAAGTATGCCGTCACGATACCCCGGAGCAAAGCGACAAGCCAATGAAGTGCCGGCTGTTGCTATGATCTTTTTTTGAGTATAATCACCATAACCAGTTTTGCTACCTTCAGTTATATTGGACATGCTTCCTATTGTAACTTCTTTTATATAAAGATATTGAGTCTCTCTTGACGCAGATGTGCAATACTGAGGTTCATCGGGGTCAGGTGTAGGGTTAGGATTTGGGTCGGGATCTGGTCCAGGAGGAGGAGTCTGACCTGGAGCAAACCCGATTATAATTTCTTGGTGTAAGTTATACCCATCAACACTCTTTGGGGCAGTGTTTAACCTGAAATATCCATCTGATCTTCCTCCCCATCCCCAGTTTATATGGAAGTAATCATTTTTAGAATAACCATCACAAACAAATGAGTGTCCTCCTGCATTATCATAACCTGCATATTGCACCGGACGTCTGGCATTTAGCTCTTTTTTTACTATGCCTATCCACTCTTCATCGGAGTACCCCCAACGGTAGACACATGCTACAGTGCTGGGATATTTATAATGTTTTTGGAGCATATTAGGGACTATTGTATGAGATGTGCCACTACCATTAGGGCTAAAGTTCATATTTAATCCTATTGCTACGCCATAACAGAACTTTGCTACTAAAGAATCCGGTGCGGTAAGTCTGGCTTTTGGCATGGCTTTCCAATCAAGCTTATAATTATAATCGAAGGATTGCACTCCATAGACGGCATGCTTGTAGCTGTGCACATCCCTTCCCGATTCGGGGTATTCCCAGTAGCGCATGATTTGTGCTGTAGCTGTAGCTACACAGCCCACCGGGCACTCATCAGGACAATAGTCATTGTAATATGGCTCTTGAGCCCAATGGATATCACCGAGAAGGGGGGCTACTGTAATGGTGTCTTGAGGATCAGTATATCTGCCCTTTAAGCTTGCGTTTCGCATTGACACAGTTTTATCATCAGCTTTAATATGCTTCCATGCATATTTAACCTCCTTTGAATAATAGGCAAGCAAGTCCTGCATGTTAGCAGGGATATCTTTGGGGTTAAAGGTTGATTCCGTAGAGTAACCAAATACGGGATAGGTCGCATCGGAAGCTGAAACGATAACAAAACCGGCTTTATTTACGTCAATAATGTAGTAAGTTGGTTTTTGTGTTTCTGAATTTCTCAAATTTGATTCCTGGGCATCGGTGTAAATAACTTTGAGCTCAGGGGGGGACGAAGTACGCATCCCGGGGGTGAGGTTTTCACTACCCATAAAAGTTGCGGCAATGTCCAAGGCTTGTTTTTCGTTTACAAAGCCCGATTCGTTAGGTTCGGCAGGATTTTCTTGTCTTGAGGCATAGTCATCCTTGGAGCACGAAAATAAAAGTAAAGTAGCGGATCCGGCAAGTAGAAGCCGCCAAAAGCGATTAAAATTACTCATGGTAAAAACTATTTTTAAATTATACAAATTTGGTGTTATTATGAAAGAAGGGCATTTTCATAGAACACCTTTTATTAATAAAAATTCAATACACAGGAATAGGTTTTTTTACCTCAGATTATACTATATATACATATAATATAGGTTGATAATACAGCATAATTCAAACTAAAATTAGTCAATATTTTGGTAATATAATGCATTTACTACCATCCTTGTCATTAATTATGATTATGTCATTTAAATTAACATATTTCTTTGTTGTTTGAAAAAATGAATGTATGTTATATCTCTCATTCTGATACACTGTCGTAATCATGGAAAAGGGGCTTGTCTCAAAATGAGACAGCCCCTCGCTTGGTTCTACATCTTATCTCTGTTATTAACACATTTATTTTGCCCTTCTGTTAAATAAAAAATGATACATATGTGTCGTAGCCAGATCAAGTAAGTTTCTTGCTATTTAATAACAAGAGTGTAGTCTTCAACTTCACCGTGATTAAATGTTTCACAAGGAGCCGGTTGTGCATCATACTTCATTGTAACACGTACTCTGTATGAGCCGGGCTTTAATCCTTTAGGTAAGTTAAGATTACCGTTAATAACATTTGAAGTATTTTGGTTAAGAATCATCTCGGATGATTCAAAAATACCGTTGTTATCAAGGTCAATCCAAGCCCCCCAGTAGTTGTTGTAAAGTCCACCATCGTAAACGCCTGGAACAAATCTACAAGCCAATGAAGTACCTGCTGTTGCTATGATCTTTTTTTGAGTGTAATCACCATAGCCAGTTTCACTACCTCCCGTCACATTTGACATATTGCCTATTGTAACTTCCTTGATATAGAGGTATTGTGTATATATTGATGCAGATGTACAGTACTTAGGAGCATCGGGGTCAGGTGTAGGATTAGGATCTGGGTCGGGATCCGGCCCGGGGGGAGGAGTCTGGCCTGGAGCGAACCCGATTACAATTTCTTGGTGTTTATTGAATCCTCCGTCACCACCTCCTGTGCCCAGATTATCAGGGTCAAGAGCATTTAGCTTGAAGTATCCGTCAGACATACCTCCCCATCCCCAGTTGATATGGAAGTAATCATTTTTAGAGTAGCCGTCACAAACAAATGAGTGACCGCCTCCGCTTCCACTCCCAGCATATTGCACAGGGCGCTTGGCATCCAACTCTCTTTTTACGAGGGCTATCCATTCTTTATCAGAGTGTCCCCAACGGTTAACGCTCGCTACAGTTTTAGGATATTTATAATGCTTTTGAAGCATAGTGGGTACGTCAAATTGGTATGCCCCGCTACCCTCGGTTGTAAAGCCCATGTTTATACCCACAGCCACGCCATAACAGAATTTTGCGACCAAAGAATCCGGTTTTGTGAGTTTGTGCTTGGGCATAGCCTTCCAATCCAGTTTATAATTGTAGTCGAAAGATTGTGTTCCATAAGTGGGATGGTTATAACTGTGCTTACCTGTACCTGATTCTGGATACTCCCAGTAGCGCATGATCTGTGCTGCCGCTGTTGCAACACATCCTACCGGACAACCTTTAGGGCAATAATCATTGTAGTACGGGCTTTGGTCCCAGTGGATATCGCCAAGAAGGGGAGCCACCGTAACCGTATCCTGTAATGAATCTTTTTTACCTCTCAACGCTGCGTTTCGCATAGCCACAGTTTTTTCATTAGTTTTGATATACTTCCAGGCATATTTAACCTCTTTTGAATATCCTGCAAGTAGTTGTTGCATGTTAGCCGGAATATTTTGGGGGGTAAAACGAGATTCTGTAGAATAGCCGAGTACAGGATAAGTTGCATCAGATCCTGATACAATAACGAATCCTTTTTTATTTACGTCTATTACATAGTAGCTTGGATTTTGATTTGAAGATGTTGCACTTTTCAAGTCTGAAGATTGAATGTCTGTGTAAATGACTTTCAAATCTTGAACTGATGTTGTGCGTAGTCCCGGAGCTAAGTTTTCGCTCTCCATAAAAGTTGCAGCGATGTCTAAAGCTTGTTTCTCTGTTACAAAACCAGATTCAGTAGGTTCTGTTGTACTTTCTTGTCTTGAACCTAACTCATCTTTTGTACACGAAAATAAAATTAAAACTGCGGATCCGGCAAGTAGGAGCCGCCAAAAACGATTAAAATTACTCATGGTAAATACTATTTTAAATTATACAAATTCGGTGCTGATTTGGAAGAAGGGCTTTTCCAATTCGCACCATTATTCAATAAAAAAATCAATACACAGCAAAAAAGTCTTATCTCTGATTATTTGTGAAACAATAATAGATTTGTCACAATATAATCTTCTATAATAAAAGACGTGATTATAATCTCATGATTAGAATATTTTACGTTTGTAATTTATTCTGATTTATAGAGGTTGGTCTGGTTATTATAGTAATGAATAGAGAGAATGGCGTAAATAAAGTTCGGCAGCTCTATTATTCGGTTTTCTATAATAGTCCTGTTTTTAAATCTGTTTTTAACTTTAGACTTAAAAATACAAATTGTAGTCTTGTTTTATCAATGGTTTTACATAGATCTCAAAACATCATTTTGAGATCTATGCAAAACCCATTAAATTTGTTTTCAGAAAATTATCTTCTAGGAGCAAATCCTACAATTATAGATTGTCTTGCGTTGAATCCTCCGGCTCCTCCACCTGTACCAAGATCACTTGGGTTAAGCGCATTTAGCAAGAAGTAACCATCTGAAGTTCCACCCCAGCCCCAGTTCATGTGATAGTAATTGTTTTTGGTGTATCCATCACATACAAAGGCATGACCACCTCTGCTTCCATGACCTGAATATTGCACGGGGCGCCTAGCATCTAATTCTTTACGTACTAATTTATGCCAATCTTTTACTTCGTATTGAGAGCGATAAGCAATTTGTACTGTAGAAGGATATTTATAATATGTCTTTAACATATTCGGTATATCCTCAGGGAGGGCTCCACTTCCTCTAGGGCTAAACTCCATATCCAAACCGACAGCTACTCCATAACAGAATTTCGCAACCAATGAATCAGCCTCTGACAACGTGGCTTTGGGCATTGATTTCCAATCAATATTGTATTCATAATTGAAAGATTGAGTTCCATAGACTTTATGTTTGTAGCTATGACTTCCTGTCCCTGATCTAGGGTATTCCCAATAACGCATAATCTGAGCTACAGCTGTTGCAGCACAACCAACAGGACATCCTTTGGGACAATAATCATTGTAATATGGATCTTGTGCCCATTTGATACTTCCCAATAAAGGAGCTACAACAATAGTATCTTGAGAATTTCTTGTTCTTCTGCTCAAAATAGAACTGCGCATAGCTTCTGTTTTTTCATTAGATTTGATATGCTTCCAAGCATATTTAATTTCTTTTGAATAATCAGAGAGCATATCCTGCATATTGGTAGGTATGTCCTTTGGATTAAAAGCTGATTCAGTAGAATAGCCAAGAACAGGATAAGTAGCATCTGATGCTGATACGATTACAAAGCCTTTTTTGTTTACATCAATAACATAATAAGTTGGCTTTTGATTAGAGTTTGCAGAGCTTTTCATACCAGAGCCTTGGGCATCAGTATAAATAACGCTTAGTTCTGGTTTTGATGATGCACGTAAATCCGGAGCAATATTGTCACTCTCCATAAAGGTTGCGGCAATGTCCAGCGCTTGTTTCTCTGTTACAAAACCGGATTCGGTTGGTTCGGTTGTGCCTTCTTGCTTTGAGGCTAAGTTGTCCTTAGTGCACGAAAATAAAAGTAAAACTGCGGAGCCGGCAAGTAAAAGCCGCCAAAAACGATTAAATCTACTCATGGTAAAAACTATTTTTAAATTATACAAAGTCGGTGATCGTTGGATATAAGAGCCTAACCCATTTTCACACCTTTATATTTAATAAAATTCAATACATAGCAAAAAAAGTCTTTTTACCGCGGATCATGTCTGCAATAATTTAGTATACATTGACATTGCAACATAATCCAACGTAAAAGTAATAAATATGTGTGGATTTCCAATACCTTTTATGAAATATAAATTATTTTATGGAAATTTTATTATACTATCTATATTCATGGTTGTTTTGTGTTTTAATCTGCCTGATGCGATGTATTTATTAAACTGATGTGTTTAGATCTAAATAAAAATGATATCATGTAGCATTATTATTTATAAATATAGGCATGGTGCTGCAAGAGTATGCATCCTTACTTGAGTTTTTGTTCTCTTAGATATTTTTCATTAATCTCCGATGGATAGCTCCGATTGGCAAATACACGAGTCCCATACGGACGTTTTGCCTAGGAGACACTTCTTTTAACCCCAAACCCGACACTCTACGTAAGGTTACCGAGTCATTGGTACATTACTTGAATGCAAAGTCATTCAACCTATAGCAGGTTTGAAGCAAAAGCATTTTCAAAAGAAGTATACAACCGTAGCCGGGACGACCTGCTGCATTGATACGGTTGAGATATTTTTTGTTGATAAACGTACGTATCCCAGGCCTATGTTTCATCAGATCTATTTGATTTAGATCCACCGTTGTGAATGGTGGAAAGTGTGAGTGTGATCATGATTTTGTGGAAATCCTGTCATATTGATATTTCAGATTGTTTGTCCGGGATCTTGACAAAGGGGGGGCAAATATTGTATCTTTGGGATGAACAGGGATGAAATTATAAACCAATATATAGAAGGAAATATGGGATCAATAGAGTATATATTACAGTATAATAGGTCGATGCCACAGGTAGTAAAGTGTGGAGAAGTACAAGGGGATAGCCACTTTACATCGCGCATATATCAGACCAAATATACATCTCTATTAATATATGTCAAGAATGCGTCAATAAAGCATTGTCCACTATTTGTTATATAAATGAGAAGCATTTATACTTGGCTGTGAAGCCGTAGGCTTTTGATTCTTTTCATCTTTTTTGTAATACTTTTTCTTATTTCATTATTCCCTTTCATTTCCTTCCTAAATCTTTCCATCATATCCTTCCAGGGCTCAATTAAATTGTACCGAAATATTTATAATATTTGGGGTGTGATGCTCTATTCTTATATGATAGGTGTGTTGACTTATCATATAAGGATAAAATCCTATCCTAATAGGTCGACTGACTTATTAGGCACGGACGACAGACTTATCATAATAGAATTTTACAGCCTAATCGAGAGCTAATAATTTTTGTATAGATGATTCGATATTTGTTTGTATCACGTGAGCTATATTTGTTTAGGAAGGCACGTTAGCTTGCCAGCTGCAATCAGATGTATTTGTAATAATCTTATTAGTCTGGCAATTACAGATTTACGAAAAAAATTTTGTGTCAGGAGTGATTGCTGTTCTGACATTATGATTCTATATGTTGCCGTAAAATGTTATTTTGATATCTTTTCTGTGATGTACAGTTATGACCAATAATATACTTTGACGTTAATAGGAATTAGGGGGGGAGTTATGCTGTTTTATTGATTGTCTTATGGCTTAGAAGTATTCCAATTGTTACTTATCTTGCTTTGTATAGCTGTACGATACTAAATGTAAAGTCAAACTTATCAAAGATGGATAGATAATATTGGATAAGAATAAGAACTGATTGTCAGTTGTGATTTCACTCTAGAACAAAAATAGATCTATTCTGTTTTAAATTATTGTAATTCAGTTTCTAATGTAATGATTGGAGGATGGGGATGATATTCTTAGCTTGAATGCTCGTAAGGCTATTTTGATTATCAATAGGAGGACTGAGGGTAATTGGGTGGTATAAAGAGCTTCTCGCACGATTCTTTTGTTCAATTGCAAATTTTGTATAATTTCGTTGCCCGAACTTAACGGAAGAAATTCAATTTTAATACAATGCTGTATTTTTCGGAAAAATGATTTGTACCTTATCAAAAATAGGGTTCATGATACAATACACCTCTTAGAATATGATGAGTAAAGGGTAATATACTCATGCTTGGGAAGAGGCGTTACTCTGTGTAAGTCTTGTTGAGAATGGATTTTAATATTTTTCTTAACTTTGTTATAATAGGGTGCAATTTCATTCACCCTCAAAGAGTTTTTTACATAGAAGCAAATTAGATTAAACATAAGCGATGAACGATTTTAAAAAATATGCTACTCGTCATTTAGGGATGAATAGCTTAGCTTTGGACAATTATATGGACATCCAAAGCAGTTATATATCTCCTACTATCATTGAAGAGCGTCAGCTCAATGTAGCTCAGATGGATGTTTTCTCGAGACTCATGATGGATAGGATTATCTTTCTGGGAACACAGGTCGATGATTATACAGCCAATGTGATACAAGCACAGCTTCTTTATCTTGACAGTAGCGACCCGGGTAAAGATATCTCTATTTATATCAATTCTCCCGGAGGATCTGTATATGCCGGCTATGGTATATATGATACCATGCAGTACATATCATGTGATGTTTCTACTATATGTACAGGTATGGCAGCTTCGATGGCCTCCGTATTGCTTGTTGCGGGAGCCAAAGGTAAGCGTTTTGCTCTGCCTCATTCCAGAGTGATGATTCACCAACCGCTGGGTGGTATGCAGGGACAGGCCAGTGACCTTGAGATTGCCGCACGAGAGATACTTCGTGTGAAGAAGGAACTCTATTCTATTATTTCGGAACATTCCGGCAGACCCATAGAGGTTGTGGAGCGTGATAGCGATCGTGACTATTGGATGACTGCTTCGGAAGCCATGGAATATGGAATGATTGATAAGATATTGAAACGCGATTAATGGCAAAGAAAAATAGTATGGGACACCACTGCGACTTTTGTGGTCGCAGCGAAAATGAAACCGGCATTTTACTTCAGGGGCTCAACTCCTCTATTTGTATGGAGTGTGCTGTGAGGGCTTCCGAGATTGTAAAAGAGATGGAGGAGGCAAACCAAGAAGCTAAACTGCAGGATCTAAAAGAACAACCGCTGCCTAAGCCTATGGAGATCAAAAAACATTTGGATCAATATGTAGTAGGACAGGACGAAGCCAAGAGGTATCTTTCTGTAGCGGTTTACAATCACTATAAACGCTTGTTGCAAAAAGACGATAGCAACGATGTGGAAATAGAAAAAAGCAATATCCTGATGCTTGGGCCTACCGGTACAGGTAAGACTTTACTTGCCAAAACTATAGCTCGTATGCTCAATGTGCCTTTTGCTATGGTAGATGCCACTGTGCTTACACAAGCCGGATATGTGGGCGAAGATATTGAAAGCATACTTACCCGATTGCTTCAGGCATCGGACTACAATGTCAAAGAGGCAGAGCGAGGCATTGTTTTTATTGATGAAATAGATAAGATAGCTCGTAAGTCTGACAACCCGTCTATCACCCGTGACGTGAGTGGTGAGGGAGTGCAACAAGGTTTGCTCAAACTCCTTGAGGGATCTATTGTAAATGTACCGCCACAAGGCGGACGCAAACATCCTGAGCAAAAGCTTATTGCTGTGAATACGCACCATATCCTGTTTATATGTGCGGGAGCTTTTGATGGCATTGAGAGCAAAATTGCTCATCGACTGAATACTAGAGTGGTGGGGTATACCTCTGCTGCTAATGATAAAAAGATCGAGCGAGACAATCTGCTTAAATATGTGAATGCACAAGATCTCAAAGCTTTTGGTCTTATTCCGGAGATTATTGGGCGTTTGCCGATTATCACTTATTTGCACCCACTTGATAAGGAGACGCTGAGAAAAATCCTTATCGAACCCAAAAATGCTATTATTAAACAATACGCCAAGCTTTTTGAGATGGATGGAGCTGAACTTCATTTTGACGATGAGGCACTGGATTATATTGTAGATAAAGCTATGGAGCATAAACTTGGAGCTCGAGGCTTGCGCTCTATAGTCGAGGCTATAATGATAGATAGCATGTATACAGCTCCTTCCCAAAACTTGAAAGAATTTAGGGTAACTAAGGAATATGCTCAAAAACAATTTGAGTTAAATGCATAAATGTTTATCTTGACGATGTATTTCAATTGATATTTTATATAAATTAGTAGAAACTATTACTCGGTTTATCATGGCGGAAAAGTATGACCTTTTAAAAGCTTTAAAAGATCATTTTGGATTTGATTCTTTTAAAGGCAACCAACAGGCTATTATTGAACATGTTTTGATGGGCCGTGATACGTTTGTACTAATGCCTACCGGTGGAGGCAAGAGTTTGTGTTACCAGCTCCCGGCTTTGCTTATGGAAGGTACGGCAGTAATAATATCGCCACTAATAGCTTTGATGAAAAATCAGGTGGATGCTATCAGGGGATACTGCCGTGAAGACGGGGTAGCTCACTTCATGAACTCTTCGCTCAATAAGAATCAATTGGAGTGCGTAAAAGAAGACATACGGCGAGGTATAACCAAAATGCTATACGTAGCACCGGAATCCCTGACCAAAGAAGATAATATAGCATTTCTACGCTCTATCAATATCTCTTTCTATGCTATTGACGAAGCTCATTGTATCTCGGAGTGGGGGCATGATTTCCGTCCGGAGTATAGGCGTATCAGACCTATCGTTTCGGAAATAGGGGAGCATCCTATTGTAGCGCTTACAGCTACAGCTACACCTAAAGTGCAGCATGATATTCAGAAAAACTTGGGTATGGAAGATGTAGCTATTTTTAAAAGTTCATTTAACCGACCCAACTTATTTTATCAGATTAAGCCTAAAAATGAGGGTGTTGACAAGGATATTGTAAAATTTATTTTGTCTCAACCCCAAAAGAGTGGCATTATCTATTGCATGAGTCGCAATAAGGTTACTACCTTTGCGCAAGTACTCCAAGCCAACGGAATTAAGGCTTTGCCATATCATGCCGGGCTTGATGCCAAAGAAAGAGCAGAGAATCAAGATGCTTTTATTGAAGAAAGAGTTGATGTTATAGTTGCTACCATCGCTTTCGGAATGGGAATTGACAAGCCGGATGTACGCTATGTAATACACTATGATATGCCCAAAAGCATCGAGGGGTATTATCAGGAGACAGGACGTGCCGGACGTGATGGTGGAGAAGGCAAGTGTATTGCTTATTATAGACCGGAAGACTTGGATAAGTTGGAGAAGTTTATGAAAAACAAACCTATTTCCGAGCAGGAAATAGGACGCCAGCTCCTTGGAGAGACAGCCGCTTATGCCGAGTCAAGTATATGCAGACGCATATTTCTTCTCAACTATTTTGGAGAGGAGTACAAGAGTGATAATTGTGGAAGTTGTGATAATTGTTTGATGCCTAAAAAGAAGGTGGAAGCTAAAGAATTACTATTAAATGTATTAGAAGTCGTGGACACTCTTAAAGAGAAGTTCAAAACCGACTATGTAATCAAAATTTTACGTGGAGAAACCAATGCCGACATAGAATCTTTCGGACATGAAAATCTGGAATGTTTTGGAATTGGAAAAGAAGAGGATGAAAATTTATGGAACGCTGTAATACGTCAGGCTCTCATCAGTGGTTATCTCGATAAAGACGTAGAGACATATGGAGTGCTAAAGATGACTCAAGCGGGAAAGAAGTTTATTAAAAAGCCCGTGAGTTTCAAAGTTGTGGATGAGAATGACGAGGAAGAAGTGGATGATGACAATGCTTCTCGTTCGGGAGGAGGTTCCGGTGGAGCTGTAGATCCTGTGCTCTTTTCCATGATGAAGGACTTGAGGAAAAAGATGGGGGCTCAGAACAAAGTCCCACCCTATGTTATTTTCCAAGATTCGTCTTTGGAATCAATGGCTACGTTTTACCCAGTTACCCTGGACGAATTGCAAAATATACCCGGAGTGGGAGCCGGCAAGGCTGCTCGCTATGGGGCCAAATTTGTGGAGTTGATCAAGCGTCATGTCGAAGACAATGACATTGAGCGACCCGAAGATATGCGTGTGCGTACACTGCCCAATAAGTCCAAGATGAAAGTTAGTATCATACAGCAAATAGACCGCAAGGTTGCCTTGGATGATGTGGCTATGAGCCATGGGCTTGACTTCGATGCATTGCTTTCAGAAATAGAAGCTATTGTGTATTCGGGTACACGTATAAATATCAGCTACTTTATTGAGGAGGCCATGGATGAAGATCATCAGGAAGATATCTTCCAGTATTTCAAGGAATCTACGACTGACAGCCTTGATGCCGCTATGGATGAGTTGGGCGATGACTATACAGAGGAGGAGATACGTCTTGTGCGAATAAAGTTCCTTTCCGAATTAGCAAATTAATAAACAGGTGAGTGTATGCTTTTCAAAAAACGTAAGGCATATGCTTACTTTTATATCATAAAAAATTGATGAAGAAGTTTTTTGTTGCACCGTTATTGTTTGCCTTTTTGGCAGCATTGTCATTTGTGCCTGCACAGGCTCAAAAAAAGAATGTAATAGACGAGGTGGTATGGATGGTTGGCGACGAGCCCATCTTGCGTTCTGATATTGAAGCTGAAAAAATCAATATGAAGATGTTGAACATGGGCTTCGACGGTGATCCGGATTGTTTTATTCCGGAACAGATCGCCATTCATAAACTCTTCCTCAATCAGGCCAAGATCGATAGTATTCAGGTTGATGATATTCAAGTTAACCGTTTTGTGGAATCACGCCTACAATATTTAGTCAATCAGGCCGGATCAAGAGAGAAGCTTGAGGAATATTACTCCAAGAAATACTCTCAGATACGTGAAGATCTGCGTCATCAAGTCAAAAATAATAATATCATAGAGCAGATGCAGAATAAAATAGCGTCTGATGTGAAGGTGTCTCCGTCTGAGATCCGTAAGTTTTTTGAGAGTATGCCGGTAGATAGTCTTCCCTTTATACCTACCACCGTGGAAGTACAGATAATTACCTCAAAGCCTCAGGTGTCCATGTCTGAGATCGATGCTATAAAAGAGCGTCTTAGAGAATTTTCAGATGAAATCAATTCAGGGAAAAGAGACTTCTCTACTATTGCTCGTCTCTATTCCGATGATAGGCGTACTGCTGCGCAGGGGGGGGAATATGGCTTTACAAGTAAGTCGGTTTTGGAATCTGATTTTGCCGGCACTGTCTTCAATCTTACAGATACGAAGAAAGTTTCGCCTATTGTCAAAACTGAAGAAGGTTACCATATCGTGCAGTTGATAGAGAGACGTGGTGATTTGGTGAATTTCAGGCAAATCCTTTTGCGCCCTGCAATTGCTGACAGTGCTTTGCAAAACTCCATTTCTAAGCTTGATTCTATCAAGACCCTCATTGGTGATAATAAATTGACTTTTGAAAAAGCGGTAGACTTCTTCTCGGATGACAATAATACCAGAAACAATCAAGGTCTTATGGTCAATAATAAGAATGAAAGTGCCTTTAGCGGTTCATCTATGTTTACCTACGAAGAACTTCCGCAAGATATAAGCCGTAAAGTATATGGCATGAAAAAGGGGGAAGTATCGGCTCCTTTCATTATGACCAATGATAAAGGCGTAAAGGAGGTAGCAATAGTAAAACTCAAAAATATTACTGAAGGGCATAAAGCGAATATGAATGCCGATTTCCAGAAAATCAACGAACTGGCTATTGAGAAGAAACGCAATGAAGTCCTTGACTCATGGATCAGAAGGAAGCAAAAGGAAACCTACGTGTTTATCAATGAGAGGTATAGGGATTGCAAATTTAAGTATCCTAATTGGGTTCATAAAGACAAGTAATGCCTGCCGGAACAAAGCATAATAGTAGAATGAAGCCGCTTATTGTGCTCCTGCTTATAGGAGCATATTTAGGCGTGAGTGCTCAATGGTTTGCGGGATCTCATGCTTATGGGACTTCCGCATTTGGGCTCTTAAAAGACACTATAACTAAGAGGGACGGAACTCCCCCGCAAAAATCTCGTATTATATTAGATCATGCGGATCAATTGACATTCGACAAAGATATTAATCCTAATGCACAGCGGTTATTGGGCAATGTAGCCTTTACTCATGGTAATGCTCGGATGTTTTGTGATAGTGCATATATTGATGAACAGACGCAGACTTTTGAAGCCTTTGGTAATGTGCATATGATACAAGCAGATACCGTTAATATCTACGCCCAGTATTTGTATTACGATGGTATTCAGAAATTAGCTAAGCTTCGTAACAATGTAAGGCTTGAGAATAGAAAGACAACGCTCTATACCGATAGTCTTGATTATGACCGTGTAGCCGACCTTGCTTACTATTTTGATGGAGGCACTATTGTAGACTCACTCAATACACTTACATCAGACTATGGACAATACTCTCCGCAGACTGATGATGCAGAGTTCCGAGATAATGTGAAGCTCGAGAATGATAAGGCTGTCATGCATACCGAAATATTGTTTTATAATACCAAAACCCAGATAGGGCGTTTTGAAGGTCAGACCACTATAGAGTCTGATTCAGGTATGATAGTCTCTACACGCGGTGTGTATGACTCTCAAAAAGATTTGTCTATACTTCTTGATCGCTCATTGGTTCAATCCGGAGCTAAGACTCTTACCGGTGATTCTATCTATTATGATCGAAAGAATCTTTTTGGAGAAGCTTTCGGTAATATGCAAATAAGTGATACGGTAAAAAAAGTATCTCTTTTCGGTGATTATGGTTATTATGACGAAAATCGTGATTACGCTTTTACTACATCGAAAGCTTTTGTCATGGACTTTTCCAAAGCTGATACCTTATACATAGGTGCTGATACTTTGGAGCTGATTACATGGGGAAAAGAGAAAAAGCCTGTAGCAAAATCCGATGCTAAGCCAATCAATGACTCACTCCCGTCAAAGACTTTGTCTCCAAATGATACTACGGTAAATCATATCCTCAAGGCATATCATCACGTCAAGGTTTACCGGAAAGATGTACAAGCTGTTTCTGACTCTTTGGTGGGAATCTCCATAGATTCTATTATGTATATGTACGGATCACCTGTAATGTGGAATGAAAATTATCAGTTATCGGGCGATACGGTACGTTTTGATTTCAAAAAAGAAAAACTTGATAAGGCATATATATTCTCCAATGCATTTGTTCTTGAGGACCTGAAAGAAGATAGATTCAATCAGGCCAAAGGTGATTGGATGAAGGTTATTATGCGAGATTCTTTGGCAAAGCAAATAGAGATACATGGCAAAGCCGAGTCTATTAATTATCTCAAAGAAGAGAATGATACTACTTATTCAGGTCTCAATAGGATTAAGTCTGATGGTAATTATATTTACTTGAACGAAGCTGGCAAATCAGAAAAAATACTATGGGTTGGTCCCGCAACCGGTAAAATATTTCCTTTGAGATTAGCTCGCACGGCTGAAGTGAATCAACTGGAAGGCTTCAAACTTCATAATGATATTAGGCCCAAAACAAGATACGATGTCATCTCAGGTATAGGTACAATAGACTCTACGGGTCAGGTTACTACTGCTTTACCTGATTACTCCAGATTCAAAGGTGCTGATGCAGCTTTGCGGGCATATAACTCATTAGCCGAGATAGCTAAAGCTGCTGCACAGGAGCGGCAAAAGGATGCTCAGGCTGAAGAACAGACCAAACTCTCTCCTTATATTTTGCGTGACAATAAAGACCGGGACATAGATATTCTTAAACAAATTATCAATCTATCATGGGTATTCAAAGTTTCTACAAGCAACGACGTCCAAGACAATTCGATCATAAGCCCATCTATTGGGATCCCAAAAAAGAGCAACTCGAAAAACGAATCCAGCGAATCAGAGAAGAAATGATTGAGCGGGGGGAGATTCATGAAAATGATTCATTCCTAGAAGAGCTTAAAAAAAGAGAATATGAAAAAAATATCACGATGGATGCCGAAAAACGTATCCGCGGTTCTTTTCTGGCCGGCACTTCTAATTTGAAGACTCAAAAAGACAAAGGCATTACTTCTTCTGATAGGTTTCAAAGTATCATTCGTTATATACTTATTATGCTTGTAATCGGTTTTATTTACTGGTATTTCTTTATGCGATGAGTGATATAATACATCTTTTACCGGATAGCATTGCCAATCAGATTGCAGCCGGTGAGGTTATTCAACGTCCGGCTTCTGTGGTTAAGGAATTACTTGAAAACTCAGTAGATGCAGGTGCTACCAAAATACGCTTAGACATCAGTGAAGCCGGAAGAGAAGTCATCAAGGTGTCGGATAATGGCAAAGGTATGTCTCCCAATGATGCTCGTATGGCTTTTGAACGCCATGCGACATCTAAGATATCTGACATAGAAGGGCTTTTTAAACTTAAAACTATGGGTTTCAGAGGTGAGGCCTTGGCTTCTATTGCTGCGGTAGCACAAGTGGAGCTTACCACTAAGCAGTCTGAGGCGCAGCTAGGCACTTTACTTACGATACATGGAAGTGAGGTACAGCATATAGAACCTGTAACAGCTTCTGAAGGCACTATTTTTACTGTAAGGAATCTTTTTTATAACGTACCGGCACGCCGTAAATTCCTTAAGACTAATGATACCGAATTCAGGCATATTATGACGGAATTTGAGCGTGTCGCCTTGGTCAATCCTGAAATATCTTTTTCTGTTTATAATAGTGGACAGTTGGTACAAGAACTCCCTGCAGCCTCTTTGCGAGGGCGTATCTTGAGTATTATGGGAGGAAAGTTGGATAAAGATCTGTTGCCGGTAAGTCTGCAAAGTCCATTAGCTAATGTAAGCGGATATGTGGGGCGGCCTGAAGGTGCACGTAAAAGAGGTGCTAATCAATTCTTCTTCGTCAACGGAAGGTTTATGCGCCATCCTTATTTTCATAAAGCTCTCATGATGGCATATGAGCAACTTATACCTGTAGGTGCATCACCGAATTATTTTATTTATTTCAATTTGGATCCGGCACTTATTGATGTCAATATACACCCCACCAAGACCGAGATCAAATTTGCTGATGAAAAGGCCATTTGGCAGTTGCTTATCGGTATTGTAAGAGAAACGCTCAGTTCATCTGTGGCTATGCCTTCTATTGATTTTGAACAAAGTCATCTTATTGATATCCCCGTTTATAAGGGACGTACTGAAGAATCTTTGAAGATGCCCGGCATGGGCTTAAAAGGTGATTATAATCCTTTTAGTCGTTCTTCTGGATCCGTTACTTCGCCTAATACACTTAATCGTCCTTTCCGTCCGCGTACGGAGCCTCAGATTGATTGGGCTGACCTGAAAAGTGATTTCGAGAAAGATGGAGAGATAATTTTACCATCGGACAATATTGATAGCATGCCTCAAAGCATACCAGATAAAGAGGATAATTTATTTGAAGAGGAGATATTAGACTCTACTTCTGAGTCTGTCTATGAAACTAAGGCAGTCTCGCTTACTCCTGTTGCATTGGATAATGTAGGGAAAAATGCTTTTTGCTATTTGTATAAGAATAGATATGTTGTTACGACCTTGAGCCGTGGTTTGGCTCTGATAGATTATCAGCGGGCACAAAAAAGAGTCCTTTATGAACAGTTTTTATCTGATTCTGCCAGTGGAGCCCTGGAGCAACAGCAGCTTATGTTTCCTGAGATTATAGAATTCCCACTCCGTAATGTCTCAACAGCGGAGAAGGTGATGGACGAAATGTCTTCATTAGGATTCGATTTCTCTCCTTTGGGACAAGGGACCTATTCGGTGCTTTCTGCACCTTCTCTTATTATAACAGAGGCTGTAGAGGTTGTAAGAGATATTATCGATACAACTATTGACACCGGTAAAACGGGTGCAGAGCAACTAATGGAACTTATAGCACTCAAGATTGCTGACTATAAATCCCGGTCAATAAGTAAATGTGTTTGCTTGGATGATGCTGAGATATTACTGGCACAACTCTTTGCTTCGGAAGAACCAACCTTTACTCCTGATGGGAAGCTTATCATATCCATTATAAACGAAACAGATATAGATAAAATGTTTAGTTGATGGAGGTGTATGCATGTATCAGCCTAGAATATATTTTAGATTAAACTTAGTAAACGGAAAGATTGAGTGACTGTTATTATATGTCTCATCTTATAAATTATTATACACATCTGTAATATCTTTCTTTGCTCGATGCGAGATTAAGTGTGATTTGAAATTACAAAATTGTTTCAATATGCATTTGGTAGGGCTATTTGTATTAGTTTTTATATATCAGGGGAGATATTTTCTGTGCGGTAATACTTAGCCGGCTAATTGTTATTTCATGGATTAGAGTTACCTTTGCGGGATAATCATCTAAAATATGGAGCAGGTTAAAGTAAAAGACTATACTTTTGAGCTATACCTTAAGCATGAGGTTATCCAACAAGCCATCAATGAGATGGCTGTAAAAATAAAGGCTGATTTCAAGGGTAAAGATCCTTTGTTCGTGTGTATTATGAACGGATCCTTTATGTTTGCGGCAGAGTTGATGTTGGCTATTGATGAGAGTTACGAGGTGGCTTTTGCTCGTTACTCCAGTTATGAGGGAACATCAAGTACAATGCAATTGAAAGAAATTATGCCCGTAACACAGTCACTTGAAGGGCGCACAGTTGTAGTGCTTGAAGATCTTATTGACACGGGTTATACTATGCAGTGTGTCAAAGATAGATTCCTGAATCTTGGTGCTAAAGAAGTCTATATTGCAGCAATGTTGATCAAGCCTGAGGCTTTGTTATGTGACGTAAAGACGGATTATATTGCGTTGGAAATAGAAAACAAATTCATTGTAGGGCATGGATTGGACTATGATGGCTTTGGACGAATGTACAAAGATATTTATCAGCTGAAGCAAGAGTGATTGTGTAAAGCTGGTGTTTTTTGATAAATCTTACTAATTAATTTCAAGAGAAGAGAAATGTTGAATTTGATTATTTTCGGTGCTCCCGGTTCGGGCAAAGGCACACAAAGTGAAGAGTTGATAAGTAAATATGGCTTTGACCATGTATCGACGGGAGATTTACTTCGCGCCGAAATGAAAGCAGAAAGCGAGCTGGGAAAGACCGCCAAGCAATATATTGACAATGGGCAGTTGGTTCCGGACTCTTTGATTATTGATATGATAGAAAAGGTGCTTGAGGAAAAGAAACCTCAAAAAGGCCTTATTCTTGATGGCTTTCCTAGAACAGTGGCTCAGGCTGAAGCCTTGGGCGAGTTACTTGCCAAGCATGATACACGTGTGCATGCTGTAATAGACTTGCAAGTTCCGGAGGAAGAACTGATCGATAGGCTTTTGAAGAGAGGTTTGGAAAGTGGACGTAGTGATGATAATTTGGAAACAATACAAAAGAGACTTCATGTTTATCATGCACAAACAGCTCCAATAGCAGAATATTATGCCTCAAAAGGGACTCATAATGCTATTTTAGGTACAGGGTCTATTGAGGACATCTCACATCGCATAAGTGAAGTTATCGATAAACTTTAATAACTTGCTTCTTTTGTAATGATGCAGAAAGGAATAGCGAACTTTTCGCTGTTTTTGAGATTGTGATCGCATTGATCATTCCACTATCGAGTATCAGAGCCTTTGTTTCTCTTTATATGCACGCATGAGTGTGTTATTATAGGAAGGGACAAAGGTTTAGTAATTTAAGTGATTTTCACAATATAAAAGTAAATAATATGGCAGCAGAGTCAAATTTTGTTGATTATGTAAAAATATATTGTCGTTCGGGAAAGGGCGGTAGAGGATCTTCTCATTTTAGGAGAGAGAAATATATACCCAAAGGAGGTCCCGATGGAGGTGATGGTGGCCGAGGAGGGCATATATACCTGCGTGCAAACAGAAATTACTGGACTTTGCTGCATCTCAAATATGACAGACATATTCTAGCGACCGCAGGAAAGTCAGGAAGTGCCAAAAGAAGCACCGGTGGTGATGGAGAAGACAGGGTCATAGAAGTGCCAACGGGCACTGTAGTATATGATGCAGAGACCGGGGAGTTTATCTGTGATCTTACTGAGCATGAACAGCAGGTAATGTTGTTGCGTGGGGGTAAGGGCGGAAAAGGCAATACTCACTTCAAAACATCAACTAATCAGGCTCCGAGATATGCTCAGCCGGGTGAACCTGCGCGCGAACGTACAATTATACTTCAACTCAAAATGCTTGCTGATGTAGGTCTTGTCGGTTTGCCCAATGCGGGTAAATCTACATTGTTGTCTGTTATTACAGCGGCAAAGCCTAAGATTGCCAATTATCCTTTTACTACACTCGAACCCAATTTGGGTATTGTATCATATCGGGATAATAAGTCTTTCGTAATGGCTGATATTCCGGGCATTATAGAAGGAGCTTCAGAGGGTAAAGGTTTGGGATTGAGATTTCTTAGACATATTGAGCGCAATGCTTTACTCCTCTTTATGATACCGGCGGATACACAGCATATTCGTGAAGAATACGAGTTGTTGCTCAGTGAGTTGGTCAAGTACAATGAAGATCTTGTAGGTAAGCGCAAGGTATTGGCTATAACTAAGTGTGACCTCATTGATGAAGAGCTGCAAGAGATGCTCAAAGCTGAGTTGCCTGAGGGATTACCTATTGTTTTTATCTCTTCAGTTGCACACATGGGACTTGACAAGCTTAAAGATACATTATGGCAAGAGCTCAATCGTGAAACAAAGCATGAAGCCCAGCGTATAGTGCATAAACCAATGGATATAACATCTCTTCAGTGGGATGATGAGGATGATTTTATACCGAAGTCTGATGAACAAGACGATGATGAATGGGATGAGGCAGATGAAGATTTTGAATTTGAGTTGGAAGAAGAAGGAGAAGACTCTATATATCCTGAAACAGATGATGAGGGCAAGAAATAGCTTACTAATCTATTGTTCTTAATTACCCCAAAAGATTCTGTGATGACTGTACCTAATATAACTTTTGACCCTCAGGTCTTAACCCTTTGTGCCGGTTTTAGAGTGGGGGTAATACGTTTTGATATTCAAGGAACCAAGGATACGGACTTACTTTACAACGATTTTGATGACTGCGGTATCGGAATGAAAAGGTATAATGTATCAGATCTAAAAGAACGTCCGGCTATTAAAGCCACACGTCTGGCATATAAAGCATTCGGTAAGGACCCCAATCGTTATAGACCAGCTGCTGAGCAGTTGGGCAGGCGTTTGTTGAATGATTTGGGGTTGTATCGCGTAAGTCCCCTGGTCGATTTTGGGAATCTTATTTCGCTATCCACAGGTTTTTCTGTAGGATTGTTCGATTTCGAGACCATACAAATGCCTATTTTATTCAGGGTGGGCATAGATAATGATGTGTTTGAAGGTATAGGTCGAGGTATAATGAATATAGCGGGACTACCGGTATATTGTGATGAGCATGGTCCTTTTGCTACTCCTACCAGTGATCATGAGCGTACTAAGATTCAGCAATATACTTCAAAGGTTTTGATGTTCATAAATGATTTTGGTTCTCAGTCTTTTTCAACTGATAGAGACCTCTTGGCAGATGCTCTTGCCGAGGTTAAACTTATGTTGCCAAAATACTTTGATGTTGTTGCGTTTGAAACAAATATTGAATCTCCAGTGTTATAACTATGACACAAAACGCCTTAAAAGCGAATAAAGATTTATATTAAAAAAACGAAGCAACAATGGTTCAGAAAATTGGAGAAAATGCAGGATGTGTGTGGAGAGCACTGAACGATTTTGGGAAGATGGACGTAAAACAACTCAAGAAAGTGACCAAAATCAGGTTGGATAAGGACCTCTATGCGGCTTTAGGCTGGCTGGCAAAAGAGGGGAAATTGAATTTTGAGGATGATGGAGATGACTTGAAAATATCCGTTATTTATTAATTTTTTCAATTTAAACATTACTTGGTTAAATTAGATAAGTAATATTTTGCATAAAACATATAATTACTTATCTTTGTTATCCGAAAGGTGTGTGGAGGAGGCGATAGACGGCTTTCTCCATTCTTTTTTTATGATTTTGAATTCAGACTTTTTTAATATGTAATCCTTTATGGTACAACAGGCATTAATAAAGACCCTTGTCGATGAGTTTATACAAACTCATGGAGTGGATTTGTTCCCAGTGGATGTAGTAGTCCATCCCGGCAATAGGATTGTGGTCGAAGTTGATAATGAAAAAGGTGTTTTTATTGACGACTGTGTAGCACTAAGTAAATATATTGAGTCCAAGTTGGAGCGTGAAGTGGAAGACTTCGAATTGGAAGTCGGCTCTTGTGGTTTGACCTCACCGTTCAAAGTCCTTCGCCAGTATACCAAGAATATTGATGGTGAGATTGAGGTATTGAGAAAAGGTGGAGTCAAAGAAAAAGGAATACTCAAGTCTGCAGATGATGATAAAATAACATTGCATGTAGAGCGTATGGTAAAGCCTGAAGGAGAGAAGAGAAAACGAAAAGTTGAAGCGTTGATTGAGATTCCGATGTCAGAGATACTTCAAGCAAAACGAGTAATAAAGATTTAAGAATTATAATAATTTATGGCCAAAAAGGAAGAAACTGTCAGCTTAATTGATTCGTTAGCTGAATTTAAAGAGCTTAAGAGTATTGATAAAGAGACAATGATTCACGTCTTGGAAGACTCTTTCCGCAATGTATTGGCGAAGATGTTCGGTTCTGACGAGAATTTTGACGTAATTATCAATCCTGAGAAAGGTGACTTTGAGATCTGGCGTACTCGCGTTGTTGTTGAAGACGGAGCAGTGAGTGATGCCAGTAAAGAAGTCGGTCTTACAGAATCCCATGTGATTGACCCTGAAGCTGAAGTTGGTGATGAGGTTACTGATTCGGTGAACTTTGCTGCTTTTGGCCGTAGAGCTGTATTGAATTTAAGACAAGCTTTGTCAAGTAAAATACTTGAATTGCAAAAGAGTAATTTCTATAATGTATTTTCACAAAAAGTGGGAGAGCTTGTTTCTGCCGAGGTATACCAAGTCTGGAAGCGTGAAGCATTGCTTATTGACGATGAAGGTAATGAGTTGCTTATGCCCAAGAACGAACAGATCCCCGGGGATTTTTTCAGAAAAGGTGAAACTGTTCATGCTGTTATTGAGCGCGTCGAGAACGAAAATAATAACCCTAAAGTTATTTTGTCTCGCACTAGCGGAGATTTTTTGAAAAGACTATTGGAGCTCAATGTGCCGGAAATAGCCGATGGACTTATTACAGTAAGAGCTGTGGCTCGTGTACCTGGAGAAAGAGCTAAGATTGCTGTTGAGTCTTATGACGACCGTATTGATCCTGTGGGAGCTTGTGTCGGCATGAACGGTTCACGTATCAGAGGTATTGTAAGAGAGCTCAAAGGCGAGAATATTGATGTTACCACCTATACATCCAATCCGATATTGTTTATACAGAGAGCGTTGAGCCCGGCCAAAGTTTCCGCTATCTCTTTGATTGAAGATGAGCAGAGAGCAGAGGTTTATTTGCGTCCTGATGAAGTGCCATTAGCTATAGGCAAGAATGCTTCAAACTTAAAATTGGCTTCATTGCTCACCGGTTACAGAATAGAAGTATTCCGTGATGTCGAAAACCAAGGAGAGGAAGATATTTACTTAGATGAATTCTCGGATGAAATCGATGCATGGGTAATTGATGTTCTCAAGAATATTGGTTGTACTACAGCTAAATCTGTTTTGCGTAAAACTCGTGAAGAGTTGATCAAAACAACTGACTTGGAAGAGTCTACTATTGATAATGTATTAGATATTCTCAAAGCAGAGTTTAGCGATATGGATGAAGAGTCTACTGATGATAGTGAAGAAAACTCTAATCATGAAATTCCTGAAGAAGGTGCCGCGGAGGCTGTAGAAGATGAAGAGATTGAAAAACCTTAAGATAGTAGGGATGAAAAATGAGTAATATATTGATAATTTAAACGTGGAGGAAGGGAAGAAGCAGTTATGTCAAAAATAAAGTTGTTTAGTTTAGCAAAAGAATTGAATGTAGGAGTAGCATCACTTACGGAATCTTTGCAAAAAAAAGGATTCGAAGTTGAGACCGGAAATCCTAATGTTCGTATCGGCAGAAGTGAATTTGATCTGCTGCTTCAGGAGTTTGGAAAAAACTTATCAAAAACTGAAAAAGAGAGAATTTGCAAGAAGTTTTTGAGAGATGACAGCAGTGCTTCCCCTCATTCTACTGTGGATAATAATCAAAATAATACTCATTCTGTATCAAGTGATAAAACTGGCAATACAGCCCCTGTTGGATCTAAAGTACAAGAAATTGCTACAGTGGTGCCTGAAGATCTAAAACCTAAAATTAATATCAAAGGTCATTTGAATGATCAGAAGGATTTAAAGCAAAATGAGGCTGTAAAAACTGATAGTAATAAGCCTATTGTAGAGAAATCTGATGCTTTAGAAGCTAAACCTTTGCAAAAGCAGGCTGAAAAGGTTCAAGAGGTAAAACAAACCGGAGCTGATACATCCAAAAACATAGAGGCCTCACCCAAAGAACCTCTGAAGGAAGTTCAGAAAAAAGAGACTGTCAAGGAAGAGAAGAAATCTTCTACTCCTATTCAAAATAAATCTGTTCACGCAGAATCTATCCCTAATAAAACGGTTCAAGAGCCGAAAAACAATTTGGAAAATAAAGATTTAAAATCTAAGAAATATTCAGATCAGAGTAAGCAGGGTCATATGAAAAACCATTCACATCAGGCCACTAATGAGAAGCCCGATAGTAAACCAACGAATCAAGAGAGGTCGGATAAACCCAAAGTAACAGTAAAGACTAGTCCATCTGACCAAGGAGGAGCGACAAAAGAGCCTGAGATTTTTCGCATCAGTTCATCAAAACCGGAGCCATCTGTCAAAGTTGTAGGCAAGATTGACCTAAGTAGTATCAATGATTCTACACGTCCTAAGAAGAAGACTAAAGAAGAGAGGAATAAAGAGAAAAATGCAGAAGGCGAAGCTCGCAAGAAACGCAAACGCATCAATAAAAATGCAGTCGATATAAAATCGGAAGCAGCAAAAGCTGCTGAGAATAGTCGCAATGCACAGAAAAATAAGCCTCGTAACAACAACGCAGGTGGTAATGCGGGAGGAGCCAATAATAACTCGGGAGGTGGAGCTCAGCATCCTTCTCATACCAACCAGAATGCTGCTAATAAGAATCGCAGAAATAATAATAGACGCCCCGCCCCAAAGCCTGTTGTAACGGAAGAAGATGTACAAAAGCAGGTAAAAGAAACATTGGCAAGACTTACCAGTAAGAAAACAATGACCGGTAAGGGCGCCAAATACCGTAAGGACAAACGTGAAGCTGCTCGTTCTGCTGCTCAGGACGCCTTGGATCAGACAGCTATTGATAGCAAAACTATCAAGCTTACAGAATTTGTAACTGTGAGTGATTTGGCCAATCTTATGGATGTGCCGGTAAATCAGGTTATCGCTACTTGTATGAATCTCGGTGTTATGGTTTCTATCAATATGAGACTTGATGCTGAAACGATCAATATTGTAGCGGATGAGTTTGGATACAAGACCGAATTTGTAAGTGCTGATGTAGTAGAAAGTATCGGACAGGAAGATGAGATCGATACTGAAGAGGATTTGGTACCTCGTCCTCCTATCGTAACAGTCATGGGACACGTCGATCATGGTAAGACATCGTTGCTGGATAGAATTAGAAACACCAACGTTATTGCCGGTGAGGCAGGAGGTATCACCCAGCATATCGGAGCTTATAATCTTACTTTGACCAACGGAAAAAGAATTACCTTCCTTGATACTCCCGGTCACGAAGCATTTACAGCCATGCGTGCTCGCGGGGCTAAGGTTACAGATATTGCTATCATTATAGTTGCTGCCGATGATGATGTGATGCCTCAAACCAAAGAAGCTATCAATCATGCTGCAGCGGCAGGTGTTCCTATTGTCTTTGCTATTAATAAGATTGATAAACCCGGAGCCAATACCGACAAAATCAAAGAGCAACTTGCTAACATGAATTATCTTGTTGAAGATTGGGGCGGTAAGTACCAGTGTCAAGAGATATCAGCCAAGCAGGGGCTTCACATTGAAGAGCTTCTGGAAAAAGTGTTATTGGAAGCAGAAATGCTGGATCTTAAGGCCAATCCTTCCAAGAAGGCTGTGGGTTCTGTGATAGAGTCTTCTCTTGACAAAGGGCGTGGATATACATCTACAGTTCTTGTCCAGAATGGAACACTTCGTATGGGAGATATTGTTCTTGCTGGTACTCACCATGGTAAGATAAAGGCTATGTTTAATGAGAGAAACCAAAGAATCGATAGTGCCGGGCCAAGTGAGCCGGTTCTTATCCTAGGCTTGGATGGTGCACCCACATCGGGAGATAACTTCAACGTTCTTGATTCTGAGCAAGAGGCTCGTAATATTGCCAATAAAAGAGAGCAACTCCAACGTGAACAAGATAATAGAACCAAAAAAGGGCTTACTCTTGAGGAATTGGCTCGCCGTAGAGCACTTGGTAATTTCCAAGAACTTAATATTATTATCAAAGGTGACGTGGATGGTTCTGTAGAAGCCTTGTCTGACTCTTTGATCAGACTGTCTACCGAAGAGATTCAGGTCAATGTTATCCACAAGGGAGTAGGACAGATATCAGAGTCTGATGTTGTTTTAGCAGCAGCTTCTTCTGCTATTATAGTTGGTTTCCAAGTAAGACCCAGCCAAGCTGCACGTCGCCAAGCTGAGCGTGAGGGAGTAGAGATCAGGACATACAGTATTATCTATGATACCATAGAAGATGTGAAATCAGCTATGGAAGGTATGCTTTCTCCTGAAATCAAAGAACAGGTTACTGCAAATATTGAAGTACGACAAGTTTTCAAAGTATCCAAAGTCGGTACTATTGCAGGATGTATGGTTATTGAAGGTAAGGTCAAACGTACCAACAAGATCCGTCTCATAAGGGATGGTATTGTGAAATATTCAGGAGAACTTGGTTCTCTCAAGAGATTTAAGGATGATGCTAAGGAAGTTCCTATGGGGCTTGAGTGTGGTCTGAATATCGAAGGTTATAACGATATTATGGAGGGGGATATCATCGAAGCATATGATGAAATCGAGGTTAAGAAAACTCTCAACGTGTAAAAACGTCATTATAATTTAGTTGCAAATTTGCGCTTAAGGTATGTTTCAATATCTTTTTATAAGATGAAATACATGCCTTAAGCGCTATTTTTATATTATGAATTGGTTAGATTTAGTACTTATCATTATTATAGGTTGGTTTACAGTCAAGGGTTTTCTCAAAGGTGCAGTCAAGCAAATACTGGGAATTGCTATTTTCATTATAGCCTTGCGTGAAAGTTGGAGGCTCCAGCCGTGGGTGGAAACAAATATATTACCTGTTTTTAATGTAACAGGTTCTATGGTCAAACCCTTTAGCATCCTTTTGTCCTTTGTCTTTTTTGTGATTATTGGGACAATTATAGGATACTTTCTTATCCAAATACCCAAATTAGGTTTTCTGGGTTTTATCAATCATTTAGTTGGTGGTCTATGCGGCTTTATTATTACTGTTTTGGTCATAGGCTATATCTCTTTGGGTTTTGATAAAATCGTGCCGGCAAGATCTTCTGCATATGATGCTCAGCCAGCCAAGACAGACTCTCGTGTAGAATCAAAATTCTACTATAAAATACAACACTTGGTCAAGGATATTGAACGTGTTGCAGGTAAAAAAGACCATCAAGAAAATGGAACAGGCGCTTTTGCTCCTAGTACAAGGGATGAATTATGAAGGTTGTATCAACCTTTTTTAATAAATTTTGTTCACAAAGTATACTTATTTTTAAGATTTAGATTAGTTAATCATGCAAGACAATGATAATATTATAGACGAAGTAACCCGAAGCGAATATAAATACGGCTTTACCACGGATGTAGAGACGGAAACTATTGCCAAAGGATTATCAGAGGATATTGTTCGTCTCATTTCATCAAAGAAGCAAGAGCCCCAGTGGCTTTTGGATTTTAGATTAGAAGCCTATCGCCACTGGCTTACATTGAAACAACCACAGTGGGCACAGCTCACTATCCCTGAGATTGATTATCAGGATATCATCTATTATGCAGCTCCCAAGAAAAAAGAAGGTCCTAAAAGTCTGGATGAAGTAGATCCGGAATTACTCAAGACTTTTGATAAATTGGGTATTCCTCTCGAAGAGCAGAAAATCTTAAGCGGTATGGCGGTAGATGCGGTTATGGATAGCGTATCCGTAAAAACTACTTTCAAAGAAAAACTTGCGGAAAAAGGAATTATTTTTTGCTCTTTCAGTGAGGCTGTAAAAGACTTTCCTGATCTTGTACGTAAATATATGGGTACTGTGGTACCATACAAAGATAATTTCTTTGCAGCCCTCAACTCAGCTGTTTTTAGTGACGGATCATTTGTATACATTCCCAAGGGAGTACGTTGTCCCATGGAATTATCTACCTACTTTCGTATCAATGCTATGAATACAGGGCAGTTTGAACGCACCCTTATCGTAGCTGATGAAGACGCATATGTGAGTTATCTCGAAGGTTGTACTGCTCCTCAGCGTGACGAAAACCAGCTCCATGCTGCTATTGTAGAGATTATAGCCGAAACTAATGCTGAAGTAAAATATTCTACTGTACAGAATTGGTATCCGGGAGACAAAAACGGTAAAGGAGGTATTTATAACTTTGTAACTAAGCGCGGTATTTGTAGAGGTGACAATTCTAAAATCTCTTGGACACAAGTTGAGACAGGATCTGCTATCACCTGGAAATATCCGAGTTGTATTCTCAGGGGGGATAATTCTGTAGCAGAATTTTATTCTGTAGCAGTAACAAATAATTATCAACAAGCAGATACAGGTACAAAGATGATCCATATAGGAAAGAATACCCGTAGCCGTATTGTATCCAAAGGGATATCGGCCGGTAAGAGTCAAAACAGCTATAGAGGATTGGTACAAATCGGCAAGAATGCTGAGAATGCTCGCAATCACTCGCAGTGCGATAGCCTTCTTATGGGTAGCCAGTGCGGAGCTCATACGTTTCCCTATGCACAAGTCGACAATGATACAGCCATTATAGAGCATGAGGCTACCACTTCAAAGATTAGTGAAGATCAGGTTTTTTATTGTAATCAGCGAGGTATCGGTACAGAGGAAGCTGTAGGTCTCATTGTAAACGGCTATGCCAAAGAGGTAATGAATAAGTTACCTATGGAATTTGCCGTAGAAGCGCAGAAACTGCTGAGCATTTCTCTGGAGGGCTCTGTCGGCTAAAGTTTTGTATTGTAGTAAAAGATAAAGTCAATCATAATTATGTTAGAAATAAATAATCTCCATGCTTCGATAGGAGAAAAAGAAATATTAAGAGGGATCAATCTTTCGATTAAGCCGGGTGAAGTACATGCCATTATGGGACCTAACGGTTCGGGCAAAAGTACTTTGTCTTCTGTTCTTGTAGGGCATCCTAATTTCACCGTTACCCAAGGCTCTGTTACCTTCTTAGGTAAAGATTTATTGGAGTTGGCTCCTGAAGAGCGTGCGCATTTGGGTATCTTCCTTAGCTTTCAATATCCGGTGGAGATCCCCGGAGTGAGTATGGTTAATTTTATGCGAGCAGCAGTCAATGAACATCGCAAAGCTACCGGGCAAGCACCTGTTTCGGCAAGTGACTTCCTTAAACTCATGAGAGACAAGCGCGCTATAGTGGAGCTTGACAACAAGCTTGCGAGTCGATCTGTTAACGAAGGCTTTTCGGGTGGAGAAAAGAAACGCAATGAGATATTCCAAATGGCAATGTTGGAGCCCAAGTTAGCTATCCTGGATGAAACGGATAGTGGTCTCGATATTGATGCATTGCGAGTTGTAGCCAAAGGTGTAAACGAACTTAGAAGCCCTGAAAACTCAGCCATTGTTATCACCCATTACCAACGTCTGCTTGATTATATCAAACCTGATTATGTACATGTTTTGTACAAAGGACGTATTGTACGTAGTGGTGGCCCTGAACTTGCTCTTATCCTCGAAGAAAAAGGTTATGACTGGATCAAAGAAGAAGTGGGGGAGTAAGCTATGGCTAAAATGGAAGATCAATATATAGAGCTGTACAATAGCCAGAGAGACGTTCTATCCGATGCCCCCACATTACTCAATATTTATAGGGATAAGGCATTGGAATACCTTAAAGAATATGGATTACCTCGATATAAATCGGAAGATTATCAGCGTACTGATCTGGCTCAACTCTTTGAAAAAGACTGGGGGATCAATATCGGACGTCTTGCTTTTCCTGTAAAAAATATCAAAGGGTTCCAATGCAATCTACCCGGTTGTGAGCATTTCTTTTGTGTGGTCAATGATACTTATCAAGCAGAATTAAGCTCTCCGGGGCGTTTGCCGTTCGGCGTTTTTGTGGGAAGCCTCTACACCTTTGCGCAAGCTATGCCCGAAGTGGCTGAAAAGTACTATGCTCGTATAGCTAAGCCTGATCATGACGGCATAGTGGCGTTGAATACGATGTTTGCCCAAGACGGCTTAGTAGTCTATGTGCCCAAAGATTGTACCATTGAGCATCCTATCCAGCTTGTTCAACTCCTTCGTTCCGATGTGGAGTTGTTGGCTGTGCGCCGTCTTCTCATCATTATGGAAGATAACTCATCTGCCAGTCTTTTGATATGCAATCATACTCTTGACTCAATACCTTTGGCTTCGGTGGAAGTCGTGGAGATATTTGCGGGTAAAGGCTGTCGGTTTGAGATGACAGACTTGGAGGAGAGCAGTGTGTCGTCTAAGCGAGTGACTTCAACGCACTTGTTACAGCAGGAGAAAAGTAATATTGTTATCAATGGTATGACTATGAATAATGGTTTTACACGAAATAACTACTACTGCAAATTGGAGGGCGAATATGCTGACCTTACTCTTGGAGGCATGGCCATAGGCACAGGCTCGCAGCATATCGACAATTATAGCCGTATAGAACATAATAAGCCCAATTGCCACACTAATGAGTTATTCAAATATGTGCTTTCTGATGACTCTTACGGTGTATTCTCGGGGCGCATATTAGTGGCTCAGGACGCTCAGAAAACCGAAGCATATCAGAATAATAGAAACTTGCTTTTGTCAGATAAAGCTAAAATGCAATCCAAGCCGCAATTAGAAATTTACGCCGATGATGTCAAGTGTTCGCATGGTATGACTACGGGGCAGTTGGATGAAGATGCCTTGTTTTATCTTCGTTCCAGAGGTATTCCTGCGGATGAAGCTAAGATGATGCTCAGCGTTGCTTTTATGGAAGATGTGGTGCAGTTGGTAGAGCCCGAAGTTTTGCAAGATAGACTTCGTGAGATTATAGACTCGCGTTTCAGGGGTGATCAGAGCAAGCATTGCAGCGATTGCGGCAGTTGCTCCTGAAAGATAGGTCAGAGTAGATTTATGATCTCTTTGATATGAGATAAAAGAGGTAAGTTCTGTAAAAAGAGCTTACCTCTTTCCTGTTGTATGCACATCATTGGTTAGGGGCATACAGTATCATCAATTAGGGGACAATGCCTGCTGAAAGAGGTATAACTGTTGTTTGGTCCGACATTTTTATCGATCTTTAAGCCCGCTTATTCATGACAGAACTATTAGAAAATATATCAAGCTCATACTTAATGAGCTTACTATAAAAGAGTAAAATGTTTCCTTTGCTTATCATATAAAACAATCGTCTATGAGATCTAATATTTTTACACTTGCCTTTCTGTTGATTTCCTTCTGTGTTCAGAGCAGTATGTTTGCTCAGCTTGATAAATACGGATTTGAGATATTACCTCATCCTCAAAAGGTGGAATTGATGGGTCACGGTGGTATATATGTCCGACAGATCAAGGGTATTGATGATTCTGACATCGATTCTTTGCCTATACTTTACGGAGATCTTCAGTCATTGTCATCCCGTAAATCACAGGAGAAAGGGCTTAAAGTAAAGCTCTCGATGAGTAATTCCTCTGAAATACCTTCGTCTCCTGAGAGCTATATCTTGAAAATCAAACCGCAAGGCATATTTATTGAGGCCAAAACGCCTGCCGGTCTTTTCTACGGATGCCTTACATTGAGTCAGCTCATGCAGGATGCCAAGGATAAGAATCTGATGATTCCTTATGCAAATATCGTCGATTATCCCTCCATAGCCTATCGTGCCGTTCAGTTCGATGTGAAGCATCATCTTTCTATGCCCGACTATTATTATAAGTGTATTGATCGTCTTGCTCAGTATAAGATCAATGCCATCATCTGGGAAGTGGAGGATAAGCTTGGCTTTCGCAGGCGCCCGGAGATAGCTGCGCCTAAAAATATCTCTATAGAAGAGATGAAAAGATTATGCAAATACGCCCATGACCGTCATGTCGAGATCACGCCTCTCATACAAGGTCTCGGGCATGCAGCGCATATACTGAAGCATCATCCTGAATTGCGTGAAGATCCAGAGAGTGACTTTGTCTTTTGTCCTGCCGAACCTAAGACTTATGAACTTCAGTTTGACCTGTACCGCGATGCCATAGATGCTTTTCCGTATACTCGATTTATCCATATCGGAGGTGATGAAGTGGGCGATGTGGGCAAGGATTACCGTTGCAAACAGTTAGGATTATCTCCTTTTGAACTTCAGATGATGTGGTTTAATAAGGTATGTAACTTCGTTACTTCACAGGGTAAGGTGCCCATCTTTTGGGATGATATGCCATGGAAACACATGGGGTTGGGAAGGCTTTTGGAAGATTCCAATACCCCGGATCAGGTTGATTCGTTGTGGCGAAGGGCTGATTTGGATGCTTCTTTGAAGTTATTTCCCCGTGACGCTATTTATATGAGGTGGAGATATACTGATGCAGGTGATCCCGGAAATTGCAAAATCCTTGATTGGTATGCCCACAATGGCTTGAGGGTGATGGGAGCTACGGCGGCTTCGGCGGGCGATTCGCCCTTTATGCCTCGTGACAATGGGCGCTTACCTGAAATAAAATCATTCAGCCGGCTTATCTCCGACAACAAGCTTGAAGGTATCCTCGCTACGGCGTGGGACGATGGTTCGCCGCATTGGGAAACGGTGTGGCGCGGATGGATCGGACAGGCCGAGTACGGCTGGTCGGGTAAACGTTCGTTAGATGAATTTCAAAAAGCTTATGCTCAGCGTGAGTTTGGCCCCGGTACCTCGGCATCTGATTGGGAGATGATCCGATTGTTGGAGAAGTCTGCTGCGTTCTTCGATGGAGCATTGGTTAAAAATGGGCATAGGAATCCTGCTTGGGGAGTGGGTAAGTTCTCTTTGATCGATCTGCCCGATAGCATCCGCCCGGGGGTGTGGTCTCGTTCACATGACAGCCTGCTGACGGCTGCTCATGAGCAGCTCAAGCGCTGTGCACGGGTCAAGGAGCTGAGTGCGGGCTTGCGTCGTGATGCTCGTCGGGGGCAATACACCGTGAAAGTGCTGGAGGCTACGAATCGTCTTTTTGAGTACCCTGCACTGCTTCTTGTGGCATTGGAGCGTTATGATGCGTCGCCTTCGTCTGCTGCGCGGGAGGAAGTGGAGCGGTTGGTACGGGTGCATTTTCCTGATATGAGACAACATCTTGAGACTGTGTATGGGGAAACGAGATATATGTCCAACCCTCGCGAATATAAGTTGGACATGAATGAGAAAAAGCATTTGGCGGCATTGAGTAATAATGATGATTGGCTGTTTCTGTACGAATTGGCAATGAATGTACGGCTGGCGCAGTACTTTGGCTCGGGTGGGGCATGGTGATGAGCTCTGTGTATGCTTGTGGCGATGCTGATCGGATGGAGACGAAGTAGAGACATTTCTTGCTCCCGGAGCTTATATAGTGCTCCGGATGCAAGAGCCTGTTTTCTACTCCGTCTCTATCATTTAGGCTCTTACAATCCTGAATTACCCGGTGTGTCGGAGCCTGGGTTCGGCTTGGCAGGCTTCTTGGGCTTCATCTCGATGCGCTCATAGCTCACCCCTTCGAGCCTAAAGTAACGGGCATTGGGGCGGAGCAGTACTTTGGGTTTGGTGATGTGTTTGTTCACGATGAACTCTTCTTTGCCCTTCTCCACCAGTTTGCTCTGGAAGCTGGGGCTGAGTGTGCCGAGGTCTCCGAAGTCTACAATGTCGCCGTTTTCCACGTGTTTTTTGGCTATTTCGGCTGCCAAGCGCAACACGGCTTCCACTTCGGCTCCTGTAAATGTGGTGGCTCGAGCCACTTCCTCACAGAAGTTGCGATGGTCAATGCGTTGTCTGCCCGTGGGGCGTGCTTGGATTACGATCTTGCCGGCATATTTGCCGAGGGTGCCTTTGCGCTCATTGAGCGTGTAGGCCAATGGTTTATTTGCCATGGTTTATATGGTTAAGTAACTCCTCCGATGAGTTTTTTAGGGAGATGCAAAGGCCGGAGGAGTTAGCCTCTGCAATCTCTGATTTCGTGGGCTGTTGTGTGAGGGGGAGAAAACTGTCGACATATCCTGCCGAAACTGTCGACATATTCAGCCAAAACTGTCGACATATTTCGCCGAAACTGTCGACATATTCAGCCGAAACTGTCGACATATTTTCAGCGAGCTGTCGGCATGTGGTTCAAAGGTTGTTAAGATTTGCTTTAAATCGACCTTTGAGAGTCCTTTGGTTCGCTACTTTTTCTTGCCGAAAATAGCTCCGAATATTGTGCGGGTGATATTGCGCCCCAGTTCGTTGCTGATTTGTCTTGTGGCTGATTTGCCTACTTGTTTGATCAGGTCTTCGATGAAACCGCCTTCTTGCGACTTACGAGCTTTGTCGGCTTTTTCAGCTTCACGCCTTTGCTTCTCCAGCTCTTTTTCTTGGCGGGCGCATTCTTTTTCCTGTTCGGCAGCGGCCTTGCGTGCTTCGGCTTCACGGCTTTTGCCCGAGAGTATCTCGTATGCCGACTCGCGGTCAACTGCCTTTTCATAGATGCCATACACGGCTGATTGCTTGATGATCCTCTGCCGCTGCTCCGGGGCGATGGCTCCTATCCGACCTTCGGGTGGGAGTATAAAAGCCCGCTCTACGATGCCGGGGGCGCCCTTTTCATCGAGCAACGATATGAGTGCTTCGCCTGTAGCCAATTCGGTAATTGCTTCTTCTGTCTTGAACGAAGGGTTGGGGCGGAAGGTATTGGCCGCTACTTTGACTGCCTTGGCATCGTTGGGAGTGTAGGCTCTCAGGGCATGTTGGATGCGACTTGCCAGCTGCCCCAGGATGTTTTCAGGTATGTCGCCGGGATTTTGGGTTACAAAATATACTCCTACTCCTTTGGAGCGTATGAGCCTGATGATCTGTTCTACCTTCTCTAATAATACTTTGGGCATGTCGTTGAAAAGCATGTGGGCTTCGTCGAAGAAGAATACGAGCTTGGGCTTATCCATATCGCCCACTTCCGGCAGGGTGTTATATAGAGCATCCAGCATCCATAAGAGGAATGTGGTGTAGAGCCTAGGCGATTGCATGAGCTTGTCTGCCGCCAGGATGTTGATGACACCTTTGCCCTGATCGGTCTGTATAAAGTCCTCGATATTAAGTCCCGGTTCGCCGAAAAATTTGTCTCCGCCTTCGTTTTCGAGCCTAAGCACGTTGCGTTGTATAGCTCCTATGCTGGCCGGCGAGAGGTTGCCGTATTTGTTACTAAAGTCATTGCGATTGGCTCCCACATACTCCAGCATCTTGCTCAGATCTTTCAGATCGATGAGCAAGAGGTCATGGTCGTCGGCAATTTTAAACACAATGGAGAGTACTGCCGACTGAGTGTCGTTGAGCATCAGTAGTCTTTCGAGCAGCAAAGGCCCCATCTCCGTCACAGTGGTGCGTATGGGGTGCCCCGCATTGCCGAAGACATCCCAAAACATGACGGGATGAGGCTTGTAATCAAACCCCTTGGCCTCGAGTTTATACTCCTGCACCCTCCTGTGCACACTGTCCTTGTCCCCTCCCATGATAGATACTCCGGAGAGATCACCTTTCATATCGGCGGCAAACACGGGCACTCCCATCTCGCTGAACGTCTCCGCAAGGGTTTGCAGTGTTACCGTCTTGCCCGTACCGGTAGCACCCGTAATGAGTCCGTGCCTATTTGCCATTTGGGGAAGAAGACATATTTCATGGTCTTTATTGATAGCTATAAAAGCTCTTTGTGTATTATCAAACATAGATATGGCGGCTTAATTGTGGTTATTATTTGCTTAAAAGTACGCCTTTTGATTTAATGAAGCAAAAAAGATGATTAATAACTGCATCAGATAGTTATGTAATTCTTTATAATCTTACCTTTGTGACGAGTTAATAACCTTGCACAACCAATACGATTATGCTTAAATACTTTGAAGAAGCTGACATTGCAGTCACCGTGGTTGACAATCACGGCACCATTATCGAGATGAACCGCCAATCACGTGAAGTAAACGAAAAAGACGGAGTATCTCTTACGGGCTCCAATGTACTGGATTGCCATCACGGCGCCTCGAAAGCCATGCTGGAGTCGATGATGCAAAATGAAACCAAGCATGTTTATACCATAGAGAAAAACGGTAAGAAGAAGCTCATCTATCAAATCCCGTGGTATGAAGACGGCGTGTATATGGGATTCATGGAGCTCTCTATGGTGATACCTTTTGAAATGGAGCACAAGGTACGCACACCTTAGAGTAAAGCTTTGAAGGCTATGTGACTTTGGCATCCTGTATCCTTTTCATTACCCCATCTTGTATATTGCTCTCTTGCCTATTGGGCGATATTACTATCACTGGAAATGACGTGCTGTAGTGCGTAAAATGACTGACCAAACTTCTCAAAAAGAATGGACATATTGCTGAATTAAGTATATAATTGATACCTTTGTGAAAGAATAAAGTAATCACCGTTCACATCCCAAAGGTGTGGCGTGACTCAAGGGAATCCGGTGTAAAACCGGAGCTGTACCTGCAGCTGTGATCTTTATAAACGATAACGTCTTTTTACTATTGGCCACTTTCTCCACAGGAAGAAGGGAAGGTCGATGTTATCGGAAGAGAGCCAGAAGACCTGCTTATATTCTGTTATTAGATATATCACTTACACTTCACAGGTAATGAAGTAGGTGCGCTTAAACTTACCATAGATTTTGTACACTCGACTTTCTTACCTCTAACATTTATTACAACATCTGATGAGCAAGAAATCATTGCCATTGTGGTTATCGTTATTTCTATTGCCATGGCATCTTTGTGGTCAAACGTCTGTAAAAGATACCATTGTTAAGGAGAATTATCATCTGGACTCTGTCGTTGTTACGGGAACGGGCACACTGCACAAGATACATAATGCTCCCGTACAAACAGAGGTAATATCTTCCCGAACATTGAATTCTTATCAGGGGAAAAGTCTGGAAGAAATCCTTTCGGCTATATCTCCTTCATTTGATTTTAATCAGACAGATATGGGTGCGGGGCTACAGATGAATGGTTTGAGTAGTGGTTATGTACTCATTCTGCTCAATGGGCGTAGGTTGCCGCAAACTATGGGAGGACAAGTAGATCTTAATAAAATCAGTCCTTCTTCCATTGAGCGTATTGAGATTGTAAAGGGGGCGGCATCTTCACTTTATGGATCTGATGCTATAGCCGGTGTGATCAATATCATAACCAAGCGTGTTACACACCCTTTTAAATTAGAGAATACGACGCGTTACGGCTCATACAATGATTTACGCCAATTTGATAAGATTGTTTTAAACTCGAAGAGGTGGAGTAGTGAGACTTCATTTACGCTAAAGCGCTCTGATGGTTGGAAAAATACAGACAAAGAGCTTTACAGAAATGTAGTTTATGATAATAGTGTAACCAAGACTGCCAATAAATTCCTGGATTGGAGTATCAGTCAGAGAATAGGATTTATTGCCAATGAAAACCTGAATTTGCATCTCGAAGCCCAATTTTATAAAAAGGATATATACCGCCCCATGGGAAATCCTCAGTATAGTACATTCAATATGGCTTATGTAAGTCAAAGCTATAATATGGGGGGAAGATATGAGTTAGGAAGGAAAAATTATTTGCTTTTTGATGTCAATTACAATTGGGATGAATATTTACATAAATATAAAGCACAGACTCATGAGGAATATGTTGATAGTCAGGGAAGTATTTATCATCCCGTTTTTTATGCGGGAGACCATGAACGCCAAACTTTGCAACAGTCTATGATCGCAAATCTAAAAGGCGTATTCAACATACATAATCATCAAATCACCACAGGCGTAGAGTATAATCAGGATTTTCTCAAAGCTCCTCATAGGTTGCAAGGCGACAAGATACAAGATACATATTCATTTGCATTATTTACACAAGACGAGTGGAATGTTACCAAGGGCTTCAATGTCACTTACGGATTCAGAGTTATAGAGCATGAGCATTTCGGTTTCAGATTTAGCCCCAAAGTTTCGTTGTTGTACAAAGTAATGCCGGGACTAAACTGGAGAGCCACTTATGCCTCAGGGTTCAAGACTCCTACTTTGAAGGAACTGTATTATCGGTATGAAAAGACAATGATGTCTAAACTCGTTCTGTATCTTGGTGATAAAAATCTGAAACCTCAACTCTCAGACTATTTATCTACAGCAATCGACTATAAGCAAGGAGATTTTACAATGTCACTAAATTTATTTTACAATAAGATTCGCCAAATGATAGCTTTGGTGGAAATCCCAACAGAAGCTTATGATCATGTCAACGAAATAGACAGAACTATGATGTACAAAAACCTTGAAAATGCCCATAGTTCAGGACTGGAGATCAATGTGGATTATAATTTTTTGAAGTATTTTAGTATTGGCGGTGGATACAGCTATAATGACGCTTCAGGAAATCTACTGAATGCTGATAATAAAATAGAACATATCAGGATTGATGGAAGTGCCTTTCATCATGCTACCTTAAGAGCTACATGGAACAAGGATATCACTAAAACATATACGATAAAAGCGTCGATTTTCGGACGTATCCAGAGCAAAAGATTTTATAAGTCATATGGTGATGCTCCCGGATACAACTTATGGAGGCTCAATACGGGACATGCATTTAAATTATCAACCCAGAATAAACTTGAACTTAATGTGGGGGTAGATAATATCTTTGATTTCAAAGATACCAGACCTTATGGATATAACTACGGTACCAAAACACCCGGAAGAACATACTACCTCTCTCTCAAATATGAATTCAGACATTGACAAACATTCACATTATTAACTTATAGTATTTATTATTTATGAAAAAGATTTGGATCATTACATTAACTGTTATTTCAAGCCTTTTTTTCTTGTCGTCATGTAGTAAAGATGATGACAAAAAGGAAGACAGACAACCTGTAAAGGTCGTAAAGCAGCATGAAAAAGCTATTCTTTTGGCTACATTTGGCAGTACTTGGGAAGGCCCTCACAAAACATATCAGAATATTCGAGATGCCTATAAAAAAGAATTTCCCGACTATGATATCTATTTCTCTATGACATCAACGAAATGTATTACGCGCTGGGGGGCTAAAACTCATGAATATTTTGCCACTCCTGACCTTTGGCTCAAAGCCATAGGTGAAGCAGGATACAAAGAAGTCAAAGTACAATCATTGCACGTGATACCCGGTGAGGAATTTGGTAAACTTCGTGATTTTTATATCAAGGATTTTATGAATCAATTTCCTAATGTAAAGGTTTATGCTGGTCATCCTTTATTGTGGGATAAAGATGTTGATATCCCTGTTGTGGCAAAAGCCTTGAATGATATATACAAAAGCTTGGTACATAAAGGAGAGGCTGTTGCTTTCATGGGACATGGCAATCCTGATGTAAGGTATGACTTTGGGAATGTTCGTTATCGGGAGATTGAAAAGGAACTAAAAAGTAAGTACAACAAAAATTACTTTGTGGCCACGGTAGATTATGGTGAGATGCTCATCGATTATTTAGTTGACGAAATAAAAAGTTCTGTAAAAGCTGGTACACACGTCAATCTTGTACCACTGATGTCAATAGCCGGTGATCATGCCAACAACGACATGGCCGGTGATGAGGATCCGAAAGAGAAACCTGAAGATCAAAGTTGGAAAGTAATTCTTAAGAAAGCCGGTTTTTCTGTTGATAAGGATAATATTTACATCAAAGGATTAGGCGATTACCCAGAGGTCCTAAAAGTTTGGATCAAACATACTCACGAGGCCGAGGAAATAGAATAAGGTCGGCCCGGACTAAATTTTAGATTATTTAGTCGCCCCTTAAAATCGTGTTTATTTTCTGATATACAGCAAATTGCACTCTTCTATTCTTTGATAAATCTGCAAGTTTTTGTATCTTTGGATGTAGAAACTTGCAGATTTTTTTATGATACGCCCTACTCAAACAGTTCAATCACTGTTCTCTTCGCTGGACGATTTGCTCAACCAGCAACATCCTCTGTATAAACTTTCCCATAAAATCGATTGGAAAAGATTCGAAGAGGCTTTTTCTTCCTTGTATTGCCCTGACAATGGTCGTCCCGGTAAGCCTATTCGTTTAATGTGTGGTCTTTTAATTCTCAAGCATTTGCGCAATATTTCAGATGAATCTGTTGTAGAACAATGGAGTGAGAACGCTTATTTTCAATATTTTTGTGGCATGCAGGAGTTTACACCCTCCTTTCCCTGCAATGCCTCGGAGCTGGTTCACTTCCGCAAACGTATCGGCGAAAAAGGGATAGAGCTTATTCTTGCAGAAAGTATTCGTGTGAATGATGACAAAAATGAGAAGGATCACCACGATACCGCTTTTATAGACTCCACCGTGCAGGAAAAGAATGTGACTTATCCTACAGATGCCAAGTTGCATAAGAAGATAGTAGGCCAGGTTCTCAAAATCGTAAGGGCTCTCAATCTACCCATTCGTCAAAGCTATACTTTCGTATTGAAAAGAATTTATCGGGATCAACGTTTTCGCAACCATCCCAAGAACCGTAAGAAAGCTCTTAAAGCGGATAAACGGTTACGAACAATAGCGGGACGTTTGGTTCGGGAACTTAAACGAAACCTGGGTAATAACAGGGAGTACGACAAACTCATTTCCCTCTTTGAAAGGATTCTTTCGCAACGGCGTAATTCCACTCAAAAGATTTATTCTCTTCATGAACCGGATGTTCAATGCATCAGTAAAGGTAAGGAGCACAAAAAATATGAGTTTGGAAACAAAGTCTCGATTATACGCTCCATGACGGGAGTGATTTTGGGAGCCTCTTCTTTCCGTAATGAGTACGACGGACATACCATAGAGCAAAGCCTCGATCAGGGGAAGAGACTCACGGGAGAAAGGATTAAGAAACTGGCCGGAGATAGAGGTTACCGTGGGAAAAAAGAAATAAACGGTACGCAAATATTGATTCCAGACACTCCAAAAGCTAAAGACAGTTATTATCAACGTAAAAAGAAGCATCGACTTTTCTGCAAGCGTGCAGGAATAGAACCAACTATCGGACATTTGAAGTCAGATTATCGCCTGGGACGTAACTTTTACAAAGGGCTCTTCGGGGATGCTATCAATGGAATGTTAGCTGCAGCGGCATATAACTTCAAAAGAGCCATGAAGCTTCTTTTGTACCTAATAAACAAAATCAGCGAAACACTCCCAATGGAGAGGATTGCGCTGAAATGTGCTTTTTAAGGGACGACTAAGTAAAGTACTAAGATTTAGGGTGCTAGTATTTCTGCAATCTGTCCTTCCTTCATGGGGATAGCTATTTCACGTTGCTTACCTTGTAACTGCTTTATTTGTTTACCGTTGATCAAAATCCTATACCGGTAACAATGATCAGGCAATAAGACTTTATGTGTATAGGCGCTTTGGGCTCTAATTTTCAATGATTTGAGTACGCACGGTTGTGTTTGATCCCAATGTAAATCACACTCAGCATTGCCAATAACTCTCAGTCCTTCGATCTCTCCTTTTTGCCATGCTTTGGGAAGTGCAGGCAAGGGTTTTATGTATCCTGTTTCGCTGCTTAGCAACATTTCCATGATTCCCGAAGAGCCTCCGAAATTACCATCAATCTGAAAAGGGGGGTGAGTACAGAAGAGATTGGGTAGAGTACCACCACGTACTTCAAGGACTTTGCCTGTTTGGGGATCGAGCTTTTGAGCGGGTCTTAAAAGCATATTGAGTAAACTTAGAGCTTTTTCTCCATCACCCAATCTTGCATAGAAATTGATCTTCCAGGCCATAGACCATCCTGTACTGCTGTCTCCTCTTTTTTCCAATGTGAGTTTTGCTGCAGTGCTGAGATCTGGAGTTTTTTCGGGTGTGATTTCATTGCCGGGAAATAAGCCATAAAGGTGCGAAACATGTCTGTGATTAGGCTCGGCTTCCGTATAGTCTTGCATCCATTCCATTATCCGTCCGTCTTTGCCTATCGTGGTGGGCTTGATTTGCGTCAGTTTCGAGGCTAAAAGATCTCTAAAATTTTTGTCGGGCGTGTTGAGAATCTTGCCGGCTTCAATAGTATTGTGAAATAATTCTCGGATAATTTGATTATCCATGGTTGAGCCTGCGCAAACGCTTGCTTGATCTCCTTCCAATGTGATAAAAGAGTTTTCGGGAGATGTAGTTGGGGCATTGACGAAATATCCATTTCGGGGATCCTTGACTAAAACATCATTGAAAAACAAAGCAGCCTTTTTCATGATGGGGTAAATTCTTTTCAAATAAGAGATATCCCTACCGTAAAGGTAATGATCGTACAAGTGTCGGCATAGCCAAGCAGCACCGGTATTGGTAGCTCCCCAACTCGGATGTTCGCCCGGGGCAGTAAATTGCCATAGGTTTCCCAAAATATGTGTTACCCATCCGTTAGCATTATAAAAGCAACGTGCAGTCTTTTCTCCACTTGGAACAATACCTTCAATCCAACGGATGAGCGATACTACAGATTCGGTATAATTACCTTTTTCTGCAGGCCAATAATTCATTTGCAGATTAATATTGAGATGGTAATCACCATTCCATGGTGCCTGAATTGTTGTAGTCCATAATCCTTGGAGATTGGGTGGAAGTGCATTAGCTCTTGCAGAAGATATTAGAAGATATCTTCCGAATTGCATGTACAGGGCGGCAAGGCCTGGATCGGCTGAGGGATTTTGATTGTATTTACTCAAACGTATGTCTATGGGATCTTCTTTCATGTGGGACATACTCCCTTGAATATCTACTTGAACTCTATTCATTAGCTCCCCAAAAATTTTCTCATGTTCAAGTTGTAAGTTTCTGAAAGAAATTTTTTGAGCTTGATTGATTTGAGTTTTACCGAGGTTGAGAAGATTGGTTTGTTTATTATAATAATTGGTATTATGAGCTGTATAAAGAGTGATCTCAGGAGCATTCACTATAGCGATATAATTTTTGGAATTGATGATTTTTCCGCCTTGAGGTAACTTGGCTGTGGTGATAATTGTATATCGTAACCCTTCTCTTCCATAACCATCATTTAGGGCTCCCGATAAGATCAACTTATTATCTTCAATGATTTGTCCGCCGCGTTCGGGGCGAGAGAGTCCTATTTTAATAGTGTCTGATAGAGCTTGAGTGCTATTGTGAATATGAATAATATTGACATCCTTGTTGTATGATGAAAACAATACTCTTTCCCGATAAAGCTTTCCATTGACATCAATCGTTTCTTTACTAATCCCTTTCATGATGTCCAGACTTCTCCGATATGAGGATACAGAATGGATCATAGGGGAGGATTGAATATTTAAGAAAGCTCCTACTTCATAACTTCCGTATGGAGCACGAGCTCCGCTTCCCAAAGCACTACCTTTACCTCCGCATACAAAAGTATTGTACATCAGATCTTCGGCAACTTTATTTTTGCCATGGAAGAGCAATTGCCTAATCTTTTCCAAATGTTTTACCGCTGATAGATTGAAGGCAGAGGGATCAATAGAGCCACTCCACATAGAGCTTTCATTGAGTGTTATGAGGGTATTAGTAATTCCTCCGTCGGACATCATTCCCTGCCGTCCGTTGCCTAAAGGAATCTGATCATTAATATCCTTGCCCGGTTTATCAAAATAGTAACCAAGATGCTCTTGGGCAGTGGAAAAAAAAGACACTGTCATGAATATCACAAGCCCTTGAATTATCCTCACAATGTTTTTCATGATTTGCCGATTTTTAATGGAGGGTAGATACCCCTTTATTCATTTGTATATTATAAAGTTTAGCATACTCACCGTTTAATGCTAATAACTCTTGGTGTTTGCCTCGTTCGATAATTTCACCTTTGTCAATCACACAAATCATATCAGCATTTATGATGGTGGATAAGCGGTGTGCTATGACAATGGTAGTTCTGTCTTTCATCAACGTTTCCAAAGCTTCCTGAACGAGCCTTTCAGATGTTGTGTCCAATGCTGAAGTCGCTTCGTCGAGAATAAGTATAGGTGGATTTTTTAGTATGGCTCTTGCTATGCTCAAACGCTGTCTTTGCCCTCCGGAAAGTTTACCGCCACGATCCCCAATATTCGTATTGTATCCTTGGGGCATTTCGTCAATGAATTCATCGGCATGTGCTATATTCGCAGCACGTTTTACTTCCTCTTCTGTAGCAAAGTCCACCCCGAAAGCAATATTGTTATAAACACTGTCATTGAATAATATAGCCTCCTGATTTACATTGCCCATAAGTTCTCGCAACTCGTGTACAGTAGTATCCCTGATGTCCGTACTATCTATCTTGATGCTTCCTTGTTGGATATCGTAAAAGCGAGGTATCAGATCCACAAGTGTACTCTTGCCTGATCCGGAGTGCCCTACCAATGCTACAGTTTGCCCCTTATTTACGGTGAGATCTATATCTTTTAGAACCCATTCGTTTTGATATTTGAACCAAACTTTCTCAAACTGTATTTGCTTATTAAAAGTAATATGTAAGGGGTTTTGAGGATCTTTGATTGTATTCTCTGCAAGGAGTATCTTATCAATCCTTTCCATGGAAGCCATCCCTTTTTGGATGGCGTAGGCGGATTTGCTGAGTTCTTTTGCCGGATTGATAATGCTGTAAAAAATAACCAGATAGTAGATGAATGTAGAAGCATCGATTGAACTTTGATTATTCAAAATTAATGACCCTCCATACCAAAGCACTATAGCTATGGTAGCAGTACCTAAAAACTCGCTCATGGGATGGGCTAGTTGCTGACGAGCTGAGACTCGAACGGTAGTTTTTCTGAATGTCTCGTTCGCTTTACCGAAGCGACTTCTGATTTTATCTTCAGCATTGAATGCTTTGATTATACGTAGTCCCGCTAAAGTCTCTTCTATTTGGCTCATAAGACCTCCCCACTGATTCTGAGCGTCAAGGCTTTGTTTTTTCAACGTTTTGCCTACACGCCCCATAATGAATCCGGCCACAGGAAGTAGTATGAATACGAAAAGGGTCAGTTTCCAACTGATGGAAAACATGGCAAAAAGATATACCAGCATGAGAATAGGGTTTTTGAGTAGCATATCCAATGAACTCATAATCGAACCTTCTACTTCATTTACATCGCCGGATACACGGGCTATGATATCTCCTTTCCGCTCTTCACTGAAAAAGCTCAAAGGTAAGGCGATGATCTTATCATTGATTTGATTTCTGATATCTCTTACAATACCTGTCCGGATAGGAATCATAGAAAACATAGCCAGATAAGTTACTCCGACTTTGACCAAAGTGAGCACTACTAACATAATACCCAACCAAATCAAGGTTGTAGAGGCTCCTTGGGTAGTGATAAGATCTCCTATATACCAGCTGAAATTATTGAAGAGAGCATTACCATATTCTTTGAATCCTCTGATAGAATTGAGCTGGATATCATCAGTGGGTATATATACTGTAACTCGCCTTTCGATATTGAAAAGTATACGCAGTATAGGGATAATCAAAGAAAATGAGATCAGATTGAGCAGTGCGCTGAATACGTTAGCTATAACGCTGAGCATAAGGTAACCCTTGTAAGGCGGTACAAACCTTCGGAGTATATGGAGAAACTTTTTCAATTTGTATATCGTATTAAATACTTAAACAGAAACGAAGATACTAACTTTATTTATTAATCTGTATAAAGTAGTCCGTGTATTCACGGACTGTTATAGGAATGTTTCTGACATGTAGCCCGTGTCATAAATAATATTTGACCTATACGCTTAATATTTCTAAAAGTATGGAGCTCTTTATTAGTCGTTTCAGCAGTTTTTTCTTTTTAGAATTATATACTCAATAGGTATATATAGGTTGCACATGGGCAATTTGTGTTATCTTTGAATATCGTAATAATATAAATCCTTTTTGAAATATGGAAGATAATATTCTTGGTTATGATGATATGGCTTCAGTTGCTTTCATTCGCAATTATATCCCTCAGGATTTGAAGGAAAAGCTTTCTGATGATGATATTGTGTATATCGTGGACTTGATATATGACTTCTACGAAAGCAGGGGGTATATGGATATGGAAGACGACGATGATGAGATCGTGGAAATCGATGAGGATGAATTGGTCGATTACGTTGTGAAGAATGCGCAGAAAGATAAGGTGGGTAAATTCGATAGTGATGAAGTTCGCTTTATTATTCAAGGAGAACTTGAATACTGCCAAAGCGTAGATATGTTTGAAGAGTAAATAGGTTACATGGGTAAGAATAAGCTTGCTAAATTTGCGGAGATGGAGACGTTTCCTCATGTGTTTCAATTCCCTTTTGCACGTTTGCAGCAGGAAGATTTCCCACTAAAAGGCGAATGGAGTAAATCATTTTTCAAAAACGACAATCCTATTGTGGTGGAGTTAGGTTGTGGCAAAGGCGAATATGCCGTGGGATTGGCTCGTCGTTTTCCTCATAAGAACTTCATCGGGATGGATGTCAAAGGTGCTCGTATATGGACAGGAGCAAAGGAATCTTATGAAGAAGGACTGGACAATGTGGCATTTATTCGTGGAGAGATTGAGATGTTGGAGTCTTTCTTTGGTTCAGACGAAATAGATGAGATATGGATTACTTTTCCAGATCCTCAAATGAAAAAGACTTCGAAAAGGCTTACTTCGACCCGTTTCCTCAATAAATATATGAGTGTGCTTAAACCTGAGGGTATCATTCATCTCAAAACCGATAGCCCGTTTTTGTACATCTATACAAAAGCTCTTGTAGAGCTAAATCAATTGCCTATACAAGTGATTACAGAGGATCTCTATGCTTCAGGCAAAGCAGATGAAATCCTCGAAATAAAAACTTATTACGAGCGACAGTGGTTAGACCGAGGGCTTACTATAAAGTATATACGATTTGCACCGATACATAATGATGAATTAGTGGAACCTGATATAGAAATAGAGCCCGACAGTTATAGAAGCTTCAGTCGGTCACGAAGAGTACAATAGATATGACTACATTATACCCACAATTAATATTGGACGCACTGAGTAAAGTGCGTTATCCCGGTACCGGAGTAGATCTGGTTTCTGCTGGTATGATAGAAGATGATATTCGCATAGATGGAAACAAACTAAGTTTTTCTATTATTTTTGATAAACCTAATGATCCGTTTGTAAAATCTGTAATCAAAGCTGCCGAATCAGCTATCCTGACTTATATAGATCCTGAGATTGATATCAAAGGCAACATCAAGGCTGTGCTCAAGGAGGTAGCTCCTAAGGCAGATCCGAAGGTGCTCCCTGACGTAAAGAATACGATAGCAATATTTTCGGGAAAAGGAGGAGTGGGCAAGAGTACCGTTTCTGCTAATTTGGCGATTGCCCTGGCACGCCAAGGCTATAAAGTAGGGCTCTTGGATGCTGATATTTTTGGACCTTCAATGCCCAAAATGTTTGGTTGTGAAGATGCAAGGCCTGTTTTGGTTCCTGTAAACGGAAAGGAAATGATCGCTCCCGAAGAGGTTTATGGAGTGAAATTGCTTTCCATCGGTTTTTTTGTGGACAAAGAATCTCCCGTCTTGTGGAGAGGAAGTATGGCAAGTAATGCCCTGAAGCAACTTATTACAGAGGGAAATTGGGGTGAGTTGGATTACTTCCTCATAGATATGCCTCCGGGGACGAGTGATATTCATCTTACCTTGGTCCAGCTATTGGGGCTAACAGGTGCTGTGGTAGTAACTACTCCACAGGATGTAGCTTTAGCTGATGCTGTAAAAGGTATAAGTATGTTCGTTGATGATAAGGTGAATGTGCCGGTATTGGGATTGGTCGAAAATATGGCTTGGTTTACTCCCGCTGAGCTCCCTGATAATAAATATTATATCTTTGGGAAAGATGGAGGAAAAAAGCTCGCAGAAAGATTAAATATCCCTCTTTTGGGACAAATACCTTTGGTGCAGAGTATCCGTGAAGCGGGAGATGAAGGTGCACCTGCAGCCCTTCGTGAAGATACGGTAACGTCAATAGCTTTTACCGATTTGGCTCATAAACTTATCGATGCCGTGAGCAAACGTAATGCAGGTTTGGCTCCTACTCAAAAGGTAGAGCTAACAAAGAAGTAGAGAAAGAACTATTATATAAATTTAATAAAGCAGCAGATCGGTCTGTCGCGCAAGATAGATATTCTGCGAGGAACGTCCGGGCAACGCAGAGCGCCATACTTCCTAACGGGAAGCTATTCGTGAGGGTAGAGTAACGTAACAGAAAATAACCGCCGGGCTGGTCTCGGTAAGGGTGAAAAGGTGAGGCAAGAGCTCACCGGTTGTCCAAGCAACTGGGCAAGCCGTACGTCTTATGGGTTGTAAGATCATGTAAACCGACGCTATCAGGGTTGCTCGCCCGATGTTGGAGGGTAGATCGCTAAAGCTGTTTGGTGACAAACAGATCAGATAAATGACAGACGCTTTCGACTGGGGAAACTTATCGGAAGTACAGAACCCGGCTTATAGATCTGCTGCTTTTATTATCTTTAACATTATTAACTACGAAGACATTCATGGCTAAATTCAGTATTGGTAGATTTATACGCAAAGCCAAGATTGCTTATTACAGAAGCTTTCGTTTCATTACATATGATATGTGGCGACTTACAGATGAGGAGCTCAAGAGCTCTCAGAAGTTGCCTGTGAATTCTCTGAAAGCATTATATCTGGCAATAAGAGGATTTATCAATGATGATTTGAGTAGCAATGCTTCTGCTCTTACATACAGCACCGTATTGTCTATAGTACCTTTCCTTGCAGTAATTATAGGCATAGCTAAGGGCTTTGGACTCCAAAAGGTGGTCTATGAAGGACTTATTAATAATATACCCAGCCATGTGCATGAACTCGAAAAAGCTTTTACTTATGTAGAGAATTATCTTTCACAAGTTCAGGGAGGTGTTTTCCTGGGATTCGGTCTTATTATTCTTTTGTACACGGTTATTAGTCTTGTGTCTACTGCAGAAGACTCCTTCAATCGTATTTGGCAGGCTCCCAAAAGTCGTCCTTGGTCTAGGAAGATTGTTGACTATCTGTCTTTTTTCATCATTATGCCCCTTGCTATCACCGTTTCCAGCGGGCTTACTTTGGTAATGACTACTATCCAAAATACTTTTTTTAGTGATTATATCTTCTTTGCCCCCATATGGTCATTTATGTTTAACCTTATCCCTTATTTGGTTATCATATTCACTTTTACCACAATTTATATTCTTTTGCCCAATGTAAAAGTGAAGTTTATGCCTGCTTTCATATCAGGTATTGTTGCGGGGATAGGATTTCAGATATTCCAATCATTATATATAGGAGGGGTATTATGGATATCAAAATATAATGCCATATATGGTAGTTTTGCAGCTTTTCCTTTGTTGCTGTTGTGGGTGCAACTTTCATGGATGATATGTCTTTTTGGTGCACAACTCAGTTTTTCTATTCAGAATGTTGGTAATTTTGCCTTTGAAAAGTCCAGTGAAAATGTTTCTCGCCGTTATCTTGATTTTGTAGCAGTGATAATGGCTGCACAGATCACCAAGAGATTTGTAAATTCCGTTACACCGCCTCATAGAGTGGAGACTATCGCTAATGAGTGTAAAGTCCCAATGAAGATGGCTAACAGAGTGATCAAACTGCTACTTGAGATCGGGGTGATTGTCGAGGTCAACTATGGAGATGAAGATGAGTCCGGTTATTATCATCCTGCTATAGACCCCAATAAGCTCAGCGCAGGATATGTTTTGGATCTTATAGATCGCAAGGGGTCCGAGGATTTCAAAATTGATCGTAAGGATCAGTTTCATCGTGAATGGAATACTATTCTTGCTTCCCGCCAAGGGTTTGTGATGCCTGATGCGAAAATTCTTTTGAAAGACCTGTAATATCCCTTTGAAATATTGATTATATTTGACACATTAATTAAAATATCTTTTCTGTTTATATGACATATCGATTCATATTACTGTCAGATGAAAATGACTTTTTTAAGAGAGAAATTGAGATCAATTCTGATGACACCTTTCTCTCTCTAAACAATATTATCCTTGATTCCGCCGGTTATGACCATACGGAAATGACTTCTTTTTTTCTTTGTGACGAAGAGTGGAACAAAGGTCAGGAGGTTACCTTGATGGAGATGGAAACATCTTCTGAGGAAGATAACTATGTGATGGATTCTACACGCCTTGAGGATCTTATTGAGGATGAGCATCAGCATCTCCTGTTTGTATTTGATATGCTCTCGGAGCGTGCATTTTTTATGGATTTAGTAGAGATCATTCCCGGCGAGACATTGGATAAGCCTCTTGTAATACTGAGTGAAGGCTCAGCTCCCGAACAATTGTCTTCTTTGGAATTTGCTGAGACTCGTGTAGCTTCTTCTTCGAGCATCAATGATATGTTTGATGAGGAAGGTATTGACTTTGATGATCTGGATCCTGATGGTTTCAGCGGGCTTGACGATGGTTCAGCCAACATTGATGATATTCTCTAAAGAGAAGTTTTGGACTCAAAAATAAAAAATTTAATTGTCCTGTTAGGATCTACCGGCATTGGTAAGACAGAATTGAGCATATCTCTTGCCAAAACACTGGGAGCACCAATAATTTCAGCAGATTCTCGGCAAATATACAAAGAAATCCCTATAGGCACAGCGGCTCCCTCAATTACGGAGAGGCAGGCTGTGCCTCATTATTTTGTGGGAACTAAGTCGGTATTTGACTACTATAGTGCCAGCATGTATGAGCAAGATGTATTGAATCTACTCGATGAGCTTTTCCTTACTTATGACAACGTTATTCTTACGGGTGGTTCCATGATGTATATTGATGCTGTTTGTAAAGGTATGGATGATATCCCGGATGTGGATCCTATCATTCGTAAGAGTCTTTATGAGCGCTATGATAGCGAAGGGCTATCTCTGATTGCAGAGGAACTCAAGCTGTTAGATCCGGTTTATTATGAAAAGGTTGATAAAAGCAATTATAAAAGAGTCATCCATGCTATCGAGATATGCCTGACTACGGGAAAGCCCTTTTCTTCATTTCATAACAACGCCTTTGTAGCACGACCATTTAATATAATCAAAGTGGGACTTTGGCGCGAACGTAAAGAACTGTATGATCGTATCAATGCCCGGGTGTTGAAGATGATAGATCACGGTTTAGTTTCAGAAGCTTGTGCAATGTACCCTTTTCGTGATCTCAATGCTCTTAACACGGTAGGATTCAAAGAAATATTTGAGTATTTCGATGGCGATATATCTTTGGATGAGGCTGTGTCAAAAATTCAGAAAAATACAAGGGTTTATGCCCGCAAGCAACAGACGTGGTGGAAAAGAGACGCTGATATTGTCTGGTTTCCGCCCGAAGATTCTCATGCGATTGTCGAGCATATCACGCAACATATTAGGTAGGATTGATGTACTTGGTCGTTCATATCTAATATGAATCAAGTCCTTCAAAGTTAATCTATAAGACTACTCCCAAGCTCTTAGTTAGGTTGCATTATTTTCTTAACTATCCTTTCCCTAAAGGCTAACTGTGATTTCTCAAAAGCCTATTAAAAAAAATAACAAACCCTAACTAGTCGTCCCTTAAAAAGCACATTTCAGCGCAATCCTCTCCATTGGGAGTGTTTCGCTGATTTTGTTTATTAGGTACAAAAGAAGCTTCATGGCTCTTTTGAAGTTATATGCCGCTGCAGCTAACATTACATTGATAGCATCCCCGAAGAGCCCTTTGTAAAAGTTACGTCCTAAGCGATAATCTGACTTCAAATGTCCGATAGTTGGTTCTATTCCTGCACGCTTGCAGAAAAGTCGATGCTTCTTTTTACGTTGATAATAACTGTCTTTAGCTTTTGGAGTGTCAGGAATCAATATTTGCGTACCGTTTATTTCTTTTTTCCCACGGTAACCTCTATCTCCGGCCAGTTTCTTAATCCTTTCTCCCGTGAGTCTCTTCACCTGATCGAGGCTTTGCTCTATGGTATGTCCGTCGTACTCATTACGGAAAGAAGAGGCTCCCAAAATCACTCCCGTCATGGAGCGTATAATCGAGACTTTGTTTCCAAACTCATATTTTTTGTGCTCCTTACCTTTACTGATGCATTGAACATCCGGTTCATGAAGAGAATAAATCTTTTGAGTGGAATTACGCCGTTGCGAAAGAATCCTTTCAAAGAGGGAAATGAGTTTGTCGTACTCCCTGTTATTACCCAGGTTTCGTTTAAGTTCCCGAACCAAACGTCCCGCTATTGTTCGTAACCGTTTATCCGCTTTAAGAGCTTTCTTACGGTTCTTGGGATGGTTGCGAAAACGTTGATCCCGATAAATTCTTTTCAATACGAAAGTATAGCTTTGACGAATGGGTAGATTGAGAGCCCTTACGATTTTGAGAACCTTGCCTACTATCTTCTTATGCAACTTGGCATCTGTAGGATAAGTCACATTCTTTTCCTGCACGGTGGAGTCTATAAAAGCGGTATCGTGGTGATCCTTCTCATTTTTGTCATCATTCACACGAATACTTTCTGCAAGAATAAGCTCTATCCCTCTTTCGCCGATACGTTTGCGGAAGTGAACCAGTTCCGAGGCATTGCAGGGAAAGGAAGGAGTAAACTCCTGCATGCCACAAAAATATTGAAAATAAGCGTTCTCACTCCATTGTTCTACAACAGATTCATCTGAAATATTACGCAAATGCTTCAGAATTAAAAGACCACACATTAAACGAATAGGCTTACCGGGACGACCATTGTCAGGGCAATACAAGGAAGAAAAATCCTCTTCGAACCTTTTCCAATCGATTTTATGGGAAAGTTTATACAGAGGATGTTGCTGGTTAAGCAAATCGTCCAGCGAAGAGAATAGAGATTGAACTGTTTGAGTAGGGCGTATCATAAAAAATCTGCAAGTTTCTACATCCAAAGATACAAAAACTTGCAGATTTATCAAAGAGTACAAGAATGTAATTCGCTGTATATCAGAAAATAAACGCGATTTTAAGGGGCGACTAACTAGTCGTCCCTTAAAAAGCACATTTCAGTGCAATCCTCTCCATTGGGAGTGTTTCGCTGATTTTGTTTATTAGGTACAAAAGAAGCTTCATGGCTCTTTTGAAGTTATATGCCGCTGCAGCTAACATTCCATTGATAGCATCCCCGAAGAGCCCTTTGTAAAAGTTACGTCCTAAGCGATAATCTGACTTCAAATGTCCGATAGTTGGTTCTATTCCTGCACGCTTGCAGAAAAGTCGATGCTTCTTTTTACGTTGATAATAACTGTCTTTAGCTTTTGGAGTGTCAGGAATCAATATTTGCGTACCGTTTATTTCTTTTTTCCCACGGTAACCTCTATCTCCGGCCAATTTCTTAATCCTTTCTCCCGTGAGTCTCTTCCCCTGATCGAGGCTTTGCTCTATGGTATGTCCGTCGTACTCATTACGGAAAGAAGAGGCTCCCAAAATCACTCCCGTCATGGAGCGTATAATCGAGACTTTGTTTCCAAACTCATATTTTTTGTGCTCCTTACCTTTACTGATGCATTGAACATCCGGTTCATGAATAGAATAAATCTTTTGAGTGGAATTACGCCGTTGCGAAAGAATCCTTTCAAAGAGGGAAATGAGTTTGTCGTACTCCCTGTTATTACCCAGGTTTCGTTTAAGTTCCCGAACCAAACGTCCCGCTATTGTTCGTAACCGTTTATCCGCTTTAAGAGCTTTCTTACGGTTCTTGGGATGGTTGCGAAAACGTTGATCCCGATAAATTCTTTTCAATACGAAAGTATAGCTTTGACGAATGGGTAGATTGAGAGCCCTTACGATTTTGAGAACCTGGCCTACTATCTTCTTATGCAACTTGGCATCTGTAGGATAAGTCACATTCTTTTCCTGCACGGTGGAGTCTATAAAAGCGGTATCGTGGTGATCCTTCTCATTTTTGTCATCATTCACACGAATACTTTCTGCAAGAATAAGCTCTATCCCTTTTTCGCCGATGCGTTTGCGGAAGTGAACCAGCTCCGAGGCATTGCAGGGAAAGGAGGGTGTAAACTCTTGCATGCCACAAAAATATTGAAAATAAGCGTTCTCACTCCATTGTTCTACAACAGATTCATCTGAAATATTGCGCAAATGCTTGAGAATTAAAAGATCACACATTAAGAGACTGTTGCAAAAGTCAACAGTCTTGTGGATTTTGGAGGCAAAGCCGACAAAAAACACTTTGACCGGGCAGAGAGGGTAAAGTGCAAGGCGCTAAGAGTGAGTGCACAGGGAGTTTACTTCAGGTAAATGACCAAGCGCGAATCTCGCAAGCAACGAAGCAATTTGCCTGCTATGCAACGGTCTCATTAAACGAATAGGCTTACCGGGACTACCATTGTCAGGGCAATACAAGGAAGAAAAAGCCTCTTCGAACCTTTTCCAATCGATTTTATGGGAAAGTTTATACAGAGGATGTTGCTGGTTGAGCAAATCGTCCAGCGAAGAGAACAGAGATTGAACTGTTTGAGTAGGGCGTATCATAAAAAAATCTGCAAGTTTCTACATCCAAAGATACAAAAACTTGCAGATTTATCAAAGAATAGAAGAGCGCAATTCGCTGTATATCAGAAAGTAAACGCGATTTTAAGGGGTGACTAACTAGAAAAAAAGTGCTGAATTTCAATGTAAATTCCCCTTATAGGCTTCGCAATATAATCTTTATTTTTTACTCAAGGTTGTAACTGTTCGTTTAGTAGAATTCGCATAAGAATCAATTCATAAAGTATTAATGATATTATACATCCCGCACATCTTATTCATGGGGTATAACAATTTCTTTACATTCTTGATTACAGTAATATTACAGACGTGTGTTTGCGGTAATTCATTAAAACATATATGTAAATGGTAATTCCTATTTTTAGATGTTATAACTTTGTAATCAATATCAAATATCTTATATCATAAATTTTTGTCACTTATAATTATGGAGAAGAATTGTAATATTGATGAGTTGCTGGATTTTTTACTGCAGTTTGCAACGGTGCAAATGGGGGTGGGAGTTCAAACCTCAAGAATTATAAGGAATACTGCTCGTATTGCTGAGACCTATGGCTATCGATTGTCTTTAATGATGTCGCAGAAAACTATAGGGATCACTTTGGTGGAGAAAGATCACCCTAATGTAAGTGAGACCAAACAAAGTTCCAGCTCTGTGACATCTATAATGAAGCACAAGACTCTTCCACTGAATTTCTATATGAACTCGGAATTGAGTGCCCTGAGTTGGTACGTATATGACAATAAACCAGTACTTAAATTAGTAAAGGATGATTTTAAATCAATCATTTCTTATCCAAAGATGAGTCACTACATGATGCTTCTTCTTATAAGTATTGCTAATGCTTGCTTTTGCCGAATTTTTGGAGGTGATGCTATGTCTATGTTGATTGTTTTTGTCGCTACTGCTGCCGGATTTTATATCCGTCAGCAACTTACTAAGCGTAATTTCAATCATATGTTCATCTTCGTAATATCTGCTTTTATAGCTTCTCTTATAGCAGGACTATGTGTGAAGTACGGAGGTTGGACGGAGACTCCGGAAATAGCATTGAGTAGTTGTGTGCTTTATTTGATTCCCGGTGTGCATCTTATCAATTCGGTTATTGATTTATTGGATGGGTATGTTCTCAACGGTGTATCCAGATTTATAAATGCAGTGATGTTACTCATCAGCATGACTGTGGGTTTGTCTTGTTCTCTGATTATCCTTAACCTTTCATTTATTTAGTATATATGATAAATCCTGTTTTTTCTGATGCTATATTTGCTGCAGGAGCTGCTCTCGGTTTTTCTGCCGTATCAAACCCTCCTAAAAAAGCATTGTATATAGTGCCTTTTGTGGGAGCTTGCGGTCATGCTTTTAGATATGCAATGATGAATTATCTAGGTTTGGATATCATCTTTGGCTCTTTATTGGCAGCCTTCCTTATAGGGCTTATCAGTACATTGTGTGCTTTCAAGGTTCATTGCCCCTCAGAAGTCTTTTCTTATCCGGCTCTTTTGCCTATGATCCCGGGATTATATGCATATCGTTCGCTTCTGGGTTTTATCAAATTTGTACAAGTTAAAAATATTGATTTGAAATGGAGCTATGTTATGGAAGCTATGACAAATGGTATTACAGCTATCCTTATTTTATTTGCACTGTGTGTAGGGGTAGCTATTCCTTTATTTATTTTTTATAAACAATCTTTCCAGATGACTCGTCACGGAATATACAAGACCCGTAATTGTAATTCTTTATGAATAAGTACAGAGCTTTATACATATTCATATTTCTTTTTTTTCTAACTATATTTTCTCAGGCATTCGCCAGGGCATCAGCTACAGACTATGACTCCCTCATGCGTGCATATGGTATGGTGGATATACATACTTTAGACACATCTATCTTGGTAGATCTCAAGTATAGCACCACTGATAATTTTGTGGGAGTAGATATATATGGAACTTTGAAAAAAGCATATTTTGAAAAGAATTTTGTAAAGAGGATAGTTAAGGCACAACACTTAATCCAAGCTAAAGATCCGGGATATAGGCTATTGGTTTATGATGCTGCAAGGCCTCTAAGTGTTCAACGCAAGATGTATCAATTAGTGGAGAATACACCACATAAAGTGTATGTGGCTAATGGCAAACGAGGGGGCCGTCATAACTACGGTGTTGCCGTCGACATAACAATTTGCAATGCCAAAGGCGAAGTTTTGGATATGGGTACAGACTTTGATCATTTTGGGATGGAGGCTCATATAGGAGATGAAGCTGTGCTCATAAAGAAAGGGGTAATATCCACGCAAGCTATGAAGAATAGAAAGCTCCTCCGATCAGTGATGCATGCTGTGGGGCTTAAACCTTACAGGCGGGAATGGTGGCACTATGAAGAGCCTATTACTATAGCGGAAGTAAGAAAGCGGTATAGATTGCTGGACTTTTGACTGGTTCTTTTCTTAACTATTTTCGGACTTACCTCATTTTCTATGATAAGAGACTGTTGCATGAGAATTGTCCTTTTAATCTTGTCTATATCGCTGAATATCATTATATTTGATATATAAAACAGGAATCAAAACAGTCTCTATGAGTAAGGAAAAGAACACCAAGGCCCCATCTTTTGCAGAACTAGCAGTAGAACGTCGTCTGCAAGCCACCAAAAACAACTTTTTGCATCAGATTGACACCATTGTAGATTGGCGTCCCATCTCCAACTTGCTCAACAAACATTGCCTTAAGGGAGACACCCCATTTGGCGCTTCCTCTTACCGCCCCATTATGCTCTTCAAGATCCTGCTTTTGGAGACTTGGTACGGTCTCTCAGATCGTCAAGTAGAAGAGCGAATCAACGATTCCCTCACATGGATTGCCTTCCTAGGGCTGACGATGGATTTCGTTTCACCCGATCACTCGACCATCTGCCGCTTCCGTCTGGAGCTTATAGAGAAAGGCTTAATGGCAAAGCTGTTCAAGCTTCTCAACAAGCAACTCAAACAACATGGCATCATGGAGATCAAAGAGGGCGCCATTGTGGACGCAAGCATTGTTGACAGTCCCAACAAACCAACAGGAGGGTGTCAAATTGTGATCTGCGATGATCGGGAGGATACTCGTAGCGATCAGGAGAAAGAGGCTGAAGGAGAATACTAGGTCAAAGTCTGCTCAACGAAACCCGGCGTAGATGACGAGGCTCGATGGGTGAAGAAATGCAACTCATATAGATACGGTTACAAGAAGCACGTCTTAACAGACACCGGGGGGCTGATACATGAAGTAATCACCACAGCGGCTAACGTGGCAGATACGACACAAATCATTCCTCTTTTGAGACCGTTGCATAGCAGGCAAATTGCTTCGTTGCTTGCGAGATTCGCGCTTGGTCATTTACCTGAAGTAAACTCCCTGTGCACTCACTCTTAGCGCCTTGCACTTTACCCTCTCTGCCCGGTCAAAGTGTTCTTTTGTCGGCTTTGCCTCCAAAATCCACAAGACTGTTGACTTTTGCAACAGTCTCCTTTTGGTGCAGGCTCAACTCCCCCAAAAGACAATGATATTAGCGGACAAAGGTTACACATCCAAGAAAAACAGAGGTTATCTGTGCGACCACAACCTGATAGATGGCATCATGCACAAAGCAGTCAAGGGGATGCCACTGACGGAGGGTAAAAAGCAATTGAATAGGCTGTCAGTTCCATGCGATGGCAGATAGAGCGTAGCTTTGGTAGCATTATACGATGGTTTCATGGAGGACAATGTCGCTATCGAGGAATTTCTAAAACGCATTATCAGAACCTCATTGAGTCTTTGGCCTACAATCTCAAACGTGCGCCAAGGCTACTTATGCAACAAAGTGTAAGCTAGCCTCCGATTGAAGGGGAAGCCCCCTCAAGTAGCTCAAAAATGAGCTAAATCAACGTGAGTTCGGTCTAAGCGTGGTGTACTAAGAGGGTTGATGGATTGTGTATGATTTCTAGGTTTAATTCCGGCTTTTTGGGTAGCAAATTGTAGGCAATTATGCCGGCAATCAAATTAATGGCGAAATTATTGACGCTTCTGTGTCGTGTATGCTCTATTTGACAAACGTTTTTGAGTAGGTCATTAACGGTTTCCACAAGTGCTCTTTTCCTGAGTAATATCCTATCATACAGGCTTATCAGAGTGTTTTTCATGTTTTTCTTTATCTTCGTAATCATGTGTATGTCGTCAATGAAGAGCTTATCGAAAAGACTTTGTGAGATGTATCCTCTGTCGCCAACAAGTTTGCCGAAAAGTTTCTTCGTGAAGGTTCCGCCTTTAAGTGGAGCACGGTCATCCGTATTCCCCGGTGTGATTTGATATTGAATGATTTCACCCCGGTCGTTAATCACAATATGTAGTTTGAAACCATAGAACCATCCCATACTGCATTTGCCCTTTTGGGCCCATCCTTTCATGGTCTTATGCCCGTGTGCCCGCTTGATATGGCAGGTGCGTAAAGGTGTGGAATCAATGAATGAGATACCGGTGCATTCGCCCAAACAACACATATTGAGAAATGAAATTAGTTTGAATGCCACCTTGCTTTGTAATTCCACAAAACGATTGTAAGAGACCAACGAAGGAAAATCCGAATGACATTGTTGCGTAATATATTGAAGATAAAAGGACTTAAAATCGCGATACCTCGAATGATGGAAAAGAATCAGAATAGTCATGATTTCAGCATCGGACATCCTAAACTTGCGATTTCTTCGCTTTTTGTTTCCTTCGCAAAGGGTTCTTTGCTGAATCAAGGTATCGAAAAGTTTGGAAAAATCATCGGTAAGACAGAAAATTTCAACTATATTTGTTTTCATAAAGTGGTGTTTTGTTTGTTTATATCTTATTGATTATCAACTACTAAGATGCAAATAATTCACCACTTTTGCAAAGAAATACATAAGAAATTACACTGATTTACAACACTTTGTAAACTCTATTATTCCTATTATCCCTTATATCGAACTCACGTTAAATCAAGAAAATTAGAATCAAAATTCCTTCGTCTGTTCACTAAAATCGGGCGGAAAACTGCTCGTTTTATGTCTCTGTCTATCGATCCGACTTTTTCAACGGTCTCTATAAACCAAGACTGTGGTGGCTGTCTTAAAAAAAGCCGCCTCAGAATCCCTTCTAAGACGGCTTACACAACAAGAACTTAATTATTTAACTAATCACGTCAAATTTCTTTTTTAGAATTTTATAAAGGAATGCCTTTATAAAAGTTGAGAACTTTACTTTTGAAGATAAAGTCGTACTTTGCTTTGAGTTCGTCGGCAAGGCTTACCATATACCTTGTTTTGGCTTCATTGTACTCAAATACGTTGATCTTATCAGCTTTGAGGCGCTCTTCGGCGTAGTCAAAGGCTAATTTATTAGAAGATACCGATTTCCCAGCAGCACTGATGTTTTTTAATGCTGATAAGGCATTATAATAAGCCTCACTGACTTCTTTATAGAGTCGCTTTTTCTCTTCTTCTAAAGCCAATCGGCTATTAAGGACCTCCAATTTGCTTTGGTTGATCTGATTGCGAGTCTCAAACCTGTTGAAAATGGGTATACTCAAAGATAAACCTATAGATGATCTGCCATTATTCCTAAGCTGATTTCTAAAGCTTTCATTGAATTGGCTATATTCTTTTCCTAACTGATAATAGTAGCTGTTGGAGTATCCCATATTGAGCGAAAGGGTCGGTAGATGCCCTGATTTACTTGATTTTACCATTTCTTCCGCTGCATATATATTCAATTCGGCTGATTTGACAGAAGGTCTATTGAGTAGAGCAAAATTATATATCTCACCGATGTTGCTTAATTCATTTTTACTTTGTAAAAGAAGTTCGTCCACATTGGGGGCTTGAATAGAAATAATCGTATCGCCGGTAATCTCCATCGATTGCATCAGTATAAGGCGAGCCATATTTTCACTATTTTGGGCAACGACGTAGTCTTGTTCCTCTTTAGCCAGCTGGGCTTCTACTTCCATTTGTTTGCCTTTAGCCCATTTGCCCGAAGCCACTAAAGCTTGTGCTTTTTCGAGTTGCCTTCTTGTAAGCTCAATTTGTAATTTAGTAACGCCTTTAAGCTCTTGCTGGAAGAGGAGCGTTATATAGTTTTGAGCTACGTTGAGAGATATATCATTTTTAGACTGTTCTAAATTCTCTCTGGCTGCTTGTAGATTCAACTTGGCTGTATTGAGATTGTGCAGGCGACTAAGTCCACTGAAAAGAGTAATATTCCCTCCAATAGAAAAGGAGGATGATGAGGAGGATCGCTGAACAAAAACTCCTGTTTTATCTTGTGAGCGTCCGAAGCCCCATCCCTGAGAGATGTCACTACCCACCGATGGAAGAAAGGCATTTTGCGCTGATGATACTTTTATTTTTGAATTGCGTATATTGAGTTCCTGCTTCTTGACGTTGAGATTTCTCTTCACCGCAATCTCAATACATTTGTCTAAGCTCAAACCTTGGTACTCGGGTGTTGGAACCACTTCTTGAGCATATCCTCCAAAGGATAGGGTCAGACCGGTTACAATGAGTAGGGAAGCTATTCTTTTAATATTCATGATCTGCGGGGTTATTTTAATTGTTTTTCGTTCCCTCTAACTTTTTGTCCTGCTTTGAGACCTTCGATAATCTGGATTTTTACTCCATCAGAAGCTCCTGTTTTTACAAGTTTTCGTTGAGTCTTCAACTCTGGCTTTTCCTGTTTTACTATTTCTACGAATGTGGAATCTCCTTTAAACTCAATGCAAGCCTCCGGTACTGCCAAAACATTTTTTACGCTTTTGGTGATTATTTCGGCATTGGCACTATAACCTGCTCGAAGTTGCTTAGCTTTTTCTCCTATTTTTACGGAAGCTTTTACTTCGAAGAGGGTGGCTCCGGTAGTATTCTCGCCTTTAGGTGCAATGTACTCTATGGTTGCGGGGAATGTTTCTTTCCCAAAAGCTCCTATGGTAATTCTCATGGGCATACCTATCTGTAGATTTCCAATTTCAGTTTCGTCTACTTTACCAATAAAGAGGAGATCTTCCATATTGGCAATGCTGGCTATGGTAGTACCTTCATTGAAAGTGTTGGCTTGTATTACAGAGTTTCCTACTTTTACAGGGATTGATAGTATTTTGCCGGATATGGTGGCTTTGACCAGTGTGCTGCTTTCTTTAGCACTGCGTTGTGATATACCTGTCTTCATTATTTGCAGAGCGTCGGATGCGTTGCTCAGATCTTCTTTCTTTTGATCATAATCAGCTTTTGATGTTTCATATTCTTCACGTGCTATAATACCTTTCTCATAGAGACTTTTGTCACGCAAATACTTTTCTTTAATCGTATTGAACGTGATATTGGCATTGGTAAGACGTGAGTAACCGTTGTTGACCTGCATCATATCAGGTATTACGGTTATTTTGGCTATAATATCGCCTGCCTGTACAAAGTCGCCAGCTTTGTGTAAAACTTCAGAGATAATGCCATTGAGCTGTGGTTTTACTGCTACTTCATCTCGAGCTTCTATGGTACCGGTAAGTACGCTCTTGGTTTCCAACAGAGCTTCTTGCTTCACTGTTTCTATTTCATACTCCTTAGCTTTGGGGCGTGATTTACTCCATAAGTATCCAAACGTCAGTATTACTAACAATCCTAAAATGACCCAACGGAAGATTCTAAAAAACTTTTTCATTATGATAATGGATTTAATTGATTCGTAATTGTATTATGTTCTTGATTATATGCGACAGATTTATTATTCATCACGTATGGCATCGATGGCTTTTATCTGGATGGCCCTGTATGCCGGTAGTAATCCTCCGAGAATACCACCGCTTATAATGATCATCATTGATATGACTGCTTGCCAAAAAGGAATATTGGGATTATAGAATGGTAGTCCGTCGTGATCAAACTTGGGTATTCCTATAGCACTGTCTATTACTCCCATTATGAATACACTCAATATGAGTCCCGTGACTCCAGCGATTAAAGTAAGTAATGTTGCTTCAGATAATATCTGACTGATAATATCAAGAGGTTTTGCTCCCAAAGCTCTTCGTACACCTATTTCCCTTGTGCGCTCTCGCACGGTAACTAACATAATATTGCTTACACCAACAATACCGGTGAGTAAAGTGCCGATGCCCACAATCCAGATCAAAAGATTGATAGAGGTTGATATATTATTCATTGTTTGGAACACTTTGCTCAAGTTGAAGTATTGTATGGCTGCTTTATCATCAGGGGCTATATCATGTCTGCTTTTTAAAAAGGTGGTTACTTTTTCTATTACAGGATTGATATCAACATCCTTATGAACGGAGAACGAAAAATTTTCTACCTTGCTTCCTTTCTTATTCACTTTTCTGAGAATACTACCCGGTATATATACTGTGCTTTTAGGATTGCTTCCTATATTGACAGCGCTTTTGGAAGCTACCACACCGATAATACTATAGTATAGATTATTGACTTTTATTGATTTGCCTAATACAGATTTCTCCAATCCGAAAAGTTTCTCTTTGATGTCACTTCCTATCATACAGTATTTGCGCTCCTCAAGGTCATCATTGACTGTGAGCCTTCGCCCCTCAATCATATTGAAAGATATGATTTCGAAAAAATCAGGTTGTGCACCCAATACGGAGTAATTTCCGCTCTTTTCTTTATAGCTCACATTCTTGTCTTTTCTCATCCCCCAGTCAACAGTCGCTATTTTATCAATTTCGGGTACTATCTTTTTTATATTTTCAAAGTCATTGACATCAAGGCTCCATGATCTTCCGCTGCGGAAGCCATTGTAGGCTTTGGAAGTATTGTTTGTCCAGAAAAAAGCCGAATTGGTACTAACGCCGTCTGTGATAAGATTGATGCCATTTTCAAATCCTTTGCCTGCACTCAGCAGTAAGATAAGCATAAAAATACCCCAGAATACACCAAAAGAGGTGATGATACTTCTTTTTTTGTTACTTATGATAGTATGCCAGATTTCAGTCCAGCGATCTTTGTCGAATATTTTTTTCATGACTTTTTAATTTCTCATTGCTTCAACGGTGGGTATTTTTAATGCTTTTTTTACAGGGAGATATCCGGCTATGACTCCACTTCCGATCATAACCGCCAAAGTTGCTAAAGCCGTTTGCAGTGTAATAACAGGGTCTAATAAAAGGCTAAACTTCATTTCTTCCGATTCGGCGCCGGAGGCTGCACCTGCTCCCGTTTGCATCATGATGTTGGATACAATATACATGATACCTACGCCTATGATAAGACCAATGAGCCCTGAGATAAAGGTGACAAAGATAGATTCTTGCAGAATCATACTGATAATATCACGCGGTTTCGCACCCAAAGCTTTTCGTATACCTATTTCCCTTTGTCTTTCGGTTACGGAGATCTGCATTATATTGATAATACCTATAATTCCTATAGCTAATGTACTGAGCCCTATTATCCAAAGGAAAGTGTTTAACCCTTCCATTATTTTATTCATGGACTTTAAACTTTCAGCTTGAGAATCTATGTTCATTACATATTCATCATTAGGGTCGAAGTAAAGCTTGTGGTAAAGTTGTTTACGTATTTTTTCAGAGAGAGCTTTGTTTTTGTTATTATCATCCAGATTATAGCATATGAAGTGCATTCCATCCATGATATTTGGATTCTTTCTGTCAAATTTGAGTTGCACCATTGTAGATAAAGGAATAATGTTTTTATCCCATTGGTTTTTGCCTTCAAATACCCCTATAACTTTGAACCCTATAGAATCTATGGTTATAATTTTTCCACTCACCTCTTTCTCATCGCTAAAAAGTTCTTTGGCAATACTGCTGTTGAGTATGACTACCTTGCTATTTCCGTTAATGTCACCGATGTTGATGTAACGGCTATTGTCTGAAATAAATGTGAGTTTTCGTATTTTGCTGTACTGTTCATTTACTCCCATGATAGGAGTCATTATGCTCTTATCTTTATAGGCTATTTTACAATTCCATTTTTCTTTGAAAGGTGACATCTCTTTTATTTCAGGATTATTTTTTTGAAGAAATTCACAATCTTCCACTGTAAGCTTTACCATGCGCCACTTATCAAATCCTTTATAAACTTTAGAGGTATATCCTGCGTTTAATTCTGCCGAAGCATCGTTTTGTCCGCTTTTATCAATATTGTTTTGAGCAGCGTTTCTTACCCCCGTACCTGCACTCAACAATATTACTAATAGTAATACGCCCCAACCCACCGAAAAGCCTGTGAGCAATGTTCGCAGCTTATTGGTTCTTAATGTTGCTGTTATTTCTTGTATGCTATCTCTATTAATAAACATGGTGGGGGATATTAATTATCGTTTGTGATTATTCCGTCTTTAATATGAATAATGCGGTTGCATTCCTCTGCGACAGACTTTTCGTGTGTAACGATGATCATGGTCATACCCTCTTTGTTTAATTTTTTCAGAAGTTCCATGACTTCTACGGTCGTTACACTGTCCAAAGCTCCTGTGGGTTCATCCGCCAGTATAACTTTGGGGTTTGCTGCGAGGGCACGAGCTATAGCTACTCTTTGCTTTTGACCACCAGATAGTTCATTGGGTAAATGGTGAGCCCAGTTTGTGAGTCCAACTTTATCGAGATACTCCATTGCTATATTGTTTCTTTCTTTGCGAGATACACCTTGATAATAGAGAGGGAGAGCAACGTTCTCAAGTGCGTTCTTAAAAGAAATCAGATTAAATGATTGGAATACAAATCCGATATGAGTGCTTCGCAATTCGGCGGCACGGTTTTCCGATAGATCTTTTATCAGTTCCTGTTCGATATAGTAGGAGCCTTCGTCATATGTGTCCAGAATTCCCAATATATTGAGTAGTGTACTCTTGCCTGAGCCTGATGCTCCCATTATCGCTACAAGATCACCTTGATCTATGGTCAGGTCTATTCCTTTGAGTACGTGTAAAGGCTGTGCCCCTTGATAAGTTTTGTGAATACCTCTTAGTGTTATCATGCCTGAATTTTATATTTTATTTCTTAGACGCAAATTTTTTACAGAGATTACAGAAATAAATTATTTATTTTTTCTCATTATTTTATAATCATTTTAGTGTTCTACTAAATTAGTACACCGCAAATATATTAAATTATAATTGATATTTACAATACTTTGGTCAAAAATATTTATTCAATTTATTTTATTTATTTTTAATTATCTGTTGTTTAGCTGTTTGTGTTGCTGGTTTTCGGGCGATTTTATTGTGTTTCGTTAAATTTGTAGAGAGATAATAGAGGGAAAATATAACAGTTATACAAAAAGACAGGATGAAAAAAAATCAAATGACAGCTTTATCTTTGAGGGGGCCTGATTCGATACCGGTATCTTCATAAAGAATTGAAGTCAAGTATACCTCTGATTTAGCTAAAAAGAAAACCATATCGCCATCCCCCAAATGAAGGATTACGATATGGTTCTTTTTATGGTTTTTAATTAAGACTAAGCTTTCCGCACAAATTCGCTTTTGAGAGCCATGGCACCGAAGCCATCGATTTTGCAATCTATATTATGATCGCCTTCAGCCAATCTGATATTTTTGACTTTTGTACCCGCTTTTATAGGTTTTGGTGCTCCTTTTACCGGAAGATCTTTTATTACTATTACGGTATCGCCTGTAAGGAGTTCATTTCCGTTGGAGTCTAATACCTTAGCTTCTGAGGTTTCTTCAATAGCAAGTTCTTGGGGATTCCATTCATAAAAACATTGTGTACAAGTTATGAGTATACCATTTTCATAGGTATATTCCGAGTTGCATTTCGGGCAGACCATTGCGTCGTTCATTATAAAAATAATTGTTGAATGACACAAAATTAGCTATTCTAATCCTAAAGGTCAAATCTCTGCCCCTGCCAATAGGTTATAGTATTGTCTTAGTATAGCCCTTAGATCTACAATGACTCGCAATAATTCCATTGAGACCAATACTTTGTATTTTCTAAGCTAAAGTAATTAGATGTTTAGTATATTTGCTTCGATAATGAATAAAATACCAGTTAATATATGAAACATTCCACGCTCAAATTAATCTTAGCGATTACCATGGTGGCGATTATTTCCGTACGTGCAAACGGACAAATTCTGACCAAAGCCCTGCAGTATGGACCTTACACAACATCTGCTCCTCTCATCGTTGATTCGGTCAATTCACAAAACAAAGTATTCTCTATAGATGAGTTGCTCAAAACCCCGTACACTCCTGACGAGCATAAGGGGAAAATGGTTACAACCGGAGCCAAGGGCTTCTTCAAAGTCGATAGGCCTCAGAAGAATAGCTCTTCATGTCTCAGTATTTTCACCTTTGCCCCCACTATCAACACTTATACCACGGGTGATATGCTCATTTACGGACATGGCCGATATGCGATTTATGACGGTAATACACTTTTGGCTGCAAGTGAAGATGTCAATAAAAATGCTGACTCTGTGCCGGCTCTCAAAACAAAAATTACTTTTGAAGCATCGACACGCCACCTTATAATACGCTCATTGAGTCTACCTCATGATAGTGTTTCCTCTGATTTTAAAGTTGAATTTAAGCCTGACAAGAAGTTCCCTAAGCTTGACTCTTTAGCTTCCAATAATCGACGCGAATATTTCTCTTTGCCGTTTATGATGACAGGGAAGAGTCTCACTTCTGTGAGTTTATCTCCGTCAGGAAAATATGCTTTGGTGCACTATGTGATCAAAGAAGTAGATGCGTCTACAACTTATACGGAGTTGCGTGACCGCACCGGTAAAATCTTAAAAACGGACAAAGACCTCAACCAGTGCTATTGGATGCCCAAGAGTGACTTGCTTTTGGAGCAATCCCCCAAGGGGAGTGTCACCCAACTGTTGCAGGTGAATCCCGCTACAGGGCGTAAGACTGTATGGGTAGAGAGCCTTCCCGGCAAGAATTTTCAAGTAAGTCCTGATGAGAAAACGCTCTATGCTTATGAAGAAGAGAAGGGCCCTCAAAAGGATGATAAAGTGATCAGGAGACTTGATCCTAATGACCGTCAGCCCAACTGGAGGGAACGCTCTCGTATCTATCGATATCATATCGAGAGCGGTATATATGAGCCCATTACATTTGGTTACCAATCTGTTTCGCTCATGGATATGAATGATGATGGGAGCAAACTGCTAATAGGAATTTACAGTACAGACTGGACCAAATCGCCATACAATCAGACTACTGTGATGCTCTATACTCCCCAAACAGGTAAAACAGATACTATAATCAAGCGAGCTTTTGAAGTAGATCATGCCGAGTTTATACCTCATACCAATGATATTCTCATATCGGCATCTGCCAATGCTTTCGACGGTATCGGCAAGCAGTTGCCCAAGGATAAACTAGCCAATTCTTATGACAAGCAATTGTTTCGCATGGATATTACCACGCGCAAGGTAATACCTCTGACCAAAGATTTTGATCCGGCAGTAGTCTCTACTTCTATGGATTTGAAAAACAATGCTCTCCTTTTTACAGCCGAAAATGGAGGTCGTAAGTCTCTTTACAAGCTGGATCTCAAGAATAATAAAATCACTGATCTCAAGGTCAAGGAGGATGTAGTCCGTAGCTACTCGGTAGCTCCCTATGGTGGCAATATCTGGTATATGGGGCAAAGTGCCAATAACTCTGATCGCCTCTATATCCTTGAGGGGGTAAACAAGAGTAAGCTCTTGTACGACCTGTCTGCTGAGAAGCTGGCGCACGTTACTTTCACCCCGGCTCAAGACTGGGTGTATCAAGCTCCCGATGGCTCCAAGATCGATGGTTGGTATTACCTCCCCCCCAATTTTGACCCCCAAAAGAAGTACCCCATGCTTGTATATTATTACGGAGGTACAAGCCCTATACAGCGTACGCTCGAGGGTACGTACTCTCTGGCTATGTATGCTGCTCAGGGCTATGTGGTATATACCCTCAATCCCAGTGGCTCTACAGGCTACGGGCAGCAATTTGCAGCACGTCATATCAATGCATGGGGAGATTATACAGCCAATGATATCATAGGAGCAGTGAAAGACTTTGCTCAAAAGCACGACTTTGTCAATGCCAAAAAGAGCGGTTGTTTCGGTGCCAGCTATGGAGGTTTTATGACACAATACCTGCAGACCCAAACCGACATATTTGCCTGTGCCATCAGCCACGCAGGTATTACATCCATCAGCAATTATTGGGGTAGCGGCTACTGGGGCATGGGCTATAGCACTGTAGCATCAGCAGGGAGCTTCCCTTGGAATAACCCTGATTTGTACGTCAAGCATAGTCCACTCTTCAATGCCGATAAAATACACACACCCCTGCTCTTGCTTCATGGATCGGCCGATACCAATGTGCCCACGGCAGAGAGTACCAATATGTACAATGCCCTCAAGATATTGGGACGGGAAGTTGAGTTTATCGAGTTTACCGGTCAAGATCATTTTATCTTAGAGCCTTCGCGTAAGATCGCATGGACGCATACCATGTTTGCCTGGTTTGCCAAGTGGCTCAAAGATGATCCATCCTGGTGGGACACTATGTATCCCAAACAAAACTTATAGGCCGCGGGTAGTTTATAACACCGGCTTGATGAGTATACAGAGGCATAAAAGGAAATCCCTTTTATGCCTCTTTTTTTGTGTGTATTTTCAGCTTATGTCACCATCATAGCCTAATAGAGACTGTTGCAAAAGTCAACAGTCTTGTGGATTTTGGAGGCAAAGCCGACAAAAGACACTTTGACCGGGCAGAGAGGGTAAAGTGCAAGGCGCTAAGAGTGAGAGCACAGGGAGTTTGCTTCAGGTAAATGGCCAAGCGCGAATCTAGCAAGCAACGAAGCAATTTGCCTGCTATGCAACGGTCTCTAATACGTGATTTCGTCAGTGCAGGCTCTGTGTTTATTATTAATAAGCCGATCGTATATATCATATATGCCTACATTATGTGTGACTTCTTAGTTGTGATATTGAGTTTATACAGTCATAATCTAAACATCAAAGAGCTTTTGAGGCGGGATAAATCCACGCATATCCAAAGCACAAAGTAACGAAACATCGTATTTGCACGGCTCAATCAATATTGTCAAAACAAGCACATTGCATATTCTATTTTGGAGACCAACGAGCATGTCATCTGCGCATTGTATAGAACTCTATGATGATAATTTTGCTTATGTGATACCGCATGTCGACATGTCCTCCCGAAACTGTCGACATATTCGCCTGGAACTGTCGACATATTTGCCCGAAACTGTCGACATATTCGCCCGAAACTGTCGACATATTTGCCCGAAACTGTCGACATATTCGCCCGAAACTGTCGACATATTCGTCCTGAGGTCCGTACCCCTATGCCGAAAACACCAATTCTATACCGCATTCGAGCTGATAATTATTATCATAAAAGATATATGGGCCATGACATTGAGTCACATGTCTATTCATTTATTTTCGTGATATTAAGAACGATGCTGAGTTATTACATGACTCTATGTCAGGCCAATTTGTACTTCTCTTATTTTATCTCACTGACACAAATCCTATTAACTGAATATCTCAATGGTTTATAGGTGGGGTATGAATAGGAATTCGTATTTTTGGTAGCATAACGTTCTAATCAAGAATTCTTATGAAAAAAATCGCACTGATTACCGGTGCCACCTCAGGTATCGGTAAAGCTATTGCCCAAAAGATGGCAGCAGAAAACAAGTATGACCTTATCCTCACCGGACGAAGGGCTGAGCGCCTCAAAGAGCTAAAAAGAGACTTGGAGAAAAACGGCACCAAAGTCAAAACCCTTTCATTCGATATATGCAACCAGAAAGATGTATTCAAGGCTATACAGTCGCTACCCGAAGACTGGTGCAGTATAGATATCTTGGTCAATAATGCCGGGTTGGCCTCAGGACTTGACCCTATAGATCTGGGCAATATAGAAGACTGGGAAAAGATGATAGATACCAACATCAAGGGACTGCTGTATGTGACACGCTCCATAGTCCCATTGATGAAAAAGAAGGGGAGGGGACATATCATTAATATTGGCTCCATAGCCGGTAAAGAGGTTTATGCCAATGGCAATGTTTACTGTGCCACCAAGCATGCTGTGGATGCTCTTACCAAAGCTATGCGCATTGATCTGTTATCTTCCGGGATCAAGGTGTCTCAGGTGTGTCCGGGTGCAGTGGAAACTGAGTTTTCTGTAGTGAGATTCCATCAGGATGCAGATAGAGCTGCTACCGTGTACAAAGGCTACGAACCCCTCAAAGGTGATGATATTGCCACATGTGTGCTTTTTATCCTATCTCTACCGCAGCATGTCAATATCAACGATATGGTGGTAATGCCTACAGCTCAAGCCAACAGCTCTAATTTCTATAAGAAATTATAAGAGACTGTTGTGTCTAAATATTGTGACGATGGGATGACTATTCCTTGTTCTCTTTGAGTGAGTCTCTGTCTTTACCTTGTGAGCGGGCTTGTTTGCCAGCCTGCTTATGTAGAGCTCTAAGGTTTTTTCTTAGCCCATCAAGTCCTGCTCTTTTGATGGCCATACCACTAAAATGATGCATGTATGAGGACTCATCCATGTCATGGATCGTATGGTAATCAATTTCCCAAAAATGTGGTTTAGGAGTAAAATCATCCTCATCCGTGGGGCGTGCAAAACGATTCCATGGGCAACATTGTTGGCAAGCATCGCAGCCATAGATCCTGTTTTCGAGATGTGATGCCAGTTCTTCCGGTATCTCATCTTTGTTCTCAATGGTAAGATAGCTAATGCATCTGCGGGCATCAATGATCGTGGGGTTTACTATGGCTTGTGTGGGGCAACTATCCATGCATCGTGTGCAGGAGCCACATTTGCTAGCCATGGGATTATCGGGAAAAAGCTCCATATTGATCAGCAATTCTCCCAGAAAAAAGTAACTGCCGTGATTGGGGATGATGATAAGTCCGTTTTTGCCTATCCAGCCTATACCGCTTTGCTGTGCCCAGTAACGCTCCATGATGGGAGCAGAATCGGCAAATGACCGCCCTTGGACATCCGGATCAATATATTCGCGGATGAATTGTAGCAACTTGTCCAACTTTTTCTTGACCACTTTGTGATAGTCTCTTCCGTAGGCATAGTAGGCAAATTGGGGTTTGTCGGGATCCTGCTTGACTTTGGGGTAATAATTTTGTGCCACCACAATGACAGAGCGAGTGTCCGGAACCAACAGACCCGGATTTTGGCGCAACTCTACATTGCGTTCGAGATAAGACATAGAGCCATGATGACCGGAGGCTATCCAATTATTGTACTGCTGCATGATATCCTGTGGAAGTGATGCTACCGAAGCTATACCGCACGCTCTGAATCCAAGCTTGAGCGCATGATCCTTAATAAGGAGAGTTTGGTCTTGCAGGGAAAGTGGATGCTTTTTATTCACTTAGATAAACCCATGCCGTGCTGTGCTGTGGCTGGTTTTTGGTCAATTGATTGAGATACGTATAGGCTTCTTTGGCTGTATCGAAAGAGTCGGCAAATATGCGATTGATGGATTTGCTTTGGAGCATACCCGCATGAGGGAGTATAGCTGCATCTACGTGAGCCTGATAATAGCTCGTCGCTTTTTTTACATCTTTGATCGTAGCTATGACTACATAATATCGCTTACTGTTTGTGGGCGAAGTGATGATGCGAATGTTATTATCATGACTACTTGAGGAAAAACGCTGATCCTGAGGAGATATCTCTACACTTTTGTTTGTTGCGGGTTCTGATTGCTTGAATACTTCTTTCCAATTATTACTCCATAGCTTATTGGCCGTGATTTCAGTAGGAACAAAACTCGCAGTGTAGTTGCGATTGGTTTCTTTGACAGATCCGAAAGGCAAAATGCACAGGCAAAGCAATATTACGGCAGCCGCTATGTGTATGACTTTCTTAGGTATATATACGTAGCCCTCTTTGTGCATAGATATCTGAGGTATACCTGTTGATGGTATAAGCTCGGTGGGTGTGGATTCCGCATGTATAGCTTCTTTCTGGTTATGAGAAGTCTCTGATTGCATAGCAGCTCTCTCTTCTATACGAATAGGTAAGGATACGGGAATAAGACCATATGCACACCCCGCAAAGCGATCTTCTTTGACTGTATTGGAAAAGGATAATTTACCGCCTTCACTCAATGATAGTTTGCCTATCCCTCCCAAATCAACTATGCGCTCCGAAATCAATTCTTGGCGGAGTATCTTGATGTCTTCTTCGAGCATTACTCTGGCTCGCCTGAGAGATACGGCATAAACACGTGCATAGCTCTCCTCTAACAATCCGTCACGATGATTGAGAAATTCGTTGAAATGTATTTGTTCTTTAGGGGGATATGCTAAGTGCTCTTCGCGATTAAAGTATGCAGGTATGGTTTGCATCACGAAACCACCCAAGCCCGGTACTACTACGCATTGATGCAACAATATGTTTCGTTTGATGTGCGATACTATACGTGAGTTCATACTTTAAATGCTTGTTTATACTTTGGGATTATATTGCTCTTTCTTTTCTATTATACAAATATAGTGATTTTCTTATTGATGAGGTCGTGTTCGAAGGGCAAAATATTGTTTGTTACCTCACTTAATCCTATGTCACGGATGTTTTTGATCTAGCGAGATTGTTGATCGGTAGGAGTTTGAGTATCGGGCAAAATAGCTCCCATACCACCCGCTAATCCTCCAAGGAGAAGACTATATCCTATGGCTTTGAGCGTATTATTGCTCTTGATATAAACCATGGGCGAGCCCATCTTAAAGGCAGGGAAGTGCAAATTTTGAGTAAACATTTGCTGTATGTTTGGGATTTTATAACCCGAGTGGAATAGGGCTGATACATAAAATTCATCATCAAAAATAATCTTTTGATTGAGTGAAGGTATCGAGGCGGTTATATAACTACGAAATTTGATTTTAGAGTCGCCTTCGCGTGGGGAATATATAGGCAAGCTTTCGAGGTTGTCATTGAGAAATACCTTTCTTTTTTCATATAATTTTTTATCAATCTTGTCTATGGGTATTTTTGCAATCTGCTTAGGATAGTAGGTCTTGGAACTCATAGGAGGGAGGAATGTTGCCAAAAGTTCGTTTTTGACAACCCCATTCATGTTACTATTAGATAGTGAACTGCTATGGCTCGATGTTTCCCACGAAGAGCCTGTAATGCGTATGGGCGAATTGGTGTTGGCATAGGTGTGCATAACCCCGTTCAGAATCATTCCTGACTCTTCCCAATTAATGAGAATGGGATGTGAAGTTCTGTTCTCTATAGTTATTTCTACGGGGTAATATTCTGAAAGGAAGTTATAAGTGATGTATATACTGTCTTTTGTGACTTGCATATAATTATTTTCAACTTTGACTTTCTCTCTTGATACCGGGGCAACCTGAGCATAGTAATAAGTATTACAAGAACTGAATAGCAACAGTAGGAACATGCTGTAGAAGTTTGTTGTAAAAATCTTTTTCATGAGTGGATGTCAATTGTAGGTGTAAAATAATATCCCAAATATATTAAAAGTATTTGGGATATTATTTTTTAGACATCAGCTATTTACATAGGCATATTGCTGGGGTATGATTTTCTGCATTTAGTGAGTTCATTATAGAAATATTGATACTGGGCTGTAGTCTTGTTTTTGCATGCTTGTTCCGCATTATATATCAATTTTCGGATCTTTCCACACTCGCTTGTATTACTGAATTTATAATACTTACCATTGTTATAAAACATCATCACATATTTACAGAGTGCTATCTCGCCCAATAAGACATGGCGATCAATATATCTGTCGCTCTTTTTTCCGGGTTCAAGATTTATGCTCTTGTCATACATAAGCTCATTACGAGTTACCTTTTTCTCAACTTTATAATTCTTACCGTCATAATCAATAGATGAAATCATGAATTCATTATCGGAACTTTCGATGAAAAATATCTTATTTTCGCCAAATTCCACCTTTTTGTATAATGAATGGGTGTAATATGATTGTTTGCATTGATGTAGTTGCTGAGGACCTTTGCCGTCAAGGGCATCTCTGTTGATAGACATCTTATTAAGATCAAGATAATACCAGTATCCTTTTTTGAAATGTGCGTTCGAGTTGTACGTGTTATTTCTGAAGAAATAATTGGATCCTTCGAACTTTCTGTTGTTTACCGTGAGAGTATCTCCCTCGTGACTGATTCTGTCATGATTGTCCATACTATAGAACTTGCTGTCGGATGTGAGCATAAATCGAGCTCTGTTTTGAGCTCTGTCTTTCGATTCATTGTCGTCCCAAGTAACATCGCAGTTGTACCATGAGTTATCGAGTTTCACCCTATTCCACATATGTCTTGCACTGGTACAACAAATCACTTGGATGTCCAACGGGTTGAGGAGTCTAAATAGGGCACGGCTATATCCTTCGCATACAGCCTTGCCGGTAACCAGGGAGCCGTATGCATCATGGGCCTGGGAGTTCTCCTGATAAAAGGTTTTTTCTCCTACATAATTGTGGATGGAATAAAAGACGTCTATAGGTTTCATCCCGTTTTCGATTGTCGATTTGTAAGCTGTTTCTACGGCTTGTATATAGTTGCGTACATAGGATGATTTATCAATATCGCTGTTTCTGTAAGAAAATTCAAACTGATTAAGCAGATCTGTTTGAGGGTTGTACTGAATTCTTATCCACGAAGAATGCAGATGGAACAGGTATGGATGGCTTTCTACAAATTTATAGAAGAGGGATTGGTAGTCTTCTCCTGAGCCTGTTTTGTGTGCCCTGATATTGAATTTCTCAACATTTACAGTTCTCTTCCAACCGAGAGCAGCTTCTTCCATGACATGAAAAAGAGAGTCCATCATGTTCTTTGCCTTATAATCAGGAGTGTCAGATAAGGTTGGGGTAGTCGATCCGGGTATCGGTTTGGTATCCTCGGTTTTTGTTTTTTCAGCATTGTCAGGCTGTATTTCCGGAGTTTCTTTGGAGCATGAGAACAATAACGAACATGCACAGAGGGTAGAAAAGATAAGACTTTTTCTCTTAGATAAAGATTTCATTTTTTTATCAATTATTATGAATATAATTTAAGTTTAAGTAAATTTGATTTTGCGATTGCAAAAGTAATTTTTCTATTTGTATTGTCCCTGCAAAATGAGTGTTAAATATGAGCTTGTAGATTACAAAAAAGACATTAATGTACGTGAATTTATGCAGGGATGTGTAGATGTGGTTAGAATACAGGCATTTTGCTATAATTGCCCTCATTATGGTAAGATTTGGTCTTGTCCGCCCTTTGATTTTGACATAATGTCTGTATGGAATAGATATTTTATGTTGAGATTGTGGGGACGAAAGATTATTTTTGATAAACATGTTACACAACAACATTTAAGTCCTGATGCTCTCCATAGCATAATAACCAAAACCTTGTCGAAGGAGAAAGTCAGAATGAATAACGAGCTTATGGCTAGTGAGCGCCTATGTGTGGGTTCGCTAGCGCTAAACCCAGGTCGGTGTGAAACTTGTGAGTATTGTGCTAAAGCTTTAGGCAAAGATTGTATTTATCCCACGACACTGCGTTACTCCATTGAAGCATTAGGCGGAGATGTGTGTATTGCAATGGAAAGATATTTCAATCAAAAGATTCAGTGGAGCACCGCTGATAAACTCCCGGAATATTTATTTTTGGTAGGAGCCCTGCTAAAAGAATAAATAATAATGAACTTACGTTATATTGTAGTCGTTGTATAGATAACCATGCCTCATTACAACCTTACCCCAGCATCAATTTAAGAATAATGGCATGGTTTTTGAATTTTGTTCATATTATGACTTATAATTATACTGACACCTTTAGAAATTCTTTGGAAAATAGCTATAGGCTTGCAGAGAGTTTTAGATTGCCTATTGTGACACCGGATATCCTTGTTCTGGGTATTATTGAAAGCGGTGGTAACTCAGGCACGGACTTCTTGTACAATCTTGGCTTTGATCCTGCTGAAATATCAGAAAGGATCAAAAATGAGGTTATAGGTATCAATAATAATGGTCACCAAATTGTGGTACCGGTGTTTGATTCCGAATCAAGACATTGTATTGTAAGAGCTGCACGTATATGTCAGGAGAGGGGCGATGATGCCATCAGTCCTTTACATCTTATGTGGGCTGTATTGCAGACACAGAATAACAACTATTTGAAAGAGTTTTTTATGAACAAGAATATAGATATAGAAAAACTGATGAATATGGATGTTGCTTTTGAAGACTCATCTTTACAGACTCAGGATTATAACCCGCTGAATGGTTATAAGGATAATGATTTTGACGACAACGACAATATGCAGGATGATGAGCAAGACAAACCCGCTTCAGGTGTGGGGAAATCTTCAGCATCGTCTGCTACGTCCGTGACTCACGAACCCGGCAGTAGTACTCCTGCTCTTGATAGTTTTGGTAATGACATTACTGCTTTGGCTGAAAAAGGCAAACTTGACCCGGTGGTTGGAAGAACTCGTGAAATCGAGCGAGTGATACAGATCCTTAGTAGAAGAAAGAAAAACAATCCTGTGCTGATAGGAGAACCCGGTGTGGGTAAAAGTGCGATTGTTGAGGGATTGGCTCAAAGGATAGTGCAAAGAAAAGTAAGCCGAGTATTATTTGACAAGCGTATTGTTAGTTTGGACTTAGGATTGCTTGTGGCCGGTACCAAATACAGAGGCCAGTTTGAAGAAAGACTTAAGGCAATAATAGACGAACTGAAGAAGAATACTAATATAATTCTTTTTATTGATGAGTTGCACACCATAGTGGGAGCCGGATCTGCTGCCGGATCTATGGATACTGCCAATATGCTTAAGCCTGCCCTGGCTCGTGGTGAATTGCAATGTATAGGAGCCACGACTATAGACGAATATAGAAAGAACATAGAGAAGGATGGTGCCCTTGAGAGAAGATTCCAAAAGGTACAGGTAGAACCGTCGACCAAAGACGAAACTCTTGAGATATTGAGAAATATCAAGTCACACTATGAAAATTATCATTTTGTAAACTACACAGATGAAGCGATAAAGGCCGCAGTAGATTTGACTGATAGATATGTCAATGGGCGTTTCTTCCCTGATAAAGCTATTGATGCATTGGATGAAAGTGGTGCAAGTGTACATATCTCAAAAATAGGGGTGCCCGTGGAAATTGAAAATATGGAGACCGAACTTTCTTCATTGCAAGAAAATAAATTAAATGCAGTGAAAGCTCAGAACTACGAGCTAGCCGCATCGTTCCGTGACAAGGAAAGATCTTTGGAGACAGCTATAGCCGAAGCTAAAATAAACTGGCAAAAGGAGATGGTAAACCATAGAGAGACCGTATCAGAACAAGATGTTGCTAAAGTCGTGGCTCTGATGACAGGTGTGCCTGTGGAGCGAATTGCTCAGGAGGAGAATATTCGTCTAAAAGACATGGCGCTCAATCTTAAAAAATCAGTAGTGGGACAAGATGAGGCTGTAGATAAACTCACCAAAGCTATCCAACGAAGTCGCTTAGGTCTGAGAGATGAGAAAAGACCTATAGGTACATTTTTGTTCTTAGGCCCTACGGGAGTTGGAAAAACTCACTTGGCTAAAGAATTGAGCAGATACCTTTTTGACTCCGACGATGCTTTGATCAGAGTAGATATGAGTGAGTATATGGAGAAGTTTGCTGTATCACGTTTAGTAGGGGCTCCTCCCGGATACGTTGGCTATGAAGAAGGAGGACAGCTTACCGAACAAGTGAGACGCCATCCTTACTCCGTAGTCTTACTAGATGAGATCGAAAAAGCGCATGCTGATGTCTATAATCTTTTACTACAGGTTTTGGATGAAGGTTATCTGACGGATAGTGAAGGGCGCAAGATTGACTTTAGAAATACTGTTATTATTATAACTTCTAATGTCGGAACACGTCAAGTCAAAGACTTTGGCCGAGGCATCGGTTACAGTGTTTCTTCAGAAATCAATAAGGAGTATTCAGATTCTTTGATAAAGAAGGCACTTAACAAAACATTTAGTCCTGAATTCTTAAATAGATTGGATGAAATAGTTCTGTTCGATTCTTTGGACAAAGCATCAATACGCTCTATTATTGATATAGAACTTAAGTCAATATCCGACCGAATACGTAAAGCCGGATACGAAATAGAACTGACTGATGAGGCCAAAGACCTTATTGCTTCTCAAGGATATGATGTGCAGTATGGAGCTCGGCCTCTTAAGCGAGCTTTACAAAAAGAAGTAGAGGATAAACTCACGGATATGATATTATCAGGTGAAATAGCAAAAGGCGAAAAATTGATCCTTTCAGTTGAGGATGGAAGGATAGTAAGAGTGAAATAAGGCGATTCTACTCGCTTTTTGTATTATATTTGTAACTATAGTTATTGCTGGCTATAGAAAATATGAGTGAAGATAAAGTCATCATATCTGCAAAATCTATGACAGACGAGCAGCTTCTGAAAATGTTGGAAGATACCCGGACACGTTCAGAAGCTTTCTCTGTTGTGGTTAAATTATATAGTAAACGCATTTATTGGCAAATGCGCCGTATGGTTTATGATCATCAGGATGCTGCCGACCTTGTACAAAATACTTTTCTAAAAGCATGGGAGGCTATTGATGGATTTAGAGGAGATGCCAAGATATCTACATGGCTATACCGCATAGCCTTATATGAGGCTCTAAATTTTATCAAAAAATATAAGCGCGAAAATGATATGCGTGTAAATATAACTGATGATAATCTCTATCTATTGGATAAGTTGAATGCTGATCCTTATTTTGATGGCGATGAAGCGGAAAAGTCTTTTCAAAAAGCTATTCTCAAACTGCCTGAAAAGCAGCGTTTGGTATTCCAATTACGTTATTATGATGAGATGCCTTATGACCAGATGTCGGCAATAACCGGTACTTCTCAAGGAGCGCTTAAAGCTAGCTATCATCATGCGATAAAGAAATTGGAGCAATATTTAAAAACAGAGGATTAAACTTTTCTGCTAATATTTATCTATCACATTAAGAGTAAGATTATTTGTTATGATAGACTTTGATAACATACAGACTAAAACGGACAGTTCCAGCCATTATAGTGTGCCCGAAGGATTCTTTGAAGAGCTTGATAATAGGATTATGTCGTCTATAAAGCAGTGCGACATGTATTCGGACATCGTCAAAAGTTCTCCTAAGGTTTCGTTCAGGACTAAGGTGAAACCCTTACTGTATATGGCGGCTTCTTTTCTTATACTTATTGGCGGTATTCAAATATTTAGGCATTATACGCAAAATCATAATAATATTTTGGAGTATCAATCCAAGAATATTGCCACCCTCGATAAGACCAAAATCGGTGCTAGCGAAGATGAAGCGTATTTGGAATATTTTATGGATGATTGTTTGGAAAAGGTGGATGAGAGCTTTTATAAAACCGAATTTTAAAATAGTGCATTTATGAAGTCATGTCGAATAATTCCTTTTGTCTTAATCTTTTGTACAATATGCTCTATGCAATTTACAGTTTTGGCCGAAGGGACAAACAAACATAATCATTGTCTTGAGATGCAACGGGTGAGAGAAAAGATACGTGCTCAAAAAGAAGCTTTTCTTACTAAAGAATTAAATCTTACACCTACGGAGTCGAAAGCATTGATGCCGATATTAAAAGAATTAGATAACAAGAGGTTTGATTTGTGGAAGTCTATGTTGCACTCCGGTAAATCAAATTTCGATTCATTGTCTACCAAAGATAAAGAAGCTCTTTTTGACCAGTCTCTCAATAATAAGGTCAAGGAGGCTTTATTGGAAAAAGAATATTATACAAAATGTAAAGCTATACTACCCATTGATAAACTACTTAAACTGAGGAGAGCCAATAGGAAGTTTGCCAAGCAGTATGTTAGGGAATCTTCTATATAGTTTCTTTTTTTATGTTATCTTTGGTAAACTTTTACATTTAAAAATTGATAAATATGACTATTTCACCCAATAAATATGTTGCGTGTACATACGATTTGTATGTTGGCTCTGAGTCTGAAAGAGAGTTGATGGAGCAGGCTACCTCAGAAAAGCCATTGGAATATATCCATGGCATGGGTATGATGCTACCGGCTTTTGAAAAAAATCTTTTTGGATTATCTGCCGGTGATAAGTTCGATTTCGAGCTGTCTGTAGAAGATGCTTACGGTAACCGCGTGGAAGATGCTGTAGTAGAATTGCCCAAGGACATGTTCATGAATGAGAAGAATGAATTTGACTCTTCTGTTGTTTTTGAAGGTAATATTGTGCCTATGAGAGACTCTGAGGGTAACGTGCTTCAGGGAAATGTTATGGAGGTTCGCGAAGATGTAGTGGTGATGGATTTCAATCATCCTCTTGCAGGCGAAACTTTGCATTTTATCGGAGAAGTAAAAAATGTTCATGAAGCAACTGCGGAAGAAATTGAAGGTTTCTTTGGTTCACATGGTGGCGGCTGTGGCTGTGGCTGTGGAGATGAAGACTCTTCCGATGAAGGCTGTGGCGGAGGCTGCGGTGGTGGATGTTGCCATTAATAAATTAAGATAAACTCTTTTACACGGACTGTTTAACTCTTTCAGGGTTTCACAGTCCGTATTGATTATGTAATATTGGTATTCTTATACTCATGAATTCATTTGGTAATCTTTTTAAATTCACCTCATTTGGAGAGTCACACGGCGAAGCTATCGGTGGTGTTATAGATGGATGTCCATCCGGTCTTAAGATTGATATGGATCGTCTAAGGGAGGCTATGAAGAGACGTCGCCCTGGACAATCTTCTCTATCTACTCAGAGAGATGAGCCGGATGAAGTTCATTTTCTCTCGGGGATTTCCAATGACATTACTACCGGTACACCCATTGCTTTTATCATCAAAAATAAAAACGTCAGAAGTAGTGATTATTCTGATCTTAAAACGGCTTTCAGGCCCTCTCATGGTGATTATACATATTGGAAAAAGTACGGACACGTTATCTTCGAGGGAGGGGGGCGTGCTTCAGCTAGAGAGACTGGCATCCGCTGTGTAGTGGGCGAGTTTGCCAAGTTGATTTTAGCACCACTCAATATTTCTATTATAGCTTATACTCAGTCTGTGGGTCCTATTTCCACGTCAGAGATTAAAGATGAGCTTTTAACACTTGAGAATATTGACAGCAATCCTGTTCGATGTCCTGATCCCGCAATAGCTTCCTTAATGTATGATTATATCACGAAATTAAAGACCCAAGGAGATAGTACGGGGGGAACGGTTAAATGTATCATTAAGAATGTCCCGGCAGGCTTGGGAGAGCCTGTCTATGATAAACTCCAAAGCCAAATGGCTTTTGCTATGATGAGTATCAATGCCGTTAAGGCCTTTGAATATGGTGGAGGATTCGATATGTGTGCAAGAAAAGGATCGGAAGTCAATGACTCCATGTATATGCATGACAATGATGTCTGCTTCGGATCCAATTATTCAGGGGGTATACAGGCTGGTATAAGTAATGGTGCGGATATCGTATTTAGAGTTGGTTTTAAGCCCACAGCATCCATATCTAAATCTCAACAAACTATAGACAAGATGCAACATAATGCCCAAATAACCATTACCGGCAGGCATGATCCTTGTGTAGTTCCTCGTGCCATCCCTATTGTGGAAGCAATGGCTGCAATAGTATTGGCTGATTTTTACCTCATGAATAAGTCTAAAATATAATAATATGGGCGTCGTTTTGCGACAAAGCATCAAAGGAACGATAATTACTTATACCGGTGCTTTTATAGGATTTATTACTACATTTTTTATCCTCACGTCTTACCTTACAACAGAAGAGATAGGGCTCACTCGTGTCCTGCTTGAAGTTGCTACATTACTATCCGGTTTTTCTATGATGGGTATGACCTCATCAATATTTCGATTCTTTCCTTATTTCAAAGATTCGCCTGATAATCCTCATTGCCCTGAACACGGACCCCATCATGGTTTTTTCTATTATCTCATCAAAGTTGCCTTGGGCGGAGCACTTATTGTTATACCCTTGTACCTAATCTTACAGGCGCCGATCTCCTCCTTTTTTAGCAGAAATAGTGCCTTGTTCAATACTTATTACTACCAAGTTATTCCTTTGTCTCTGTGTTTGTTATTTTGGCTCACGTTTGAGTTATATGCCGTACAATTGATGCGTATAGCTATACCCAAGTTTATTAGGGAGATATTATTGAGATTATTACTCATTGTAGTGTATCTATTATATGCCTTTCACCACATTAGTTTGTCTGTATTTATATATTTATTTGTCGCATCTTACGGGTTATGTATGATTTTTGCATTAATTTATTTGAGGAGCATAACACCTCTTTCATTTAAACATGAGTCAACTTACATCACTCAAGAAATAAAACATAGTTTTTTCAAATATACCGGATTATACGTCGTAGCATCATTCGGATCTACACTTGCCAGCCGTATGGATCTTTTTATGGTTAGTTCTATTGATTCGGGTGGACTCAATTCGGCCGGTATTTTTTCCATAGCATTCTTTATTGTTGCTATTATTGAGATACCTTCCCGCTCTATCCTTAGTATTTCCACTCCCGGCATGGCTGACGCGATGAAGAATAATGATATTGATAGAGTAAATAACCTATACAAACAGATTACCTTATATCAGTTTTTTACGGGAGCCATTATTTTCCTTCTCATTTGGTTTAATATCGATACCATTTTCGCTATCATACCTAATGGTCATATTTACTCTCAAGGTAAGTGGGTAGTCTTCTTCTTGGGATTGGCAAAGTTGGTAGAACTGACGTTCAATTATGGAAATCCCATTGTCAGTTGTTCCAAATATTATCATTGGAATCTGTATTATACCTTTTTGGTTACTACATTATCCATTGTGTCAAATCTTATTTTTATACCTCAACTTGGAATAGTGGGTGCAGCTGTTGCTACTCTCATAACTATGTCTATCAGTTATGGAGTACAACAAATCCTTATCAGTTGGCGCATCAAAGCCAATCCCTTTTCTTTGAATTATTTCAAGATAATATTACTGCTGAGTGTGGTTGTAGGAATCAATTTTTGCATTCCATTTTTATTTAATAAATGGTTAGATTTATTTTTTCGCTCAATTATTGTTATATTCATCGTCACGATCCTGGCATATTATCTGAGAGTTGTGCCTGAATTCTTTCAAAAAATAAAAACCAAAAGGGGTTTTTAATTTTTTTCTTTTGTTGATTCTATGTACTAATGAAAAAGAAATTACTCATTGTTCATCGAGCTTTGGCTCCATATCGAATAGAGCTCTTCAACGAACTCTATGAAGCTTTTGACACGCGTATTTATTTTGAGTATCCATCACCACTGGAGCAGCAATTTAGAAAAGATGCGATTGATGAGCGCGTAAAATTTAAGTCAGAAGTACTAAATGCGCCCAAGTCACAGCTAAAGAATTGGCGACCGCAGGTCATTTCTATTATTAAAGATTTCAAACCCGATATCATCCTTGCCAGTGAATTCAATCTTATCACTCCTCTGCTCTATTATGCAAAAGCATTATACTCACACCACTCAACGATCTATGTGATGTGCGATGATAATGAGCAAAGCGCTTTGTGTGAAGTGAAATACGGAAGAGGATTGAAGAAGAGGTTTTTAGGCATTGTAAATGGCGTTATTCTATGTGACCGAAGAGCAGAGAAAGTTTATAGTCAATCTTTTGCTAGAGGTAGCAGATTTTATACATACCCCATTATCCAAGATGATTCTTTTTTTAGAGGAAAGCTCTGTGATGCGCTTCCATTGGCAAATGATCTGAGGAGTAAGTGCAGACCTGAGGAAAAGGTGATATTATTTGTGGGTAGATTAGTTCCTGAAAAAAACGTTCATGGATTGCTACAGACTTTCAGCAAGATCTTAGATAAACAGTCTGATGTCCGATTAGTGATAGTGGGAGATGGTCCTGAAAAATCCGATCTGATAGATATGACAAAACAGTTGGGCATACAGCCTCAAGTGTCTTTCGAAGGTAAACACGAAGGTCTTCCCTTGTATGCCTATTATGCCATGGCCGATTTATTTATTCTACCGAGTTTGAAAGAGCCTTTCGGTGCTGTTGTAAACGAAGCCTTACTCTCCGGTTTACCGGTGATTTGTAGCAAAGTGGCAGGAGCCGCTTCGCTTATAGATGATAGCAATGGAAAAACATTTAATCCTTATCTACCGGGAGATATGGAGAATACTCTTAACGAAGCATTGTCTTCTATATTATTATATAAAAATGTAACTTTGAAGCCATCATTGATGACTCTATTATTTAAAGAAGAGATACAGAAGCTTATTTCATTTATTGGACGATGAAAGTTCTTTTTTTAAATACCTATGAAAGCGGTGGAGGTGCAGCTATTGCAACAACTCGTCTTATGGAGGCATTGCGCAAAATAGGCGTTGATGCTCGTTTGCTGGTATTATATTCTGATAATATCCCTAAGGCTTATGTAGACGAACTGACTTCGTCTCGTGTAATGGGGCTTATTGCCAAAGCACGTTTTATATCGGAGAGAGGACTTATTTATTATGCCAACGGTAGAGATCGCTCTCGTATGTTCAAAGTCTCTACGGCAAGCATGGGATTCAACATTCTGCATCATCCATGGGTCATAAATGCTGATGTAATTCACATCAACTGGATAAACCAAGGCTTCCTCTCGCTCAATGGAATAAAAGCATTATTAGAGCTCAAAAAGCTTGTTTTTTGGACTATGCACGATATGTGGCCTGCGACAGGTATTTGCCATTTGCCTTATTATTTGTCTCCCAAAGGTGACATAAAATCTTGTAGCAGATATACTGAGGAGTGTGGTTATTGTCCTTTTCTAAAAAGCTCAAAGCCTAGGGATCTTTCGTATACAGGTCTTATGCGTAAAAGATTTTTGGGCAATGGTGATATCCAATTTATTGCTGTAAGCAATTGGCTCAAAGAGCAAGTCAGAATAAGTGCAAATCTCAAGCGTTGTAACATAGAGGTTGTGCATAACCCTATAGACACAAAAGCTTTCCGTCCTATTCCCGCATCAGAGGAAACTGACTGGCTTACTCCTGAAAGCATACCTATAGTAATGTCTGCGGCGAGGTTGGATGATCCTATCAAAGGGCCTTCCCTTTGTGTAAAGACGATCAACCGACTGTGTCATATTGAGCCGAGCCTTATCAATTATGGGAGACTTGTCTTAATTGGAAATATCAAAGACAAAAGAGTTTTTAGTGATATCAAAATGCCTGTATATTGTTTAGGTCATGTAGATGATGAGGTTTCTTTGGCTTCTATCTATTCTGTGGCTCGAGTTACTATCAGTACCTCATTGTGCGAAACTTTTGGGCAGACTCTTACTGAATCCTTGGCCTGCGGTTGCCCTGTTGTTGCTTTTGATTTCGGAGGACAGACTGATATTATAAAACCCGGAATCAATGGTTATCTCACTCCGGCATATGATACCCGAGCTATGGCCATAAATATCCTCAAAGCCATAGAGCTATCTGACAATCCCCAGGGCAGAAGTCAGTGTAAGGAAAGTGTACAGAAATTCAATGCTACTGCAATTGCCGAGAAAATGAAACAACTTTATTTATCAAAACTAAACAAAGGTTCCGACTTATAAATTAATGAAACCTATATTTTCAATTATTACAGTTTCTTATAACGCTGAGCACACCATAGCTCGTACAGTGCAAAGTGTGTACAATCAAACCGATGACAATATTGAGTATATCCTTATAGACGGAGGCTCTACAGATCACACAGTCGATATTGCCCGTAAGATTTATCCGGAAATTAAGGTTTTAAGTGAGAAGGATTCAGGTATATATGATGCTATGAACAAGGGGCTGCATATGGCTCAAGGCGAATATGTGTGGTTTCTCAATGCTGGTGATCAGATTTATGACAACGATATTATCTCAGCATTGAGTGATTGCTGCGTGAACGCTCTCCCCGATATTATTTATGGAGATACCATGCTTGTTGATGATAATAATAAAGAGTTAGGTTTGCGTAGGTTGAGACCTCCTCACAAACTTAAGTGGACGAGTTTCAAAGACGGTATGCTTGTGTGTCATCAGGCTTTTATTGTAAGAAGGTCTGTAGCCATGGATTACAACCTGAAGTATAAGCTCTCTTCCGATGTCGACTGGTGCATTCGTTGCATGAAAAAAGCTAACTCTATTTATAATAGTAACTTTATTCTTGTAAAGTACTTGCATGAAGGGCTTACTACTGCTAATAGGAAAAAATCTCTTATAGAACGCTTTTGCATCATGACAAAGCACTATGGAGTAGTGAGTACACTATATCATCACCTTAAATTTGTGTTTGTGAAAAGGCGTTGATTAATAAAAAAAATTATTTTATTCGTTTTTTTTATCAATCAGATTTTTATTTATATATTCACAATCAATTGCTGTTTATTTTCTGTTTTACATGTCGCAACAAGGTTAATTATATTTTAGAAACCTGTTGTATTATTATCAAAATCTTTTTTATTTATGAATGAAATATCTTATTCACAATCTAATCCACCAAGCTATTTGGGTCGATGTCTTAAGTGAGGCATCGGCGGACCTATAAATCCTAGAAATTACACACTAATTTTTATTTTAAATACTTGAAAAATTATATGAAAAATTCTATCTTAAAACTATGTGCCTCAGCACTTTTTGTTTCTACACTATTTGTATCTTGTAATAAAGAATCTGTCCAGCCTGTAACAACCTCTTATCTTTCTGTGGAAGATGCCACTCGCGGGCTAAAATTGATTGATATGGACGGTATGACACCTATTCATGTCGAACCCATTGATCAATATAGCGTTAAAGTTGAGTTCCTCCAGAGTGCACGTCCTTATTCTTTAGATTTAAGACTTCAAAATAGTCAGGATCTCCTTGGGAAAATCAAAAAAGCAATTGCAGAAAATAGTCCTTTGTCTATCGCCGTACCGGAAAATTCCACATCAATTGTAAAAGTCAATCCTCCGTCAGTTACAGCACTATTGGATTACCAAGAATCATTGAAATATGATCCTAAAGCATCTGTTAGGGCGATGACTGTAGTTTCCAGTGAGGCCGAATTGATGAAACTATTTAACTATCTAAAAAATCAACCTATTCCATTCAAGTATATTGCTGATGGATGTTATGCAAGAGCTCATAAGATGAGACAATTGATGCTTCAAAAAGGTATCGAATGTAAAAAGCAGTTTGTATACGGTAGCCTGAGAGCATTCAATGGATATTGCTGTACTAGCTGGGTGTACCATGTAGCTCCTCTGGTAAAAGTAAAAACATCTAATGGTAGAGTTGTAGAGAAGATTATTGATCCTTCTATGTTCCAAGAGCCTGTAGCTCCCGAAACATGGAGAAATGCTTGTATCAATTCTCAAAATTGTAAAGGCCCTGTAAACATTACTGAGTACGTAAATACTGATGGTGCTGTTTATTATTACAATAATTACAGCAAGACAAGTGTTTATGACAATGATTACAGGAAAACGAATGATGTAATTCGTGACTATACTGGTTTGGAGGGTTGTGGTAATAACTCTTACTACTATTAATCTGTTTTCTGTGTAAGTGGAAAATTTATTCATTAATAGTTTGATATTAATAAAGGCCTTCACTCGCTGTTGCGGTGGAGGCTTTTTCTGTGTGACGGTTGGTTTTTGTTTAGACAAAGAATTTGCAGTTGATTTATAGGTGTTAGAGGAAGTAGATATGAAGGATGCGATAGCCTTAAAAAATATAAGGCGTAGGATATATACAGAGTAAAATAAGGAATTAACTACTATAAAGTAATGAACTATTGGGCTTGCAAATAAAATAATATCTTACCATGTATTAGCCGAGAAAGAAACATTTTATTCTTTTTGGGGCTGTAAAAGGGTTCAACTTAATAGCTGCGTTATGTGTTAAAATGATTATGAAATAGTCTTGTTTGTTTAATTTTGATGTAAAATAATCTTTAGTAGTGTTATTTTGATTTTGATGTTTGTTGTGTTAAATGGTTATAAATCTATTTGAAAAACAGATATAGAACATTTGTTGATTTTGTAGTTAGGTATGATTATTTTCTTAGTTAGGCTTCATTATTTTTCTAACTAGCACTTCCCAATTTTGCAGTTAGAAAAATATAAATGCTTAGTTAGAAAAAAAGTGAGATCTAGTTATAAAAATATCTCTTTTATGAGAAGGGAATAAAAAAGCGTAAAATGCCGAATATAGGCATTTTACGCTTTTCTGTCAATTATTATATATTTCGTTTATGTTTTGACAATTTGATATCTTATACTTTTAATTCTATTTTGACAAAATGATAATGTATTGTATCCTTTTGTTCTTAAAGTGTGTTGTGTAATTTGAAGTATAGTTTGCATGATTAGAATAAATTTATGTAATTTTCAGTCCCTAAAGATACAACATTATACCCCCTCTTGTCAAGAGGGAGGGTTCATTTGTATCGATTATATTTTTTTATCAAAACACATTATCCACCATACCTGATATAAGGTATTGGATCAGTTGTGTGAAGTCATTAGATTTGCAAACAATGTTTTTATTATGCAGATAGACTCAGAATATTTATCAAAACTTATAACACGAATATCAATTATATTTTTATTCTACTGTTTTATTTATCCATCTTCAGTTACCGGTCAAAATGTAAGTAGTTCTCTTTCCGGGTCGATTGCGGTGAAAAAAGGCAAGAAGCTGGAGCCATTGCCCGGTGCGTCTATCGTGTTGCTTTCTTTGCCCGACTCTTCTCATGTAAAAGGTGTTGTAAGCAACAAATTGGGATACTTTGTTTTTTCCAATGTCCCTATGGGCAAAAACTACTGTATCAAGATCTCCCATACGAGTTATGTGTCTATTTTTAAGAATGTCACAGTACTTACCCCTCGCCGCTACCTAGTAGGTACTATAGAGATGCAAGAAAAGTCCATAGAGCTCTCTGAAGTGGTTGTTACACCGGAACAATCTACCATAACACAAAAGGGAGATACCGTGCTTATCAACACGCTTGATTATAAAATAAGAAGGGGAGCATATGCGGGAGATCTTGTGAAACGTATTTCAGGATTATACTACGACTCTAAAAATGGCAGCCTTACGTACAATGGTTTGGATATTGAAGAGGTGAATGTCAACGGCGAAGTTTTTTTTGGAGGCAATATCAAGCAAGCTTTAGACAACCTACCTGCAGATATGATAAGTCGTATCAAAGTTTATAACAAAAGGAGTAAGGCAGATATTGCCGGAGGCATTGATAGGGGACTGGAGCATTATGTAATAGATCTTCAGACCAAAAAGAAGTTTGAAGGTTCTATTATATCATCAGGTAAAGTCGGTATAGGCTCTAATCATAAGAAGAGTGCTGATCTTATCAGTAATTACTTTGATTCGGGAGGTGAAAACTTCTCTATCTCCGCTTCTATGGACAATCTCAATCAGAATACAACATATGATAAAAATCGCACTGATTTGGGTGCATTGAGTGTGTCCCATAAATTCTCCCCAAAGATATCTCTCAATGGAAATTTACAATACAAACGTGAACGTGAAGGACGTAACTCTTCTGCATATACACAGAATATTCTAAGCAATAACACACAATATACCAACAGTGCGGACGAATCCATCAATACTAATAAGAATTTGAGTGGAAATGTAGATTTGTCATATATTTTAAATCCCAGAACGCAAATTAATTTTAATGTTCTTTTCTATAACAACAAATTACACTCCCATGCTTCAAGCCATGCTGCCACATTCAATGCTCCTCCTTTACTTTCTCTTCAAGATCCCTTTAGAGATATTGATAAGGTAGACAAAAGCATTAGAGTCAATGATATCAATGCTCGTACATCAAACCGTAACAAGACTGACAACTATAATGTGAATTTCAGTATAAACAGAAAACTTAGTGACAAGGGGGTAATTCTTACTTTGGGTGCAAGTATGGATTATTCTCATAATGAAAGTCAAAATGATGCCGATACACGCACTATCTTTTACGGATTTCAAAAGTTGTTGGGGCACAAAGATTCTTTACTAGTTCAGCATCGGTCCGTATTATCGCCACGTCGTATCAATTCATGGATAGCAAATGCTACATTGGTGGTTCCCTGGAGTGACAAGATGCAGTTGCAAACTTTTTACTCCTACACCGATAGACAAGAACATGAAGAGGGAGATACATTTGACTTAATCAATGGAAACAGTATAAAAATCGATAGTCTCAACAATGCAAGTAGAAGTAGCCTTGCAACTAATCAGATAGGAGTGAGATTTATTTTTAATAATCATAAATGGAATATCAATGCTTCACTTTCCGCCGATCCTCAAAAACGTAGGCTAAAACGTAGAGTCGGTTATCATGAGGTGGATACTGCTTTGAGATATTGCAACTTTACCCCTGTTTTGCGCTTGTCATGGATACCAACTAAAGAAAACAGATTGAGCTTGACGTACTCAGGATATAGTAATAATCCCATGCTGGGATTGCTTGTCCCCATTACAGATAATACCAATCCACTTTTCGTCAGAAAGGGCAATCCTGCCTTGCAGAGAAGTTTTAATCATAATCTTAGAATGGAGTTTCAGGATACCAAGAAATCTTTGTTTGTAAACCTGAATTATAGACTTGAAAAGAATAGTATAGTGCAATCAGTTTATCTTGATACAGAGACAGGAACTCGTATAACTATGCCTGTAAATCTAGATGGTAATTGGTGGTTGGGCGGAGATATTCGTTGGCAGAAGCGCTGGCAAAAGTTTATTCTATCTTTATACTCTACGGGTAGCATAGCTGATAGAGTAGGGCTTATTGCGAATGAATCTTTAGGATCAACTAAGAATAAAAGTCGAATAGCAAATATCCGTTCTCAATTTCGCCTATCGTACCAACCATTGTGGGGTAGTATAGAAATTATGGGCGCGACAGACTATACAAAATCTATAAATAATGCTCCCTATAGACGATCTTTTACTACAGTTCTATATGATTTGGGTGTAGATGCTTTTGCTGATTTGCCTTTTAATCTTCAACTGAGAACTGATATGGCATATCAGATTAGAAAGGGAAGTTTCTTACAAGGTAATACTGATAACTTATTGTGGAATTTGGGGCTTTCATGGAACTTCCTCAAAGCAAACAATGCAGAGTTAGCAGTCTATTGGGCAGATGTACTGGGGAGGAATCGGAATTTTATTCGTCAGTCAAGCTCTGATGGTATATATGAGTCTTATGTGCAAACAATTGCAGGTTATGTAATGATTTCTTTTAAGATTAATATTAACAGATTTAAATAATTTTCAAAACAGCTATATTGGACGATATTGTATTTATATCGACGTTGCTTATTCAAAAACGTATTAAAAACTATACTCTTAAATGATGATTTTTATATCTAATATGCTAATAAGTAGGTATTGAAAAGGCAAACCCTTTTTGCCAATTTTACTGCGCGAAATTGCTATTTACCAAAATAATAAAAACATGAAAAAATTTATCAACCTATTTTACCCATTTATTCTGGGTGCAACTTTATTGGTGTCATGCAAGGATGAAAAGAAAGAGCCATCACCTGTAACGCCCCCTATTGAAATTGTGAGCCCTGAATTCAAAGCTGCTCTACAGAGTAAAGGTTTTAATTTTGATAACAAGGGTCGTTTATTAGTTGATGAAAAGGTGAAGAGTACCACAAAGCTTGATCTTTCAAATTCTAAACTCAAAGAATTGAAAGGGCTGGAGCTGTTTCCCAAATTAGAGGAAGTAAATCTATCTAATAATAAATTTGAAAAAGAATTTGATTTCTCTTCATTACCTCATACTGTTGTTTCTGTAGATTTACGAAATAATCCTTTATATGAATTCAAAGGACTTGTAGATGTAAAAACACAGGAGAATGGTGATGAAATAGTCAAAGTACTTCGTCCTCTCAAAAAGTTGTATCTCCCTCATACAGCTCAATATGATTGCAATCAGCTAGTGTATGTGTATGAACAAAATAAGAATGGTTCATTGGATATGCAAATTCAAAATAACAAAAATGAACTTGTAAAGTATACTACCAAAAGAGAAGTCCCTGATGCTAATGTACGTAAGGAGCTGAAGAAGCAATTCCCTTCATTGTTTGACGGTGAATCCATAGATATCAGTAAACGTATGATAAAAGCTTTGGAACGAGATGGAGGTATCGAGCTCATGAGTAGAAAGAATGGCCCTTTTTATGATGATTTTACCGGCGTGGAGTATGTGATTCATAACAGAACATATAATGGTCGTTCAATAAGCCTTACCAGTACGGGCAAAAAAGAGAATGTAATGCCTTATCTCAAAATCAATTCTAAGATAACCTTGCTTGCTCTTGAAAATATTGATACTCCGAATGGTATAGATTTATCCAATGCTACATCCTTAGTTCAATACGTATTAATCAATAATAAAGATATTACAACACTTGATGTCTCTGCATCAAAGTGGCTGGGACAAAGAAATGCAAAAGAGGAATTTAATATATTGGCAAATGCAAGCTTCTTGAAGGCCGAAAATTGTCCTAAACTTACAGAAATAAAATTCCCTAAAGCTGCCAAGTACCTTTGCTGCTTATATGCTGTGAATCTCCCTATGTTAAAAGAAGTTGATTTGACACAGTTTGATGTTATGTACTCTTTGGACTTGATCAAACTTTCTTCTAACACCTCTATCAAATACCTTTCGCCTAAGAAGTTTATGAAAAGTATTGAACAAGAGCCGTGTGATGATGGTACAATGTACGTTAAAGTATCGGAAGACATATCAAACAGACCGGAAACCAAAGCTTTTTTGCAGAAATACAGTAAAAACTGCAAAGTGTCTGTGGTAAAATAAAAATATCTATTATGATGAAGGTTACCGATCTGCTATTGTGTAACCAATGAATACTCTCTTTATTTTTTTATTAACATTTAACTTATTTAATTATGAAATTTAACAAAATTCTATTGTGTGGCGCTATGCTGTTGGCTTCTGCCGGAATATTTAGTGCAAATGCTCAAATAGCTTTACCTACAAGTCATGATTACCCAACATATGCGGCTGCGGCCTCTCAGTTTGAGGGTACATACTTTGGCCAGGCTTTTAATGCTAATATGAATGGAAAAGTTATCCAAAAACCCTATGATGCAAATTATATGTTGCATGATAATGGTGATGGTACTTATAACCTTACGGGAAACAATACTTTCGGAAAACCAAACCTTGATTTGAATGCAGTTGTAACCATTACTAATGGGCAAATCGCATTTAAAAGCGGAAGTGGAAGTGTGATCATTGGCCCTATCACTAAAAATTTCGAGATCAAAACTCTTACCGGAAGTGTAAAAACGGTAAATGGAAAAATGCAACTTGAATTTCATTGTGTGGCTTACATCAGCTTGATCAATTTTACAGCCACATTTGATTATAAAGGAACAAAATAAAAAGTCATGTTAAGAACGAGAAAACAAAATCTTTATCAGACTTTCTTTTCAGTTTTAGTATTGGGCTGTATTTTCTTTTCATGTACAGATGATCAAAAAATAAGCAAACAGCCGGTTTCTGCCGATTATATCAGCGAAGCGAAGAAAGTACTGCAAGATAGCATCGTGTTTAATGCGAGAGCGATGATGGGAACTGTAAATAAGACACAGTTGCCTCAAGGTTGTCCAATGAAATATCATTTTTCTTGGAATGGTGATATATTGAATATGAAGATTAATAAGTTTACGGTAGGCACTATGCCCGTAACTATGTGGTTTTCTATTAATCTTAAATTTATGAGGCTTAATTCATGGGAGAAAAACGAATATCCCGGTGATGAGTGGATGAAATTTGAAGGAAATGGAGGCTTGGTAAAGTATACGGCCAATGGTATAGACCCATCATATGATGATGGTGATGGTGGAGCCGGTACCGTAACTGGATATTTCAATTATAAAACAATGGAAATAGAATTCGTTACAAGCTTCAATGTATTGAATGTAACATCCGATGTTTTCAAACAAAAAATAGATAAATCAAGGATAGCTCATTTTGATGAAGATTTTGCGAAGTTCGAACGTGATTTGGAAAAATACAAAAAAGATAATGGCTTATAGATTGATATTTTAGTTGTCAGTCGTTTGTGTGAGAGGATACTGTCTGAAAAGTCAGAGACTTTTCAGACAGTTCTTTTATCCCTGATTTTTCCTCAGAATACGAAGCTATTATAATATCTCGAATCTTTTTGTGCGTAATTGTATGAGAAGATAGATTTGCATCTATTATGTTAGTATCAACAATATATAATTTATTACCAAAACCTTCTGAACAAAAAACACCATGAAGAGATGATGTAAGTTTTGGTAAAATCATTTATTTATGAAGAAACATATATCACAACTGTTATTATTTCTCCTTTTTTTTAATGCCACATCGGTACTGGCTCAGCGTAATGTACGGATAAAAATATTAGAAGCCGGAAGTATGGAACCTATTTCTGGAGTCGCTGTGAGTTTTGCTGAAGACAAATCGTTGAAAGAGATAAGTTCCTATGCAATTACGGATGCCAAAGGGTTTGCAAACATAAAACTTCCCAGTAAAAAATTGTTCTATAAAGCGCAGATGATGGGCTATAATCCTATGACCGGCATCCTGGGTAGTAATGATAAATATTTAAATTTGAATCTAAAGGAGTCGGCGACAAGCTTGGATGAGATTGTAGTCACTGCAAATAATACGCGACCGGTGAAGTTTTCTCCTGTTTTGACTCAAGTCCTTACCGGCAAAGCAATGAGGGAAGCCGGCTATGGTAACCTTCAGCAGGTACTCCAACAAGAAACGCCCGGGCTTAATATCCAGAAGGTTGGATTTGGCAATGAAATAAGTATGCAGGGCTTGGATGCCCGTCATGTAATGTTTCTTTTGGATGGAGAGCGTATGACCGGAGATATGGCAGGAAATATTGATTATGAGCGTTTCAATCTGCATGCTATAGACCATATCGAGATCGTCAAAGGGGCCAGTAGTACTTTATACGGATCAAGGGCATCGGGAGCAGTAATCAATTTAATAACCAAGAAGCCAACAAAAGCTTTTTCATGTGAAGTAGGTGCACGTTATGGTCAGATGAATGAGCGAAACTATAAGAATCCATCCAAAAAGGACTTTTTGTATATGTACGAAAAGAATGTCGATAGACCCAACTTGCAATCATGGATGTCTATGGGTATTAAAAAAGGAATATTTGGATCCCAAACCGATCTGCTATATAGCGAGAGCGATGCTTTTTATTTATATCAGAGTGATCATGATGTGAAGGTCTATACTAAGGAGGCCAATCCTTTCCTTAAAAAAGATGTAGTTGTGGAGAGTCGTATGCCTCGTCCGCCTATGGGTGTAGAAGGTACGGAGCATTTTACGGGATCTCAGAAATTCTTTATTGAGCCTTTGAGTAATTTTAAAATTCAGTTGTATGGTAATGTATTCTTCATGAATACTTATGATATGATACAAGATTTGGTCTTTACACAGTCAAGAGATTGGTCATTAGGAACCAAAATTTCTTATTCACTCAAAGATTATTTTACCGTTACTCTTAAGTTACATAGTGACTTCTATGATCGTTTTAAGCGACATGAACTCAGAGATGAACGTCTAAAAGTGTATAAGTCTCGCATATTACAGCCCAATTTGAATATAACGAGTCAATATTTCAAAAATCATAATCTTATTTTCGGGGTTGAGTATTTTTCTGATGTGCTAACCAGTGATAGGTTTGTCAATAGGAAAATGACCTCACGTGAGCTTAGAGAGGCTGAGTTTTATTTACAAGACGAGTGGTCAATTAGTCCCAAATTGATGATTTCTACAGGGGTAAGAAGCAATTACTCTCATCAATTTGGACTTATGGCTATGCCCAAAGTCGCTATTAGATATGCTCCCAATGAAAATTGGACCTTGAGAGCCAACGCTTCACTGGGTTATAGATCCCCCTCAATCAAAGAACTCTTTTTCAATTGGGATCATCTTGGGATGTTCCAAATTAAGGGGAATGAGTATTTGCGACCTGAAAGAAATAGATACTTGTCATTTAGTGCGGAATATTCTAAAAATGGATTTTTCATCAATGGGGCGTTATTTGGCAATTTCTTCACTAAAAAAATAGAGGGCGTATGGCGTATTTATGATTTACAGTACAACTTTGAATACACCAATCTGGGACACCAGAATCTTTTGGGAGGAGAAATTCTGATGAAATGGAGACTTGCTGATTGGCTTTCTCTCAATGCCAATTATTCATATGTAAACGTGAGTACGTTGGAAGGACTCAAAATAAATACATCTTCTCCTCATGCTGCCACAGCGGGAATCAACTATGATTTGAATAAAAATAAGTATAAACTGAAAGTAGGAGTTAATGCTTCGTTTACTGGAGAAAAGAAATTTGATGTTCAGGACAGGCTATACATAGAGGAACTCGGAAGGAGCAAGGATGCATACTTTAGATGTAAATTGCCTGCATATGTATTGTGTAATCTTGTCATAACTCAAACATTCGATAATAAAGTTCGTCTAATGCTGGGTGTCAATAACCTATTTAATTACAAACCCAAGACTTTAGGCTCAGGGCTTACTGCTTTCAATGTGCCGGCTACACCCGGTGCTCGCTTTTATATCCAAACGGAATTATTGATTGATCAAATTGCTAAAATATTTAGAAAGAAATGAAGAAAAGTAATATTATAAATATATTTCTATTAATTTTTTGTATTACCTCTCTATCCACTTCTTGTGTCAAATATGATGCAGAGCCTTTTAGTGGTAAAATATTACCTCGTGCTACAGGATATACCTCGGGGGTTACGAATGATTGGCTTTATTTTAACTTACGCACAGGACATATATTCAATAAAAAGCATCCTAATCAGGATATCAAGGAGGGGGAGCAACTCAAATCTATGGATTGGGATATTGGTTTTTGTGGCTACAGACTCAGAACAAATAGTGGCACCAGTGGCCCGGGGAAAGGTGGAGCAATGGATCTGGGGTATAGTAATTATGATAAATGGATAAACGTCACCCAATTGCCTAAAGATCAACCTTGGGTTACTGATACGGATAAAGATGTATACATAACGATCTCTCAGGCCGATTGGTTTCGTTATTTAGCCAAGAATAAATTGGATGCAAAAGAAAACCCCTGGTTTGATCCTAACAAAGGTCCTCAACGTACATTGACATCTGCCAATAAGGTTTTGGCAGAATCTATGACTATCTCCGGCCCACCAATGACATATACACCTTCTTATCATACTTATGTGGTGAGAACGGCTGATGGCAAAAGATATTTCAAGATACAGATCGTCAATTGGTATAATACCTATACACAAATCGGAGATACCGGCGGTGAGATAAGTTACTATTGTGATGAAATTAATCAATAAAAATTATATCAATGAAAATTACCAAGAAAAGTGGTCTCATTGGGATAGCTTCTTTTTGTATTGTACTTTTTACGATGCCTATAGGTCATGGCTTAATGATCCTTATGGAACATTATCTCAAGGGGGCTATGCTCAATTACGTTGCATTTGGTATGGGTTTGGTAGGACTCATCATGACTCTTTACGGCATATCAGCCAAGGGGGATACTAAGCAAACGTTGTGGGGCCTTTTTGGAGGCTTATTGTATTGGACAGGGTGGATAGAATTCATATTTGTTTATTACTCTCACCGTTTTGGGGTACAACCTCTAATGGAGAATGGCGAGGTTGTTACCAAGCCTGAATATCTCATCATGCCTTCTTCATTTGGCTTTTGGGTAATGTTTCTATTGCTTTATATTTTCAGCATACAAACAGGTTGCGACTTTATCAATTGGGTACAACGCTTGCTCAGAAGAAATCATCATAATATCATGAAAGTAAAGCCCATAGCCAGACACATCTCCGTTGTTACGTTCTTGGAGTTGAATCTTATCTTATGGACTAGTTATTTGCTATTATTGTTTATCTATGATAAAAACTTTATAGGAGATCACAATCCTATAACATTAATTATTGGTTTTGCCTGCCTGATTGGTTCCTTTTTTATGTTTCCAAAACTACTTCGCTATCAATCCTGGGGGCCTGCTATTCGCTATGCCATACCTACGGTTATTGTCTTTTGGACTTTTGTAGAAGTGATGGGACGCAAAAATTTTCTTCGAGAGATATGGGTTGAACCCATTGAATACAAAGTAGAAATGATTTCCTTACTTGTATGCCTTGTATTGTTGGTTTTGTATGTTATTATAAGACAGTCTTATCACAAGAAAGCCTAAAGGGTATTTTGAAAGTCTTATAATTGTATATTTTATCGTCCATTTTACATTGTACGCTTGCTATCAATCCAATTATATGTTATACTTTTGTACTTTAAAATGAAACGATAAGTAAATCTTATTATAATGATGATAAATATCACATTCCCTGACGGTAGTCAAAGAAGTTTTGAAAGCGGTATCACTGCGATGGAAATAGCCGGAAGCATTAGTAGTCGGCTTCAGCAGGAGGTTTTGGCCGCAGGCGTAAACGGGCAGATTTGGGATTTGAATCGTCCCATTAATGAAGATTGTACATTCAAATTATATAAATGGGACGATCCTGAAGGCAAGCATGCTTTTTGGCATTCCGGCGCACACTTGATGGCACAAGCACTTGAGGAACTTTATCCCGGAATTAAATTTGGTATAGGTCCTGCTATTGAAAATGGTTTTTACTATGATGTAGATCCCGGTGAAGGCGTTTCGATAAAGGATTCCGATCTCCCTGCTATCGAGAATAAAATGCGAGAAATTGTTGCTCGTAAGGAATTGATCGTTCGCAATGATATTTCAAAATCTGATGTTCTCAAGATGTTTGGAGACAAAGGTGATGAATACAAAGTAGAGTTGATCAGCGAACTTCCCGATGGCACAATAACCACTTACTCGCAAGGTAATTTTACTGATCTTTGCAGAGGCCCACACTTACCCAATACCGGGTATATGAAAGCTATCAAACTTTTGAATGTTGCGGGTGCATATTGGAGAGGAGACGAAACTCGTAAACAGCTTACTCGTATCTATGGTATAGCTTTCCCTAAAAAGAAAATGCTAGATGAGTATTTGGAGATGCTTGAGGAAGCCAAGAAAAGAGATCATCGCAAGATTGGGAAAGAGCTCCAGTTGTTTGCTTTTTCCCAAAATGTAGGAGCCGGACTGCCTTTATGGTTGCCTAGGGGTACTCAATTGCGACTACGACTTGAGGATTTCCTCAAACAAATACAGAAGGACTTTGGTTACCAACAGGTAATGACCCCGCATATAGGTAATAAAAACCTATATATAACTTCGGGGCATTATGCTAAGTATGGAGCTGATTCTTTCCGCCCTATTACTACACCTCAAGAAGGTGAGGAGTTTATGCTCAAACCTATGAACTGCCCTCATCACTGCGAGATTTATAAGTCTTTATCTCCTCATTCGTATAGGGATCTTCCGCTTCGTTTAGCAGAGTTCGGTACTGTATATCGCTATGAGCAGAGTGGAGAGTTGCATGGTCTTACGCGTGTAAGAGGTTTTACCCAAGATGATGCACACCTTTTTTGTCGCCCCGATCAAATCAAAGATGAGTTTTGTAAAGTAATGGATATCATTTTTATTATTTTCAAGGCTTTGGATTTTGAGAACTTTGAAGCTCAGATATCATTGAGAGATAAGGTCAATCGAGAGAAATACATCGGGAGCGAAGAGAATTGGGAGAGAGCTGAGCAAGCCATTATTGAGGCATGTGAAGAAAAAGGATTACCTGCTGTAATAGAGTATGGTGAAGCTGCTTTTTATGGTCCTAAGCTTGATTTCATGGTCAGAGATGCTTTGGGACGTAGATGGCAATTGGGGACTATTCAAGTTGACTATAATTTACCCGAAAGGTTTGAACTTGAGTATACGGGTGAAGATAATAAGAAGCATCGTCCTGTTATGATTCACAGAGCTCCTTTCGGTTCTATGGAGAGATTTGTAGCTGTCCTTATTGAGCACACTGCAGGTAAGTTCCCTCTTTGGCTTACGCCTGATCAAGTTGTAATCTTACCTATCAGTGAAAAATTCAATGACTATGCACACAGAATAGCCAAAGAGTTCAATGCTCAGGATATAAGAGTACAAGTTGATGATAGAAATGAAAAGATAGGTCGTAAGATTAGAGATAATGAACTCAAAAGAATACCATATATGCTCATTGTTGGCGAAAAAGAAGCTGAAAATGATGAGGTTTCTGTAAGAAAACAAGGCGAAGGTGATATGGGTTCGATGAAAATTACTAACTTTGCGGAACTAATTAAACAAGAGGTTGACGGTATGCTCAACGCATGGCGTAGCAACAATGCTTAATTTGGGACTTAATTATAGATAATTTATAAAACAGACAAACGGGGAAATCCCCAAAAAAAAGACTGAATGGCAGTAGACAACAACCAGTTGAAGTATCAATACAAAACGAATGAAAGTATTCGTGCCCGTGAAGTTCGCCTTGTAGGAGATGATGTTGAACAGGGTGTGTATTCTATTCAAGACGCTCGCCGTATGGCACAAGAGCGAAGTATGGATTTGGTGGAAATATCTCCCAATGCTACTCCTCCGGTTTGTAAGATTATAGATTATCAAAAATTTATTTATCAGCAAAAGAAAAGGCAGAAAGAGCAAAAAGCCAAGTCCGTGAAGGTTGTGGTTAAGGAGATACGTTTTGGTCCTCAAACTGACGATCACGACTATAACTTTAAACTCAAGCATGCTGTAGGCTTCTTGGAAGAGGGCTCTAAAGTGAAAGCATATGTTTTCTTTAGAGGACGCTCCATCTTGTTCAAAGATCAAGGAGAAGTTCTTTTGCTTAGATTTGCCAATGACTTGGAAGAGTATGGAAGGGTAGAGAGTATGCCTGTATTGGAAGGAAAACGCATGACCATCATGATAGCTCCCAAAAAAGTAGCTCCCCCAATCCCCAAGAAACCTGTCGCCAAGCATGACGGTAAAGTAGATAAAAAGACTGCACCACAATCAGCTGTTGAGGTCAAAAGTGAAGAAATTCCAGAGTAATCGACACTCTAAGTCAGAAAACTATCACTTTTATTAATGAATCAGCACTCCCGCGCATAAGGCTGCGTAAGGGGGTTGATATATGAGTTTTAATAATTAATTTTTGGAAAAATGCCTAAATTGAAGACTAATTCCGGTGCTAAAAAGAGATTTACTCTTACCGGATCAGGTAAAATCAAACGTAAGCACGCTTTTAAGAGTCACATCCTAACAAAGAAGACTAAAAAGCAGAAGCGTAATCTTACTTATTTCACTACAGTGAATAAAGTGGATGAAACAAATGTTAAGGAACTTCTTTGCTTGAAGTAAGACTTTTAAAGAGACGCTAACAATTAGGATTTTAAGTAACAGAGAGGTCAGCCAATAAAAAGAGTCGTACAACTTCTTCGACCGCTGCCTATCAAAAACAATTAGTATTATGCCAAGATCAGTAAATCACGTCGCTTCAAGAGCCAAGAGAAAAAGAATTTTGAAGCTTACTCGCGGGTATTATGGTGCTCGCAAGAACGTTTGGACCGTAGCCAAGAATACTTGGGAAAAAGGTCTTACTTATGCTTACCGTGACCGTAAGAACAAAAAACGTAACTTCCGTGCGTTGTGGATTCAGCGTATCAATGCTGCTGCACGTCTTGAAGGAATGTCTTATTCTCGTCTTATGGGAGCGTTGCATGCCAATGGTATTGAAATCAACCGTAAGGTCCTTGCTGACCTTGCTATGAATCATCCTGAAGCATTCAAAGCTATCGTTGCTAAGGTAAAATAATATACCTTATTTCGATAAAATATAAAAGAGCGGGACAATGTGTTACTACTTTGTCTCGTTTTTTATTTGTATTAATATATATGAAACTTGATAAAGAGAGTGAAGATCCCCGATACAGACCTTTACTATCAATTCCATCAAACGTTTTACTCAAATAATCAAATCTGAAATGATTCCCTTAAATTGCTCCTGTGTAAGTTTCATATTGTTATTCTTTTTTTGTCCAAAAATCTAAGATAACATTCTTGAGTCTTGCACACTTTTGGGATAGTATCTTAAGGCTAATCTTTATATCAATTAGCCTATTTTTTGATTTGCAAATTTATCTGTAACACTCCTAATAGTTCTAATACTTTCCTACGGGTTTACCATCTTTTATTCTGATGATTCTTTGATTGTTACTTCCTCTCCATAGAAGAGTGGGGTCATAGAGCTCTGAAATGTATGGACCATCGATCAATGTATCTATATATTGCAACGGCTCAGATAGGTTTTTATCTTGCATTATCTCTTCTATGGTATATCCTGTGTAGCACCAAATTTTTAATTTGCATTGAGATTTAAGGTTTCTGAGTAACTCAGTCAGTTCACTTGGATTATAAAAGGGATCTCCTCCGGAAATTGTAATACCGTCAAGCAAGGGGTTAGCATTGATCTCATCAATGATTTGCTCAATCATAAAATCAGTCAGGGGAATACCTGCAAGCGGATTCCAACTTTCGGGGTTATGACAGCCTTTGCATGCATGCCTACATCCTGAAAGGTAAATAGAATAGCGTAACCCCGGACCATCAATGATAGTCTCGCGATATATATTCAAAAGATTCACCCTGTGATATCCCTTTCTTAATTCTGTAAATTGGCAATTAGTGGTGTTTTACTCTGTCATGCTCTTCAGCTTGCTTGGCACTGTTCCAGCTATCAAGACTTCCTGTAAGATATCCCGTAATACGTCTGAGACGTGCTATCTGATCACTCTTGCATACAGGACATTTATCGTAGATTACTCCTTTGTATCCACAATTTTGACAAGTATCTACAGGGTGGTTAATGGAGCCATAGCCTATCTCTGCTTCTTTCATTGTACGTACAATTTTTAGAATTACTGAAACATTCTTTTTGGCTTCACCATCAAGTTCTACATAAGTAATATGGCCTCCACGTGTGATAGCATGGAAAGGTGCTTCACGTTTGATTTTTTCGAACATCCCAATATTTTCTTGTACATCGACATGGAATGAGTTTACATAATAATCTTTGTCTGTAACCCCCGGGATAATACCGTATTTCTTACGATCGATCTTTGTGAATCTGCCTGAGAGACCTTCAGCAGGAGTCGCTAAAACCGAATAGTTGAGATGATACTTGCGTTTGTACTCTTCCACTACATCATTGATCACCATAATGGCATCATAGAGAGTTTGCCATGCCAGATCATTGTGCCCATGCCCTTCTCCGTAAAGAGCTACCATAGCATTGTGCCCCCCAATGAATCCGATACCGAGTGTCCCACTATTGATTACGTCTCCCACTTCATCTTGCATAGAGAGTTTAGCTCCACCTTTCCAAACGTCGTTACCCATCATAAAGGGGAACTGTCTTGCTAAGGCTGTGCGTTGATATTGGTATCTGTCATAGAGTTGATCAGCAATTAAAGTGGACATTCTACGCACTCCTTCTAAGAACATGATACGGGCTTCCTTTTGTATTTTGTGCTTGTCAGCATCAGGATACATTTCTTCTGTTTCCCTACGAGCTTGTATGGCTATACGCGGCATGTTCATAGAAGTGAACGAAAGATTACCTCTTCCTACAGAGCTTTTTTCGCCATTAAGGTTTTCAAATACTCTGGTGCGACAACCCATAGTTGCTATCTCATAGAGGTAACGCTTAGGGTCATCTGCTCTCCATTTTTCATTTATATTATATTGGGTGTCAAGAAATACAAAATTTGGGAAAAGTGCTTTTGCTGTAGTGCGGCATGATTCTATAAGGAGGTCGAAGTTGGGAGTCTCGAACACAATGTCGCCTTTAAGTGCCGCATCGAAATCTTCCATTGCTTTCTCATAGTCCGCATCACAATAATTTATACCTTCTTTTACCTTGAAAATTTGGATAGGAAAGATAGGCACCTCACCTTTTCCAAGCCCTTCTTCTGTTGCTTTCAGTAACTCTCTGATGAGCATACGTCCTTCCAGACTCGTATCTGTACCATAATTAATAGAACTAAAGACTACCTGATTGCCTCCTCTTGAATGCATTGTATTCAAGTTGTGTATGAAGCCCTCCATAGCTTGGTGTGTATCTTTAGAAGTGTTGGCGTATGAATGCCTCAATGCGGCTCTGACATCTTCTTGGGAGAAGTTAAACCCCGCTTTATTTAGTTCTTCGTTTATCCTATGGGCTTCCTCATCCGAATCCATAAGCTTTGGCTCTATGGTGCGAACAGTTTCTTTCAATAGGGTTTGTTGTTCTGTAGATGGTGCTTTGAGACCGTTTTGCAGTTCCAAAATAAAGGCCAAACGTTCTGTCAGATGTTTTATAAATGTTTTTCTGACCCCCGGCGCCATAAAGAAGTCAAAAGCAGGGATAGCTTGTCCTCCGTGTTGCTCATTCTGATTGGTTTGGAATACTATCGTAGCCAGCGTGGCATAGCTTTGAATATTCTGAGGCGTGCGTATGCTGCCGTTTTTAGTCTTGAATCCTCTTTCAAAAATATCTTCAAGGTCATATTGTACACAAGTCGTCGTTTTTGTGGGGTAGTAGTCCAAATCATGTATATGAATATCTCCGTGCTTATGAGCTCTGCTGTAAGTAAGAGGTAGAAGATACTTAGTTGTATAATCTTTGGTTACTTCAGAAGCAAAAGTCATCATTTGACCTGCAGGAGTATGAGCGCTCATATTAGCATTGCCGAGATTGACATCATTTTTTTCGATGGATACTATGCCGTCCATAGTATGCTTGAGTGATGTCCTCTTATCACGCTCTACATTCCTCCATTCACGATAGATAATATATTTCTTTGCAATGTACGTATTATAGTTCATCAGCTCACGTTCCACAAGATCTTGTACTTCTTCTACAGCCAAAGTTGCATCCTGAGCTATCATTACATTATATTGTATTGATTGTATAATTTGCTCTAATCTTTTGGAGTCCTCTTGCACGCCGCCGGCACGGAAAGCCTTAATGATCGCTTGTCGTATCTTATCTCCGTTGAATGGCTGACGGCTTCCGTCACGCTTGATGATATATAGTTCTACGTCTTGCATGATTATCTATTGTTTAATTGTTTTTAAATTGTTCTATTAAAAAGACTTGTGCGATGCCTTCCTTCATTAGAGTTACATTGATTATTCCTTGTAAGCAGATATTCAAAATGCTTTATTTTGCTTAGCCTTGAAGCAAAGTTAGATAAAAAAAATCATCATTTGACCCTCAAAAACTATCAAGAAACTGTTGTTTTTTAAGATAATTTTTCATCACCGACCTAACTTATTGTCTTTCAATTTTGTCGATTTTTACTGATGTTTTTACGTTTTTCAATTAAATTTTCAGCCTACTTTCTATTTGTCTAAAATAGTTTTTTTTGATTAGAATTCATAATTAACGGCTCTCTTTTTATGTTAATAATTTGAAAAAATAGATATGTAATGAATATATATTGTCTGCTATCCTTTTTGGAGACCGTTGCATAGCAGGCAAATTGCTTCGTTGCTTGCGAGATTCGCACTTGGTCATTTACCGGAAGTAAACTCCCTGTGCACTCACTCTTAGCGCCTTGCACTTTACCCTCTCTGCCCGGTCAAAGTGTCTTTTGTCGGTTTTGCCTCCAAAATCCACGAGACTGTTGACTTTTGCAGCAGTCTCTTTTGAGCTCATTTTAGTTTGTAAAAAAGATAATCCCCTATAATACATTATAAGTACTACAGGGGATTATTTAGTTAAGCTTTACTTCAGTCCTGATATCAGACGCATGTAGCTTTTACCATACTACTACACGTTTTTCAGGAGCTAAGTACATTTTGTCTTCAGGCTTGATGCTGAAAGCTTCATAGAAAGGATCTATATTTTTCAGAGCCTGATTTACTCTCCATTTACCTAAGCTATGTACATCCATCTTGGTCAGACGAAGGATTTCTTCCGGTCTGATATTTTGCCCCCAAAGACGAGCATATGCAATAAAGAAACGTTGATCAGGAGTAAATCCGTCGATAGGATCAGCCTTTGTATCTTTGGATGCATTTTTGAATGCCATATAAGAAATAAGGAGTCCACCTTGATCGGCAATGTTTTCACCTAAAGTAAGCTCTCCATTGGCATGTACGCCATCAGCAACCAATATTTCACTGTACTGATCAGCTAATTTCTTACTTGCTTCATTGAATTTTTTACTATCGTCCTCTGTCCACCAGTCATTGAGATTCCCGTTTTTGTCGAAGTTACGACCTTGGTCATCAAATCCGTGAGTCATTTCGTGACCGATAACTACACCTATAGCACCATAATTGACTGCATCATCAGCATCCATATTGAAGAATGGAGGTTGCAATATACCTGCTGGGAAGCATATTTCGTTGGTTGTGGGGTTATAATATGCATTTACAGTCTGAGGAGCCATTTGCCACTCTGTACGATCAACCTTTTTTCCTAGACGGCTCATATTATCTTGGTGTTCAAAACTTCTGGCTGATAATAGGTTTTCGTAGTAAGACTTGTTTTCGTCTATCTCGAGTTTACTATAATCTTTCCATTTATCAGGATAGCCTATTTTAATAACAAAGCTATTGAGCTTCTCCAATGCTTTCTGTTTGGTTTCGCTACCCATCCACGAAAGACCTTTGATGCGCTCCCCGAGTGCTGTTTGGAGATTTTTCACCAATTTGAGCATTTTGTCTTTAGCTTCTTTGGGGAAATATTTTTTTACATATATTTCACCCAAGGCTTCAGGTAATAATCCGTCTACAACATCAACAGATCTTTTCCAGCGAGCCTTCATCTCCATTTTACCGCTCAGTTTTTTTCCAAAGAATTCAAATTGTGCTTTTTGGAAATCATCGCTCAAAGCAGAAGCTGCGTCGTTGATTTCTTGAGCAACCATCCAATCTTTTATCTCTTCGATATTAGCCTTAGCAAACCATTTATCGAATTTCGTAAAGTAGTCAAGTTGGCTTACGTTCATACTATCCAATGAGCCTAGATCTCTACCTTCAAAATACCCTTTCCAGTCAAAGCCCTTGTTTTCGTCAACGAACTTCTTCACCTTCAGCATGTGGTAGTTTTTGTACGTGTCTCTAAGCTCTGTACTGCTGTAAGAAATTTGTGCCAACTCTGTTTCGACTTTCAAATTATTTTTAGCAATTCTATCTATAGCAGAAGCATCGTATCCAGCCAACTGTGCTATCTTTTGAACATATTTGACATAGCCTTCACGTATAGACTTCATTTCAGGGGTATTTTCCACATAATAGTCTTTGCTCCCTAGTCCAAGCCCTGTTTGTGCCAAATTGAAAACATTCATATCGCTGTTTACAAGGTCAGCTGAGACATAAGATGTAAACAAAGCACTTCCATACATCTTATCCTTTTTTGAGGCATATTTTATAATATCCTCTTTTGTTTTCAAATCCTGTATTTCTTGTAGCTCAGGCTTGATTGGTTCTACACCTAGCTTGTTGCGTTGAGCACTATCCATCGCCTGACGATACAACGTACCCACTCTATATTCGTTCGAGCCTTTTTTTGATTCTTTGGCTGATAGCTCTTCTACAATAGAGTGTATTCTTTCTTGTGCGCTATCACGTAGCAAGTCAAATGATCCGAATCGACTATACTCTGGCTTTAGAGGATTATTTTTCATCCAGTTACCATTGCAATACTGATAGAAATCATCTTGGGGACGTGCTGTAGTATCTAAAGCCGTCAGATCAATTGCGGGTACTTTGTGCATCTTTTCTGATGTCTTTTCCCCTCCGCATGATGTAAGTACAAGAGCTCCTATCAATGCGGGAGTTAAAATTGAGATTTTCTTCATAAATAAATTAAAATTAGTTTGAGGTATTAGAATAACTTGTTGGGGTATTCTCCGGCTTCCACTAATTTGTTGATCTTTGCTACTACACTTTCTCTGTCAGCAGCATAAGTAACCCCAAACCATTGGGCAGGAGTATCGAGTACTTCGCACGTTGCTTTTCCTTCTTGGATAAGTTGGTTTACAACGAGGGGGATAAAGAATTCACTTTTCTTTTCATTGATATGATTTTTGAGGAATTCTTTGAAATATTCATCTGAGAAAGCAAAATAATCCGGAGTGAATCCCCACATATTCATAGATACCGGGGTGTTGTCTTCGATACATTTTTCTTCTCCGTTTTCATCTTTAAAGCAAATATGGCCATTCTTGCGTTCAATGGCTGTACGTTCCACAACACTTGTTAGGAAGTTTTTGTCATTTACTTCACAAACCCCACGAGCTACAGATCCACTCTCACTCAAGGTGTTGCCTACATGATATCCTATCATGCAATACTCACCGTGGTGTCCGTTGAGTTCTTTGAGCTTTTTAGCCAATATTTCAAAACTGCTACGGCCATAGAAGTCATCGGCATTGATGACGGCAAATGGTTCTTTTATTGTTCCGGCTGCCATCATTACGGCATGATTGGTACCCCAAGGTTTTTCTCTGTTTTCAGGGCATGTAAAGCCTTCGGGGAGATTGTCCATGTCCTGATAAACGACCTCTACCGGGATCTTATCTTTATATTTAGATACAATTTTCTCTCGAAAGTCTTTTTCAAAAGAGCGCCTGATTACAAACACCAGTTTACCGAATCCTGCGCGAATAGCATCGTAGATGGAGTAGTCCATAATAGTTTCACCGGAAGGACCCAGTCCGTCAAGCTGTTTCAAACTTCCATAACGACTGCCCATACCTGCAGCTAATACATAAAGAGTTGGTTTCATTTTGAATAATGAGATTTTTATTTGATATTTTGTATTGTTACCAATGTCTAATCTGATATGAATACATATCACACAAAGTTAATTATTTTTGGTTACAGCATCTATTATTCTGTCAAGACTTCTTATCATCGCATCTTTTAGAATCATTTGTATTCTACAGGAAATGAAAAATAGAGTGTTATTAAACTCTTATATGAGGCCATTGATTTATCGTTTTGCTACATTGCTGTCCCATTAAAATCTAGGATGATATTTGAAATTTACCTGGTTACATATGCGTTTCTATTCAACGGGTTTCAATTTTCAAATATGCGGTCTAAAGCAGCCCTAGATATGCATAACGATAAATTGATTTTCTGCCCACTGATAGTATTCTTAGATGGGAACAAATTCAACTATCATATACGGGCGACTGACCTATCGTATACGGACAATCGATTTATCGTACACGGACGACAGACTTATCGTACACGGACAATCGATTTATCGTACACGGACAACAGACCTATCATAATAGAATTTTATATCCTCAACTTCAAGCAATTTATCTCTGGATTATAACTGCAAAGAGATGAAAAAATGAAGTTATATATCCTTCAAGTATTGATTTTAAGGACAAGATAGAGGGCCTAATTGATCATGTATAAATTTCAGGAGGCATATATAAAAGTGTTTTAAATGCGGTAAGCATAGGTTAGACTTCTTTCTACACAGCCGGGTCAAACTACATCTTATTAGCAAAACGATTAAGGTAGGGGATTGTCAGCTATAAAATGAATATCCATGGCTCCCTTATACTGAGCAATCCTTAACTCACCGATGACAACTAAGTATTTTGCAGTCACAAGAAAAACCGCTTTATGGGTAAAGCATTAAATATCTCTTGGTAAAATAATTATATGTTCTTAAATTTGACCGATTTTAACCAATAAATATTTTATGAAATACACAAATTTAGTTGGTGCATTGTTGATTATATTTATTACCTCAAGATGCACATCAGATGTAGATCGTTATAACACACATCCGGGATCAAATTCGTCCCCTAAAACTCAAAAAGTTATTACGCTGAAGATCCATAAACCGGGCATTACACTGCGGGGTATGCAAGCAGATCCGATGGCATTGGTGAAAGAGTACACTCTTTATTTCTACGACCAATCCGGAGATTTTTGCTATCAAAAGTCGTTCAAAGCTACTTCCGGTAAAAATATCTATGATATAGATTTGGATTTGAAAAATGGGAAATATAAGCTTCTTGTCGTAGGGAATTCTTCCGAGCATGTAAAGGCTCATGCCTTGAGCCATATTGACAGTCTCTCTATAGATTATCCCTGCTCAATATATAAAACAATCAGCTTTGAGGATAACAATACAAAAAAGAGTAAAGTAGCAAGTATGCTCAATAAAGATGGTTTGATTGACATAACAATTGATAGTGAGAAGAGTAATATTCCTATTGAGGTTTCATTAGAGCCCAATATCTGCCGCGTAATCGTCACGGGTAAACCTTTGGTTGAAAATGGTACCATTGACACACAAACTTTTTGGTTCGCCATAAACAGTATGGCTAAAGGCTCAAGACTGATAAAAGGCAAACAGATGATATCCAAAGAGGGATCACAAGTGATCTATCCGGAGACTTCGCTTTATACAGGATCGCTTTTGGCAGATAAGAGTGCCTTGATGGAAAAAATCTCTTGTTACAGTGACGATAATGACAAAGTCTTATGGTTGGTTGTCAAAGAGGCTCAAGATCCTCTTATATATAATGAAATAGGAGTATATGTAAAAGAAACAACTATAGATAAATCTGCATACCTAAAAGGATTGTGCCCTCATGTAATAATAAGAGTAAAATATCTGCCTAATAGTTTAAATTTTGTTAGTCATGAAAAGAGCTGGGTATGTTTCAATGATAAATATTATACACTGGCGGAGTTTAGATCCGTGATATCCAATAAATCAAATCAAAGTATTGCATTACAAAGAGCAATAGAAAAGCTATCAGAAAGCAATAAACTCTTTACCAAGAGCTTTGACGTGGGAGGAATACAATATTATCACCAAGGGATCAACTATTACATTGTATATATCGAACATTACAGAAATGACGATACCGGAAATGTGATCCTGGGAACAGTACGAAATCATGAATATCAGATACAAATAGAACGGATCACAAAAAGGGGATTAGCTGAATTTCCTAATTTTAATATGAAAGAGATGGCTTTGGAGCCGATACAATCAAAAGGAGTGAAAACTGGAATTTCCCTATCTGAGAGTAAAATAATAAAACAAAAAGTATCGTTGTAAATTTTACACAGTTTACTCTTAAACGTCTTTATCTATGCGCTGATTATCAATAATATAATATCATAAATCCTCTTGTGAATCTACATGTTGTTGTATCTTTAGGTGCACAAACTTGCAGATTTTCATGATAAATAGTCGCCCCTTAAAAAAGCTTATTTCAGCGAAACACTAACCATCAGAATCGTTTTGCTGAAATATGATTTTTAAAGGGAGACTAAGTAGTAAAGTAGCTATATTTTCACTATCATTTGATTGAGAGTGGGAGAAGAGATCAATACTTATAGATCTACGATAGTGATGCCTGCTCCGCCAAACTGCACGTGCTCATCCTGGAAATGCTTTACGACAGCTAGGCTTGCTAGATATTCCCGAATTGATATTTTGAGAGCTCCGGTACCTGTTCCATGTAAAATTCTGACTCTATTGATCCCTAATTGTACAGCTTCATCAATAAAATAAGAAATAGCTTGTACTCCTTCACTTGCCCTCATTCCTCTCACATCTATATCTTGTTTGAAATTAAGCCTTTTCTCATGAATTTGATCAATGATAGCATTATGGTTTGGATGAGTAGTACGGATATCTGATTTGATACTTTTGATCTCTTGTCCTGAAGCATGTACCAGCCTGTCTGTCTCAATAGTAGTTTTGATCATGCCCAAAGCTATAACGGCAGATCCATTTGCTTTGATTTCCAAGATGGACCCAATGGCTTTTTGACTTTTTATCTTTACATGATCACCAACCTTGAATTCTTGTTTATCCGTTTTTTGTTCAGATGAACCTGTTCGAGTAGTCGAAGTTTTAGCCGGGTTGTTTCGATTATTTTCTTGCTTCTCCTTTTTTCTTTCTTGCCTTCTTTTTATTTTTTCAAGTTCTCGTTTGAGTTTATCTTTTTCCTCAGAAACGGAATCTTTTACATCTTCCAATGTCTTCTTGTAATTATCTAAAGAAGCACGGATTTTTTTTGTTTTTTCTTTCTCAGCTTCCGCTTCCTTGATTTCTCGTATGGTACGCTCTACCATCTTGCCTGAATCTGAGATGATTTGTAGTGCTTCCTTTTTGGCTTCTACAATGATTTTCTTCCGCTCTTTTTCTATCTTCTCAAGATTGTCTTTGTATAACTCTACCTCTTCGACCAGTCTCTTTTCTTCTTTTCTTATGCTGAGTCTTTTAGTTTCCCAATATCTTTTGTCACGCACAATATCTTGCAGATATTTGTCCATATCGATATAGTCAGTACCTACAATGGAAGTCGCTTCGTCAATAACGTCTTCGGGAATACCTGTCTTACGAGCTATTTCTATGGCAAAAGAGCTGCCCGGACGTCCTATAGCCAACTTGAACAGAGGTTTCATCTCATGCCTGTCATACAACATAGCTCCATTGATAAGGCCTAAGGTGTCTTCAGCATAATTTTTAATATTTTGGTAGTGTGTAGTGATGACTCCGAAAGATTTGTTGTCATTGAATTTTCTCAATAATGCTTGTGCTATGGCGCCGCCTATCTGAGGTTCAGTGCCGCCTCCGAACTCATCTATAAGGAGTAATGAATGTGAATTGCAATTACGGGTAAAATACTTCATGTTTCGAAGATGAGAACTGTAGGTGCTTAGATCGTCCTCAATACTTTGCTCATCCCCTATATCAATAAAAAGATGCCCGAAAATACCTGCATGGGAGTAATTGCTTACAGGAATGGGCATACCGCACTGTAGCATATATTGCAAAATTCCCACTGTTTTGAGACATACAGATTTCCCACCGGCATTGGGCCCTGATATGATCAGAATACGGCTGTCGGGATAAAGTAACTCTATGTCTAAAGGAACAATATCTCTCTGATGCAGTTTCAGTGTACGTAGTAGAAGTGGATGTTTGGCTTGATACCATTGGATTGTTGGTTTTTTGTGCAATATCGGTTTGATCGCTCCGTGTTCTATGGCAAAACAAGCTTTAGCCATAATGAAATCAAATTTCCCAATGATAAGAAACAGAAAGATGAGTTCCTGAATATGAGGTCTTATTTTATTGGCCACCTCAATAAGGATGCGGATGATTTCTTTACGTTCTTCCGTTTCCAGTTCAGTAATTCTGTTATTGGCTTCTACTATTTCGGCAGGTTCTATGTAAACAGTCTTCCCTGTGGTAGACTCGTCGTGAATGATCCCCTTGATTTTTCTTTTATGAGCAGGAGCTATAGGAATTACTAATCTACCGTCGCGAATGCTTGGATTGACATCTCCTTCTACCCAACCCTCCTTTTTGGCTTCGCGGATAATCCTGTGAATGGATCCCGAAAGGCTTTTTTCCAGTTGGTTGAGCTCTTTTCTTATTCTATAAAGCTCTTTGGAAGCATTGTCTTTGATTTTGCCTGTAATATCAAAAAGAGATCTGATATTAGACTCAATTTTGGGATAGGCAGGACATTCATCAGCGATCAATTTCAGATGAGGGTATAGGTGTTGTGCATCTTCACCCGGGGCATTATTGCTATGAAAGAATACATCCAATGCATTGGCTACAGCGAGAGTATCCGCTATATCCAATAATTCTTTTTCTTCAAGATAAGCTCCTTGAGGACGAAGGCTATTGAGCGATTCTCTTTTATCAGCGATCAAGAGAGAAGGGAATTCTGAGGCATGTTGTTTGATATCCATCATCTCTACAACTTCTGAGAGAAGACGGTCCACTTCTGCAAACTCGGTAGTAGCACCCATCTGATCGGCATATTCTTTGCCGATGCTGCTTGACGCATAAGATTTCAATATATGTCTTACTTCATCAAACCCTACTTTATTTTCAAAGTTAGAGGGATATGTTTCTAAGCGAAGCATTATTTGATTAAATATCTGAATAGATCATTGCCATTGGCATACAATACTAAGGCAAATAATAGGAGCATGCCTATCACTTGAGCCGTTACTAATATTTTCTGGCTTACCTTACGTCCTGAAATCATTTCAATGAACAAGAACATGATATGTCCACCATCCAATCCCGGAATAGGAAGGAGATTCATAACGGCCAGGATAATTGAGAGGAATGCGGTTATGCTCCAGAAGTCATGCCAATTGAATGGGTAAGGGAACAATTTGCCTATCGTACCAAAGCCTCCCATTTGTTTCGCTCCTTCTTTGGTAAAAACATATTTCATATCTCCCACGTAGCTTTTCATTGTTCCCATGCCCTGGTCTATACCGGCTGGTATGGCATTGAATATGTTGTAAGATATATGATTGGTTTTATATACATCTGTTACTCTTTTCATGACTATGCCTATGTGCCCTGCTGTGTCTATTTTTACGGGAGTCGTAAAAAGTTCTCCATTGCGAGCAAAGGTAAATACGGACTCATTTCCTCGGAGTGAATTCATTTTGGTTAATGCATCTCTTACATCAGGCACAGAAGTACTATCAATAGCTACAAGACTATCACCCGGGAGCAGTTGCGCTTGGGATGCTCCTCCTGTTTTCATCACACTATCTATTACCAGAGGAAACTGTATGCTCATAAGCCCATTATTGGTGCGAAGCAAGCGTTCCATCATGTCTGATGGTATATCAATAGTAACTTTCTGACCATTTCTGAGAACCTCTACATCCTGTGCTTGGATGATTTTGCGCATAAATCCTCTGTCCAGCGCATCTTCTTTTTGGCCGTCTACGGCAATGATAATATCATTGTCTTGAAAGCCGATATCTTTGGCTACATCAGAAAAAGCCATCCCTGAATGTATGTTTTCGGAGGGTAGCTGTATTTTACCCCATGCCAAGCTAATACCTGTATAAATAAATATGGCAAGAATAGCATTGAAAAGGACTCCGGCAAACATGATAAGGAGTCTTTGCCACGCAGGCTTACTCCTAAATTCATAAGGTTGTGGTTCGCTTGCCATCTGATCAGTGTCCAAAGACTCATCAATCATTCCCGATATCTTACAATATCCACCTAAAGGAAGCCAACCTATACCATATTCTGTATCGCTGCCTCTGGGCTTATATTTAAAAAGACTAAACCAAGGGTCAAAGAAAAGATAAAATTTCTCAACTCTTACTTTGAATTTACGAGCAAAAAGAAAATGCCCTAATTCGTGTATGAAGACTAAAATGCTTAGTGAAGCAAGTAGCTGTATTGTTAAACTGAAGAACGGACTCATTAATTAAATATATGATTTAAATTTTATCTATCATTTCTATTGCGCTTTGGCGTATTACACGATCAGTTTCAATATAATCTTCTAATGACGGATGAGTTATAAATGTGTTTATTTGAAGACAACGGTCAATGAGGTCACTCATCTTCCTAAAGGAAAGCTTTTCTTCTAAAAAAGCTTTTACCGCTACTTCATTAGCTGCGTTTAGTGCACAAGGCTGATTGCCACCCTTGTCAATACATTCAAATGCAAATCTAAGATTAGGGAACCTTTCGGTATCGGGCTTTTCGAATGTAAATTGATATTGCGTAAAATCGAGCCTTGGATATTGATTGGGAATTCTATGAGTAAGCCCCAAGGCATAGCTTATGGGGAGTCTCATGTCGGGGATGCCCAATTGCGCCTTAATAGAACCATCATGAAACTGTACCATAGAGTGAATAATGCTCTGCGGATGTATCAGAACATCTATCTGATGAGGTTGCATATCAAAAAGCCATTTGGCCTCGATCATCTCAAAGCCTTTATTCATCAATGATGCTGAATCAATAGTTACTTTGGCTCCCATATCCCAATTAGGGTGTTTTAGAGCCTGTGCCACCGTTACTGTTTCAAGAGCCTGCCTATCAAAAGCTCTAAATGGTCCTCCGGAAGCTGTGAGTATAATCTTTTCGGGGTTTTGCACCTCGCCCATCAAGCATTGGAAAATAGCAGAGTGTTCAGAGTCCACCGGTATAATAGCAGATTTGAACTCAATTGCCTTTTGAATAATCAGCTCACCTGCTACGACTAGGCTTTCTTTATTTGCCAAACCTATTACTTTGCCGGCTTCGATTGCTTTCAGTGTCGGTATAAGACCGGAATATCCCACCATTGCCGTAATAACAATGTGCACATCGGCCATAGTGGCAGCGTCTGCTATAGCTTGGTTGCCCGCCCATACTTTGATCGGCTTTGACTGAAGGGCGTCTTTGACAATAGAATAATGCTTTTCGTTTGCGATAACAACTATTTCAGGCTCGAATTCTATGGCTTGCTCTATGAGGAGTTTATAGTTATTATTAGCTGTAATAGCATAGACCCTGAGCTGATCCCGATTGTCCTTAATAATGTCTAACGTTTGAGTTCCTATAGAGCCGGTCGACCCTAAAATAGCAATATTCTTTTTCATAAGTCTAATAATCCGGAAGGGATAGTTAAGTTCATTTTTCGAGACTTCAAATCTATATCTTTGATGAGTTCTTCAGCAAAGGGCACCATGACTTCTTCTCCCGAAGGTGTGGCTATCAGTGCTAGAGTGTTGAGAGTAGAGTCATCAATATCTATAATCTTACCTATTCTTTTGTCTTCATCAAAGAGATCAAACCCTACGAAAAATTGAAGATCTTTTACTACACCTTCCTCTTCACTATCAAGATATGTTTTGCTCAGATATACCGATAGGCCCACAAGCTCCATGGCTTGCTCTTTGGTATCAATATCTTTGAACTTGAGCAACGCTAATTCCTCGCCTTTGTCACGGTATCCCAAAAGTCTGAAAGGAACTAATAAATTGTTGAATTCAACCATTAGAAATACTGAAGAGTTTTCTTTATCCTCCAAAAGAGGGGATAAATCTACAGATAGCTTTGCATTAATTTCGCCTGAAATTCCATGTGGCTTGGAGAGTTTCCCAATTAAATCAAATTGATTCTTATCGATCATGTTTAAGAAAGTCTTGAAATTCTTGCACCCAATGCATTGAGTCGTTCATGAATATTTTCATATCCTCTATCGATTTGTTCAATGTTGTGTATAATGCTTGTCCCTTTGGCACTCATTGCTGCAATAAGCAATGCGATACCTGCCCGTATATCCGGTGAGATCATCTCAGCTGCTCTTAGGTTATATCTTTTGTCCAATCCGATAACTGTGGCACGATGTGGATCACATAGAATAATCTGTGCACCCATATCGATGAGCTTGTCGACAAAGAACAGCCTGCTCTCAAACATTTTTTGATGTATCAGGACACTTCCTTTGGCTTTAGTGGCAACAACTAAAAAAACACTCAGAAGGTCTGGTGTGAGTCCCGGCCATGGAGCATCTGCTATAGTCATTATGGATCCATCTATAAATGTTTCGATCTCATATCCATCATGTTTAGGGATAAATAGATCATCATTTCTTTGCTCTATAGTAATTCCTAAACGCTGGAAGGATGCGGGTATGATACCCAGATTAGGTATACTTACATTTTTTATTGTAATTTCAGACTTTGTCATTGCAGCCATACCGATGAAGCTTCCCACTTCAATCATATCAGGCAGAAGACGATGTTCAGCACCGTGAAGTTCCTTCACTCCTTGAATTTTCAGCAGATTAGAACCCACTCCATCAATCTTCGCTCCCATTTCAATAAGGAGTTTGCATAATTGTTGTAAGTAAGGTTCGCAGGCTGCGTTATAAATTGTGGTTTCTCCTTCGGCAAGCACAGCAGCCATAAGCACATTGGCTGTACCGGTAACTGATGCTTCATCTAATAAAATATAAGCTCCTTTGAGTTTGTCGCTTTTTATTTCATAGGATTTTATGGAAGGGTTATATTGACATTCTGCTCCTAATGCCTGTACGCCGATAAGATGTGTATCTACTCTTCTGCGTCCTATCTTATCACCGCCGGGTTTAGGAAAAATAGCGAATCCAAATCTTGAAATCAGCGGACCTAAAGTAAGAACAGAACCTCTCAGAGCCATACTTTTTTGCCGGTATTGATCTGATTTTAGATAATCTATATCAATATTATCAGCTTGGAATGTAAATACCCCTTTAGACTCTTTGGTTACTTTCACCCCCATATTTCTCAACAACTCAATCAGATTGTTTACATCCAAGATGTCGGGAACATTGTTTATGGTTACTTTCTCGGAAGTAAGTAATGTCGCTGCTACAATTTGGAGAGCTTCGTTTTTGGCTCCCTGAGGTTCGATAGTTCCTTTTAAGCTATAACCTCCTTCAATTACATATGATGACATATTATGTGTGTGTTTATTGAGGGTTTTATATGTATAGTCTAATTAAGGATACATAAGCTATTTTCTTTTGTATTTTTTGATACGCTTATTATCCCTTTTTTCAGGGGTATTGGGAATCGTCAATTTACAATTGTCAATATTCAGGTGAATTTTACCTTTAGACATATCATATAGATCACTGAAAATTTTTGAATCATCAATATTATCTTTGTTCCATGCCATGTATGACCGTTTCATTTGCTTTGCAATAAGCTCAGATAGGGCGTTACGTTCCTCACCTTCTTCCATATTACATGCTTTCTCTATTAGTTCATCAATAAGATTACCGTAATATCTGTAAGTTATCTTATGGTTAGGATATTCTATCTTGGATGGTTTTCTGATAAGTTTCTCTTTTGTGATAGTATTTTCGGGGAAGTCGACATCTAAATTAAAATCCGACATAATAGCCAAATGATCCCAATATATTTTATCAGATTGGTTATTGTCCTTGAGTTCGGGCGTCATTCCTTTCATTGTCTTGATAATCGTCCGTGCACAAATGTTTCTTTCATCCCTGTCCTCGATAGCCAGACAATGATCTACCATATTTTGGACATTACGTCCATATTCAGGTAATGCCAATGGTTTCATTTTACTATTATATTTCATTACTCACAATTAATATTGATGATTCAAAATTTATTGATTACTGAAGTTTCTTTTTTATTTCTTCAGTTTCTTTTTCATACCCCGGTTTCTCCAGCAAGGCAAACATATTACCTTTATATGCTTCTACGCCAGGTTGGTTAAATGGGTTCACTTCAAGCATATATCCACTTAACCCAACTGCTTTTTCGAAGAAGTAAAACAGCTGTCCGATATAATATTCATTTAATTGTGGTAGTGAGACCTTGATATTAGGGACACCACCATCAATATGAGCCATTTGAGTCCCCAGTTCAGCCATCTTGTTCACTTCGTCCACTCTTTTCCCCGATAGATAATTCAGTCCATCAAGGTTCTGCTCGTCAGTTGGGATATGAAGTTCATTATCGGGGGTTTCTATGGAAATGATAGTTTCGAAAATATTTCTCTCACCTTCTTGTATCCATTGCCCCATAGAGTGGAGATCTGTGGTAAAATCAACGGCTGCATTGAAGATTCCTTTGTGATCTTTTCCTTCACTTTCGCCAAAAAGCTGTTTCCACCATTCGCCTATGTAATGAAGTTTAGGATGGAAATTACCCAAAATTTCAATCTTCTTTCCATTTTGATAAAGTGTATTCCTGGCTGCAGCATATTGAGCTGACATATTATGGGCGAAGTCTACATCTTCTCCTACAAATCCAGACATATCTTTTGCTCCTTTTACCAATTCTTTTATGTTGAAGCCTGCAACAGCTATGGGTAATAATCCTACAGGAGTAAGTACGGAGAAACGCCCTCCTACATTATCAGGGATGATGAAAGTTTGGTAGCCTTCACTATCCGCCAATGTTCTCAATGCTCCTTTCTTTTCATCAGTTATTGCTACAATAAGCTCTTTAGCTTTCGCCTTACCTACATTTTTCTCAAGTAGTTCTTTGAGCAGTCTAAATGCAATAGCGGGCTCAGTAGTAGTTCCTGATTTAGAAATGTTGATGATACCAAATCTTTTATCTTTCAAGAAGGAGAGCATCTCGGACAAATAATCTTCTCCAATATTATGACCTGCAAAAAGGATAATCGGATTTTTATGTGTGGGGTAATATGCCTCAAAGCTATTGCTCATTGCTTCGATAACTGCTCTTGCTCCCAAATAGCTTCCGCCTATACCTATACTTATAACATAGTCGCATTCCGATCTTAGAGTTTGTGCTACTGACTCGATTTTGTCAAAATCATGGTCTGATATTTCAGCCGGTAAATTCAACCACCCGATGTAATCATTGCCCGCCCCGGTACCTTTGTGAAGGTACTCCATATATTGCTTGCTCTTGTTTTCCCAAGCATTGATTTCTTCTTGAGATACAAAAGATAATATTCCTTTTAAATCTAATTTAATATTATTCATAATAATATTCTTTGTATAATTTATTTAAAATTTTGCGCTAGTTTCAGTATTGCTTCTTTAGCAGGTGCTTTTTCATACAGTATCTCATATACTGTACTCATTATCGGCATATTTACTTGATATCTTTTATTTAATTCCCGTATACAATTGGCTCCATAGTAACCTTCTGCGATCATTGCCATTTCCATCTGCGCCGCTTTGACACTATAACCTTTGCCGATCATGTTGCCAAAAGTTCTGTTGCGACTATAATTGGAGTATGCGGTAACTAATAAATCTCCGAGATATACAGATTCTGTAATATCTCTACCCAAGAGGTGTACAGTGTTGACAAAACTATTCATTTCAGATATAGCATTTGATATTAATACAGACTGAAAGTTGTCGCCATAACTCAATCCATTACAAATACCTGCAGCAATAGCATATATATTCTTCAATACTGATGCATACTCGATACCTACAACATCTTTGCTGATAGCGCATCTTACAAAGTCATTAGAGAGGGTACTTGCTACTATGCTCGCTTTATTGATATCGAAACACCCTACAGTGAGGTAAGACATTCTTTCTTTCGCCACTTCCTCCGCATGGCACGGGCCTGATACCACCCCGATCATATCCATGGGCACATCCATTATATCCTGCAAATAGTCAGATACAAGTAGATTCTCATCCGGTACAATACCTTTAATTGCATTGATGAAAAGCTTACTTTTTGTACTCGAAGTTCTTACCCGTTTGAGGAATTGTTTTATAAACGGAGAGGGCACGGCTAATATGACAGTGTCACTTGCCCTGAAAAAAGAATTAATATCAGAATCTGAGAAAAACTTGATTTTAGAAGTGTCAAATTCTGCTCCCGGGAGATATTTGGAATTTCTTCCGGTCTTTTTTATTTCGTCAATTTGCTTTGATGTACGCAATAGCCAATTAATTTTAGGCTCAGATTTTAGTACAATCTTCGCTAGGGCAGTTGCCCAACTGCCCCCTCCCAAAATGCCGATATTACCAACCTCATTCATCAAAACATTTCGATTTAAATATTACAATTGACTTTATCATAAAATCATTAATAGCTATGATTAGTTCAGCCAATTGCTTACAATATCAAGATTGAGAGATTCTATATCTAATTTATATTTCTTTTTTAGATCCATCAAAGATTGCAATAATCTCCCCGGTTTATCTTTTTCTTTGAGCATATCTTCCACGGTAAGGTATCCTGCTTTATGCAATACAGGTACCCATTCTTCAGGTACACCCTTTTGTGCAAATACCTCTTTACTATCTTTAGGCAATACTTTTTCCGGTCTCATTTGAGGGAATAGAAGCACTTCCTGTATACTTTCTTGACCTGTAATTAACATCACTAGTCTATCCATCCCTATACCCATACCGCTTGTGGGTGGCATGCCGTATTCAAGAGATCTGAGGAAGTCCTGATCAATATACATCGCTTCATCGTCACCTTTCTCAGATAATTTAAGTTGTTCTTCAAATCTATCACGCTGATCCAGAGGGTCATTTAGCTCAGAGTATGCATTAGCAATTTCCTTACCATTGACCATGAGCTCGAAACGTTCTGTCAATTCCGGATTATTCCTATGTTCTTTAGTAAGTGGAGACATCGACTTGGGATAATCTGTGATAAATGTAGGTTGTATGTAAGTACCTTCACATTTTTCTCCGAAGATTTCATCAATGAGCTTTCCTTTACCCATTGTCTCATCTGCTTCTATATTGAGCTTTTTACATACTTCACGCAATTCATCTTCATTCATGTTACTGATGTCAATACCGGTATTCTCCTTTATGGCATCAATCATTGTAACTCGCTTGTAGGGCGCTTTAAAGTCTATTTCTTTATCTCCTACTTTTACTTTGGTTGTTCCGAGGACCTCCATGCATATATGTTCCAGCATTTGTTCGGTAAAACTCATCATCCAATTGTAATCCTTGTAAGAAACGTATATTTCCATGGCTGTAAACTCAGGATTGTGAGTCCTGTCCATGCCCTCATTGCGGAAGTTTCTGCTGAATTCGTATACTCCTTCAAATCCGCCTACTATAAGTCTTTTGAGGTAAAGCTCATTTGCAATACGGAGATACAACGGCATGTCCAATGCATTGTGATGGGTAATAAATGGACGAGCTGCAGCTCCACCGGGGATAGGCTGCAATACCGGAGTATCTACTTCTATGTAACCTCTTTCATTAAAGAAGTTACGCATAGCATTGAATATCTTAGTTCTTTTTAAGAATATATCTTTTATATGGTCGTTTACTACCAGGTCTACATATCTTTGGCGATAGCGCATTTCTGCATCGCTGAAAGCATCATATACCACTCCATCTTTTACTTTGACCACCGGAAGGGGTTTCAAGCTTTTGGATAGGAATGTAAATTCTTGCGCATGGACTGATATTTCACCCATCTGGGTTCTAAATACAAAGCCTTTAATTCCAATGAAATCACCAATATCAAGTAGTTTTTTCAGAACGGTGTTATACAGGGTCTTATCTTCTCCCGGGCAGATGTCGTCACGAGTCACATATATCTGGACACGCCCTTCAGAGTCCTGGAGTTCAAGAAAAGAAGCTTTACCCATGATTCGTTTACCCATAACACGCCCTGCGATGCTTACTTCCCTTTGGGGCGCATCATCTTTGAATGTGTCTAAAATTTCTTTTGAATAAGCTGTAACTGGGTATTCTTCAGCCGGATACGGGTTGATCCCAATAGCTTTCAATTCTTCGAGGCTCTGCCTTCTTATTATCTCCTGTTCACTAAGTTCTAAAATATTCATCTTTATATATTCGATATGAATGAAAGCTTGTATGATATGATAAAAAGTTCGGATCCATATACAATACAAGCTTTCCCTAAGCTATAAATTTACACAAAGATAGTTTTAATTAGTCAAAATACTAAATGCGTTCGAGCACTAAATCAATAAGACCCTCAATGCTACCTTTATAATTGGTATTCATATTTTCAGCTCTCCTTCCTGCGATGATACAACACACTGTCATAGCTCTATGTCCCATAAGGGCTGATAGACCTGCAAGCGATGAGCTTTCCATTTCATAGTTAGTGATGTGTTTGTCTTCAAAATTGAAGCTCTCAATCTTTTGATTGAGCTTGGGGTCTCTGAGAGCTAAGCGCAATTGACGCCCTTGCGGACCATAGAACCCATTAGCAGCTATGGTATTGCCTCGTAGTATATCATTTTGTGTTATTTGTTCAATGAGTGAGTTGTCCGATTTTACCACATAAGGTTTGAGACCCTCTATTTTCCAATCCAGTTGTTCCAGCAATGCTTCCTCAAACTTTTCATCTCTTACGCGTCCGCTGTGAGCATAAAAATAAAGTACTCCGTCAAAACCAATACTTCTTTCAGCGGCTACATAAGTGCCTATAGGACATTCTTCTTGTAACCCTCCAGAAGTACCCACACGTACCAGTGTCAGTTGTTTGAAGTCATCCTTTACTTCTCGGGTATTGAAGTCAATATTGGCCAAAGCATCAAGCTCATTCATCACAATATCAATATTGTCTGTGCCTATCCCGTGGCTTAGCACTGTGATACGTTTGCCTTTGTATACACCTGTTATTGTATGAAACTCTCTGCTACTGATGTTGCATTCTATCGAGTCAAACCGTTGAGCCACCATATCTACTCTGCTCGGATCTCCTACCAAAAAAATCTTATCTGATAATTGTTCCGGTTTAATATGCAGATGAAACACTGATCCATCTTCATTTATTATGAGCTCTGATGGTGGTATAATTCTTTTATTTTCCATAATATGTAGTTTTTAAAATATAAGTGTGATTAGTTGTTTCTTAGTTCTAACTCTCTTGTTTCTAATATGAGAGTTTGCAATTTTTGCTTTGCAGTCTCTTGCTTCTTCTCAAGTGCCACTATATCAGGAGTAAGCTGTGCTTTTTGTTCTGCTGAGCCTTCGGTGTATTTCTTTCTCAGTGAAAGTAGGTTTGTCTCAGTGATATTCAGCTCTTTCTGTAATTTCATCACTTCAGAAAATCGCTCCAATGCCATTGAGCTTTTGAAATCTTTGAGATAATGATATACCCTGTTTCCCGTAATTACAAAGTCAAACTCATATTCTTCCTTGGGCGATTCCTGTTTATTGTTTGATATTTCTGAGTTTTTTTCAGAAGTGTCTTTCAGTTCTTTCATGCTCTTGAGAGTAGCCCACATTTTTTTTACATCCGGATTGTCATCTGCTACAGGTATAAACTCCTTGTTTTGTACAAAGGTGTATATGACTACAGAATCAGAAGACTGATACCGATCACTGACAAGATAGCCAATATTCTTAGCATTGTCAAAAGCTAATATATAGTCATTGAATGGTGAGTTGAAGGGCATTCCCAAGTGGGACGGCTCTAAGTATTCATTGTTGTCAAGATTGAATCTCGAGAAATATATGTCGTATCCACCTAGTCCATCCTCAGCATTCCGTGCAAAGTAAAGAGTAGTTCCGTCTTGTCTTATAAACGGAAAGTTTTCGTCTGCTGTGCTGTTGAGCTTGTCTATAGCTACGGGAGTAGACCACTTACCTCCTATAATACTTGATGTATAAAGATTGAGCGAACTGTCATTGCTTTGTTGAGATGAAAATACTTTATTGCTCTGCAACCCATTTATACATGCAGTCGCAATACTGCCTTTGTTTAGTGTTGTGACTTCTTGTTTTTGTAGAGTACCTTCGCCATGAGATAGTCTGATCGCTTTGAGCATTTCATGTTTGGGATAAACTGTACTATCAATTATGGTGAGTCGTTCTGTCTTATCAAGTAGCTTCTCTGCCTTGGATATCTTTTTTTCCAGTATCATTGCTTGATGAGGAACTTCTTTCTTCCGTTTTTTGAGTGGAGCCGTATATTTTTCCAAAGAAGCTTTGGCTTTACCAAAATCATAGTTGTAATAATAGGCCTCGGCAAGATAGATATGTCCTTGAGCACCCAATTTGGGTGCTAATGACTGAAAGAGGGTTAAAGCTATCTCAGGTTTGCCGTTATGTAGAGTGGCTTGCGCAATTAATAACTTGATATTCTTGTCTTTGGGGTTTTGGCTCTCTAGCTGCCTGGCCATAGTGAGGCTTTGCGCATAATTGCCATTGTTATAAAGATTCTGAGCCTCTTCAAGACTTTGTCCCGTGGCGTAGTAACAATTATATGAAAATAATGACAATCCCAGGCACATTATTCCCATTACTTTTTTTATCAAATTACGTTTCTTCATCTAAAGAGTATTAATATTATTAGGGGAAGTAACTCTTACAGATGTAAAGATACACAATTTTATATTGCTTGCTATGGCTGCGTATGCTGTCTAATGGATACTTTATACTATATGTGAAGCATGATTAACAGTTTTCGAGAGAACAAGATGTATTCTCAGGATCAAGTTCTATAGTCAGATGCTCTATGTGATATTGTGCAGCAACATCCCTGATTTCTCTTTTGAATGCGGCTATTGTTTCAGGGGTACAGATTTTGTTACATCGATAAACTACGTGTATAGTCATAATGTGACTCTCACCATCCAATGTCCAAAGATGTATATCATGAACAGAACATACATTAGGTATCTCCAAAATTTTGGTTTCCAGCCCGGCTCGATCTACATCTGTAGGTACTCCTTGAAGCAATATTTTGAACGATTCCCTTAGATTGCGGTATACATTGTATAGTATCCACATTGTAATGCATAGTGATAATATGGGGTCCAATATAGGCACTTTTACAAACATCATTACCAAACTTACGATAAGTACTGCTATCCATCCCAATACATCTTCCAGCATATGGAGCATTACTGCTCGTTCGCTGAGCGAGTGTCCTAAGCGTAATCTCAATACTGCTGCACCATTTATGATCACACCGAATATTGCTAGAATAAGCATACCTTTGGCTTTAGGTTCTGATGGGTCGATGAGGCGCTCTACAGAAGCAATGATAACAAATACAGATCCCACGAGTAGTAAGATAGAAATGAGCAGTGCGCCCAGTAAAGCAAATCGCTTATAACCATAAGTAAAAGTAGCGTCACGGCCTTTCTTGGACAACTTCTGAAGTCGCCATGCGATACCCAGAGATATAGAGTCTCCGAAATCATGCAAAGCATCAGACATGATAGCCACACTTCCGGTATAGATACCTCCTACAAGTTCTATAATAGCAAAAAAGATATTCAGGAAAAAAGCCGTGAGTATATTGCCCTCACTGTGATGACCATGCATGTGGGTATGATGATGTCCTTGATGACTATGGTTGTGACCGTGGCAACAATGCATGTGCTCTTGTGATTTATCTATATCATTCATAATTGTCATCCATTTATTTATAATTACAAAATTAATTAATACTCTATCATATCCCATGACTACAGTATCCAAAAAATAAAAATACCCTCATGTAGGTATTGTATGATAAGGTCCCGGTTCAGCTCAATAACCTTGTATCTTACATTTACGGCCTTTGTTTACTTCGATTTATATTATATGCCGTGATAGTGATAATGTTTTTAAAAACTTTGCATCATATTTCCTTTTATTAATTCTTTATATAATTAACTTTGTTGTCTATTTGAATCCTTATATCGGAGTAATTAATTTTGTAATATGCAAAACGATTCCATAGTAATAATCCCCACTTACAACGAGCGAGAGAATATTGCTCAAATGATTGAGACCGTTTTTAGTCTACCCAAAGCCTTTGATATCCTCATTATTGATGACGGATCGCCTGACGGCACCGCGCAGATTGTAAAAACATTGCAATCCAATCACAGCAATCTATTCTTGGTCGAGCGTAGCGGTAAGTTGGGTTTAGGTACGGCATATATCGCAGGATTCAAATGGAGTCTTGCTCACAACTACGAATATATCTTTGAGATGGACTGTGATTTTAGTCATCCCCCCCATAAGCTTATTGACCTATACAATGCATGTGCGCAAGATGGGGCTGATGTAGCTATAGGATCCAGATATATAAAAGGTGGTAAGGTCAAGAACTGGCCTTTGGGTAGGATCATGATGAGTTACGGAGCATCTCTGTATGTAAAGGCTGTAACTTGGATGCCTGTCAATGACACTACTGCGGGTTTTGTTTGCTATAGGAGGCGTGTATTGGAATCTATAGACTTAGATTCTATACACTTCAAAGGATATGCCTTCCAGATCGAGATGAAGTATACAGCCAGGTGCCTTGGATTTAAAATCAAAGAAGTCCCTATTACTTTTGAAAATAGGGTATTGGGTACATCCAAGATGAATAGTTCTATTTTCGGAGAAGCATTTACCGGAGTACTCAAACTCCGATGGTGGCGTATGACCAATAAATTTCCTAAAAGAAACAGTCAGCAATGAGAATATATCTGAAGAATGCCACAATCATCAATGAGCGACAAACCTACCTTGGCTCAGTCATTATAGAGAATGAGTGGATATCACGCATTGTAAAAGCGGATGAGCAGGAGGCGGAATATGCAGAGTCCATGCACTTTGATGAAGTGATCGATTGTGAAGGACTGCTACTCATCCCGGGTTGCATTGATGATCAGGTACACTTCAGAGAACCCGGACTTACCAAGAAGGCCGATATTATGAGTGAGAGCCGTGCTGCTATTGCAGGCGGCGTTACGTCATTCATGGATATGCCCAATACCAACCCGCCTACTACTGTAACAGAACAACTCGATTATAAACTCCAAAGAGCGGCCGATACCTCTTGGGCAAACTATGCTTTCTTTTTTGGAGGTACCAATGATAATATCGAAGAAATCAAAAAAATAGATCCGCATAAAGTACCCGGGCTAAAGCTTTTTTTAGGCTCATCTACCGGCAACATGTTGGTCGACAACAAAGAGACCCTGAGCCGTATTTTCAAAGAAACAGATCTACTCATAGCCACTCATTGCGAAAAAGAAGAGATTATAAGGGCAAACAAGGAATTTTTCAAGAAAAAATATAATCAGGAAAATCTCAACATCTTTTTTCATCCCATAATCAGAAGTGCTGAGGCCTGCTATGAATCATCTTATGAGGCTGTATCTCTTGCACAGCAATATAATAGCCGATTGCATATCCTCCATATTTCTACAGCCAAAGAGTTGTCCTTGTTTCGCAATGATATTCCACTCAAGGACAAACGAATAACCTCTGAGGTCTGTGTGCATCACTTATGGTTCAGTGATCAGGACTATGAATCCTACGGCAATAAAATCAAATGGAACCCAGCTATCAAAACTATACAAGATAGAGACGCACTGCGCCAAGGGGTCAATAACAACCTGATTGATATCATTGCTACTGACCATGCCCCTCACCTGTGGGAGGAAAAGCAAGGCAATTGTCTCAGTGCTGCCAGTGGAGGTCCTCTTATTCAATATTCTCTGCTCACCATGCTCGAAATGGCTCGTAGCGGCATCTTTAGCCGTGAGACAGTGGTGGATAAGATGTGTCACCAACCTGCCGAACTTTTTCATATCCACAAGAGAGGATATATAAGAGAAGGTTATTACGCCGATCTTGTTCTTGTAAACCCCAATGCTCAATGCACAGTTGATAAATCATCGATACTCAGTAAGTGCGGATGGTCTCCTTTTGAAGGACAAACATTCTCACACGCAGTGGAGTATACCTTAGTCAATGGTTATATTGCCGTAAAGCAAGGTGTGGTTTCTGAGGAACGGCCTTCGGTAATGCCTTTGGTATTTTCGTAAACGCAAAAATCCCCCTGCGTTGGTATCTTATATGATGCAATCTTCATAGTATCCCAGCTATTATCCTGTAGTTATTACTCTACAGTTTTGCCCATTATTAAGCACCCTTTTTGAGGTTGTAGATGTTTTACCATTATATGTCTGGTCTATCTATCGCGATTTACCCTCCTGCATGACTTGTCATAGCCAAATGCATCTACATCTATCATTATGTCAGTATTTATATCTTTTATCATTTTTCATTTTAGTTTGTTTTAGCTCCATTTGCGGGCTATTGACAAATGGGGTGCTAATATTGTATCTTTGTAACCAAACGCTAAAAATATCTTCATAACTATCCATAGGCAATAACGAACTCATGAGTATGAAAGCAAATATCGTAAATATATCTAGTTATACCGAGGTTTATAGCCTTCATAACCATAGTATAAACGACGGGGGCATGCTTTCAATTATAGTAGGCAGAAAGCCATATAGAGACCGTTGCATAGCAGGCCAATTGCTTCGTTGCTTGCGAGATTCGCGCTTGGTCATTTACCTGAAGTAAACTCCCTGTGCACTCACTCTTAGCGCCTTGCACTTTACCTTCTCTGCCCGGTCAAAGTGTCTTTTGTCGGCTTTGCCTCCAAAATCCATGAGACTGTTGCAAAAGACAACAGTCTCATATAGGTAACCATGTAGCTATGAATCTTAGGTAAGTATACTCAGATACTTCTCATTATTACCGCTTTCCTATTTCTTGTATTATGAAGCTTTTTGTGTTACTATCGTTTTTCAGAACTCCTTATTGCTTTATCATAAATTCTTGTAGATAAGTCCATCGACTTATCATAGACGGATGACTGACTTATCCTATACGGTCAATTGACTTATCGTACACGATCGATCGCTTTATCCTATACAGTCATTGATCTTATCATATACGGATCATTGACTCATCATAATAGAATCAAATACATTGGAAGAGATATGCTTGATTTATACCGAGGAGTGAAAATATATAATATGTGGCCATGCCAACTTTTAATTATTTATTTTTGGCTTTAAAATTACCCCTACTGTTTATTTAGCTCTTATTTTTCTGCTATTTTAGGGTCGAAAATTGTGTTTCTTATTTAGACTTAGTCTAAATAAGTCATGACTTGTAACTAAGCTATACCTTATTTTAATTGATTTTTAGGCTTGTTAAATATATTTAATTGTAATTATCACAGTATGTTACTGCTATTACAAATACTAAAAATAAATGTATTCAAACTATCATTTTGTCAGAATGATATTCTATATTTCTTATGCAGAATATGCAAGCATCAGATGCGATAATTGAATGATTGTTATTATTTTGCTTATCGAGTAATTCCACCTTATGGTTTATAAAAGAGATAGGACATTTATCAAAGTTCAGCATGGTCAACTCTTTGCTGAACTGTTTGTTTTTCATAATATTTAATCTTAATCTGTTCCTAACAAAACAGATACATTTGGGTGTTTTCTATACGCAGGGTGATGTCACTTAACACCGTTGTATTTATACATAGCAATAATGTTTATAGGTTGAGACCGATTCATCTTATGCTTATATGCTTATTTATATCTAATTGATCTTGTCCTAATTATCATGAATGATGCCTATTTTCAATTAATAAATATTGGTAAATTCATGTTGTTATACTACAGGTTTAGTACTTTTGTCGGGACATTGTTTATTAATTGAGATTCAAATATGGATACCCGGGTAAGTCGATACTCCTTTAAAGGACATGCCTATATTTTAATTGCCACAGCCTTGTGGGGCATCAATGCACCCATAGGAAAGCAAGTGCTTAGCTACCTTGATGCTACCACAGTAGTAGGGTTTAGGTTATGTGGCGGGTTGATGTGCTTTTGGCTTCTTTCACTATTTTTACCAAGGGAGCATGTTGAGACCAGAGATAAAAGAGCATTATTACTTGCAGGTATTTTTGGGGCATTGCTCAACCAAGGGTTATTTATATTCGGCCTATCCAAAACATCACCCATCAATGCTTCTATCATTACTACTACGTCACCAATCATCACTATGATCTTAGCGGCTATCTTTCTCAAAGAGCCGGTAACACAAAAAAAGGTTTTAGGGGTGTTCATTGGTTTGGTAGGTGCCCTTGTACTTATTTTTACTAATCATGCGGCAGTAATATCCGGACAACAGGGTAGTATTTGGGGAGATATCATGGTCCTTATTGCCCAATTTTCATTTGCATTTTATCTGACTCGTTTCAGGGGCCTTATTGGTAAATACTCTGTAGTGACGTTGAACAAATATATGTTTTTGTCTTCATCGGTTTGTATCTTGCCTTTTGTGTTTATAAAATATCAAACAATCAATTGGGTGGATATTCCTCAAAATATTTGGTTAAGACTTGCATTCGTGGTGGTAGGTGCCACATTTCTTACTTATATTTTGATGATGTATGCCCAAAAGATGCTCAAGCCTACTATGCTGAGTATGTACAACTATGTACAACCTATTGTGTCTGCTATATATACGGTGGCAATAGGGATGGATACTTTTGGCCCGGACAAAATACTTGCAGTTGCACTTGTATTTGTAGGTGTCTATATTGTTACAACCAGCAAAATCAATCCCAAGGTGAAGTAACTTTTTTGATATACCTATTTATTCGCATATCGTTGTTGATCGCGGTATCTTGTAACAGGTCTGATATTTTTTGATGCAATGATGAAAGGTATAAAGGTATATAGAAAGAAAGGAAATATGATTGTTTTTTAGCAACTTTGTAAATCTATAAAATTAATATCAAGGATGAATAAAAAAATGATAACCATAGGAGCTTGTTGTGTATCTATTGTCTTGGCCTGTTTTACAGGTTGTGGTCATAAGACTCAGCAAACAGACTCCGCTGAGAGTTCAGATACTGTATCCGTTGAGCATAATAATATCACGTTCAATGCCGACAGTGCTTATCAATATATTGCAGATCAGGTGGCTTTTGGTGCTCGTGTACCCGGATCCAAGGCTCACAAAGCTTGTGCTGAATGGATGGAGGCTAAATTTACAAACTGGGGCCATCAGGTGATTGTGCAAAATGCCGATCTTAAAGCTTATGACGGGACTATATTACCCTCTAAAAACATTATTGTAAGCATAAACCCTCAAAACAAACAGCGTATTCTGCTTATGGCTCACTGGGATACCCGTCCTGTTGCAGACCAGGATCCTGATCCTAAAAAACGTAAGACTCCGATTTTGGGTGCCGATGACGGAGCCAGTGGCGTAGGGGTTCTGATGGAGATGGCTCGGCAGTACGCCATTGATAAACCTTCAGTAGGCGTGGATATAGTTCTTTTTGACTCTGAGGATTATGGAACTCCCAATGATGATAATTCATGGTGTTTGGGATCGCAATACTGGGCAAAAAATCCCCATGCGCCGGGGTATACCGCGGATTTTGGGATCTTGCTGGATATGGTTGGATCCAAAGATGCAACATTCTTTTACGAGGGTTACTCTAAAATCTATGCATCACGCATATTGAATCTGGTATGGGATACTGCTTCACGATTGGGCTATGGTAAGTTCTTTAAACAAAGTGACGGTGGTACTATGACGGATGACCATGTACCTGTTATAAAAGAATTGAAGATACCCTGTATCGATATTATCAATTATAGCAATGAGAATTCAAAAGGGTTTGGTGATTATTGGCATACCCATGAAGATAATATGAATATCATTTCTACCGAAACACTGCGTGCAGTAGGCCACACTGTGATGACGGTAATAAAAGAATATAAATAACACTTGGACGTAAATCGAAAATAAAATGACCATTAACGAAATTCAAGACGAGATTATAGCTGAATTTTCCGGATTTGATGATTGGATGGATAAGTATGAACTGCTCATAGAGATGGGAAATTCATTGGATCCGATGCCCGAAGACGAGAAAACACCCGCTCATCTCATAGAAGGTTGTCAAAGCCGTGTATGGATTACCGCAGCCATGCAGGACGGTAAGGTACATTATCAGGGCGAAAGTGATGCCATCATTGTAAAAGGGATTGTATCTCTCCTTTTGAGAGTACTCAATGACCAAAAGCCCCAAGACATTATTGAATCTGATCTCTATTTCATAAAAGAAATTGGGCTTGATGAGCATTTGTCTCCTACTCGTTCCAACGGATTGGTAGCCATGCTCAACCAAATGAAGATGTATGCAGTGGCTTTCGCTGCTCAGCAATAATTACTGATTCTCCAACAAACAATATTATTTTAAGTATAGTATCATGTCCCACAGACATATTTTATTTTCTTTATGTGCTTTCTCTTTAGTTTTTGTCGGTTGTAAATCTAAAGAAAAGGCACAAACTATTGATTATGCCGCTTTTGTAGATCCGTTTATAGGCACAGGTGCTCATGGCCACACTTTTCCCGGTGCTACACGCCCCAATGCTATGGTACAGCTTAGTCCTGATACACATTTATTAGGATGGGAGGCTAGTAGCGGATATCATGATGATGATAACGTAATTTATGCATTCTCTCACACGCATTTGAGTGGTACCGGTATCGGCGATATGGGGGATGTAGCTGTATTGCCTTATTCGGGAGCCGATAGTCTCAAGCCTGTAGCAACCTTTGATAAGAAGTCTGAAGTTGCTGTACCCGGCTATTACAAGGTTGCACTGAACAACTTCAACATACAAGTAGAGCTTACGAGTACGGACAGAGTAGGTGTGCATAGATATAAATACATCAACCCCTCTGATAGGCGTATCATGCTCGACTTGGGGCATATATTACAACCTAATTGGGGGCATAAGGTGGTGAAAAATGAAGTGACTATGCTCAATGATAGCACAATCTTCGGTACTTATTATACCAAAGGATGGGCGGAACATCATCGCATGAGTTATTACATGGTACTTAACACAAAAGCTGATAGTATGGCCCTCATGCGTGACGGAATGCGTGAAGCTGTACAATATCCGATGAGTTTGACTGACACAGCAGATGTCAAACTGCATATTTATTTACCCGATGGCAAAGAGGATGTTTTGGTCAAGGTCGCATTATCACCTGTTAATCCTGATGGTGCTCTCAAGAATCTCAATGAAGAGATGCCAGGATGGAATTTTGATGATATCAAGGAAGAAAGTCGCAGTCAATGGAATAAAACGCTTTCTAAAATAAGCATTACCACACAGGATACAGCTGTTTTGAAGAATTTCTATACGGCCATGTATCATATGTACATAGCTCCGTATAATTATCAGGATGTAGATGGTAATTACTTAGGAATGGACAAGCAAGTACATAAGCAGGATAGCAAGAACGGACATTATACCGTTTTTTCCATTTGGGACACTTATAGGGCTTTGCATCCCTTGCTCACTATCATTGATCCGACCAAAGCCCAAAAATATGGCAGAAGTCTTATATCTGATTACAGAGAGGGTAGTATTATACCCCGTTGGCCATTAGCTTCTAACTATACAGGCTGCATGCCGGGCTACCATAGTGTGAGTATCCTGGCGGATCTGGTAGCTAAGGGATTGGTTGATGGAGAAGACCTCAAAGAGTGGGCTGAAGCTGCTTACAGAACAGCCATTTATCGCCCTGATCTGGATGAGAAGTTCAAGGGTACACGTGAACATGACCTTATTACCAAGCATAATTACTATAAGGACAAATATGGATTTGTTCCTGCCGATTCTGTACATGAGTCTGTATCATGGGCTGTAGAGATGGCATATGATGACTGGTGCATTGCTCGTATTGCCGAAGCTGTAGGAAATGACAGCCTACGCAAAGCATATGATGAGAAAGCGATGTTTTATAAAAAATACTGGGATCATGAAACTAACCTAATGCGTCCCATCATGAGTAATGGAAAATTCAAAACCCCATTTAATCCTCGCTATTCTACACACGGGGAGAATGACTATACAGAGGGTAATGCCTACCAATGGAGTTTTTATGCACCCCATGATATGGATGGTTTTATAAGCTTGATGGGCGGAAATCATATATTGCAGGCTAATCTTGACACGCTCTTTACTACTTCATCCGAACTAGAAGGCAAACCAGCCGGGGATATTACCGGACTTATCGGACAATATGCTCATGGCAATGAGCCCAGCCACCACATTGCTTATCTTTATAACTGGACCAAAACTCCATATAAAACTCAGGAGATACTAGACTCTATACTTTATACTTTTTATAAACCTGCACCGGACGGTATCATCGGGAATGAAGATTGTGGGCAAATGTCGGCATGGTATGTGATGAATGCATTGGGATTTTATCAGGTATGTCCCGGTAAGGCGGAGTATATCATAGGACGTCCATTAGTTGATGAAGCTGTAATTCCAGTCAAAGGCGGTATATTTACCATCAGAGTACAAGGCAATAGTCGCAGTAACAAATACGTGGTATCAGCAAAGATCAATGGTAAGCCTCTATCTAACAATACATTTAAACACCGTGATCTTAAAGCCGGTGGTTTACTTGAGATTAAGATGAGTTCAAGCCCTAATGGAAAGTGAGATGGAAGAGTTGGATGTGATAGTAATAGGTGCCGGACTTACGGGACTTACTATAGGATGTCACCTGAAGAGAGCCGGAAAAAAGGTTCTTTTATTGGAAAAGGATTCTGTAGCAGGTGGACAAATAAGAACCATGCATCGTGATGGGTTTGTATATGAATTGGGCCCTAATACGGGATCTGTGTCTACACCCGAAGTCAAAGAGTTATTTGAGTTGCTTGGTGATAGGGTAGAGCTTGAGGTGGCTGATAAGGAGGCATCCAATCGATTGATTTGGAAGGGCAATACTTTTCATCCAATCCCTTCTTCGCTGTCGGGAGCCTTATTTACTCCACTGTTTACATGGTATGACAAATTTAGAATTCTGGGAGAACCATTCAGAAAGAAAGGAATTGATCCTAACGAAAGTGTAGGGTCATTGGCACAGAGAAGACTTGGTAAATCCTATCTCCAATATGCGGTAGATCCTTTCTTGGGAGGGGTTTATGCCGGTGATCCATGCAAGTTGGTTACTCGATATGCCTTGCCTAAGCTTTATAATCTTGAGGCTGACCATGGGAGCTTTGTCAAGGGAACCATTCACAAGATGAAGCAACCCAAGACAGAACGTGATCGTAAAGCTACTAAGGAGGTGTTTTCAGCCAAGGGTGGTTTTGGTAATCTTATTAAGGCTATGAGTGAATATATATCTTCTGATAATATTCATCTTTCGGCAAATATAATATCATTGAAGAGAGGAGATGATGGAGTATTCGACGTATGCTATGATGATGAGAAGGGAACCCGACACGTACTACGATCACGCAAAGTCGTTACCACGGTGGGAGCGTATGCACTCGGGACTATTTTATCAGATGCTTCTGTGGAGGACGTTGCACAGATAAGTAAGTTGCAATACGCCCCTGTCATCGAAGTCGCTGTGGGTTATAAGCAGATCAAGCCCTATAAGTACAAAGCTTTCGGAGGGCTTGTTCCTTCTATTGAAAAACGCAAGATACTGGGTATTTTGTTTCCTTCGGACTGTTTCCAAGGTCGTGCACCGCAGGGGGGGGCATTGTATACTATTTTTATGGCAGGCATCAAGCATGCGGAGTATCTTGATATGACTGATGATGAATTGAAAGAGATTGCACTCTGCGAACTCAACGCAATGCTGAATATTGATCCCGATATAAAACCTGATCTGATACATATAAGTAAATACCCATATGCTATAGCCCAATACTATGCCGATTCAGGTGAGCGGTTTGATGCGATTGATCGCATAGAGCGAGCTTTCCCCGGTCTTTATCTTGGCGGGTCAATCCGTGATGGTATTGGTATGGCTCATCGTATTACACAAGGTACACATATTGCACAACATATTATTGATAGCTTATGAATAAAATGATTACAAGGGGCATAATGCCCCTTTTTATTTTACTGAGTATCGCCCTTTTTCCAAGTAAGGCACAACAGTTCGATGTTTTCTTTGCAGATAGTACGCTTCGCCTGGATTATATCTTTGCCGGAGATACTAAACAAGTCAACATTTTCCCTGAAGAGCTTAATATGCTCGATGGTTGGAGTGGTAGGCGACATAATCTGGACAAGCTCCCTCTTGAAGGCAATGGACAAATAGTGGTTAGAGATCAAAAAAGCGGAGCTGTGATTTATAAGACTAGCTTCTCCTCTCTTTTCCAGGAATGGTTGTCTACGGACGAGGCTGGTGTGACACAGCGTTCGTATGAAAATATTTTTCTTGTTCCTTATCCCAAAATACCTGTCAATGTCTCCATTACTTTGGAGAATATGCATCGTAAGATAATAGCTCACCATGAAATGAACATTGACCCAAAGGATATACTAATACATCAGAGGTCTGATTCTCACGTAATTCCTCATGAATATCTTGTCAAAAGTGGTAGCCCAAGCAGTTGTATTGACGTTGTGATTATGGCTGAGGGATATACTTCGAAAGAGATGAGTACATTTATGATTGATGCTCGCAAGGCATGTGATGCTTTATTTTCGCATGAGCCGTTCAAATCCAATAAGTCTCATTTCAATGTTATTGCCGTAAAGTCTCCTTCAGAAGATAGTGGTGTGAGCGTACCCCGTGATCATACGTGGAAGAATACACCCTATGGATCCCACTTTGATACTTTCTATAGCGCCAGATATCTTACCAGCCGAAGGGTGAAGGCTATACATAATGCTCTCTCAGGCATACCTTATGAGCACATAATTATCCTTGCTAATACAGATGTATATGGCGGTGGCGGTATATACAACGCCTTTACATTGACAACTTCTCATAACAAAATGTTTGAGCCAGTAGTAGTGCATGAGTTTGGACATAGCTTCGGAGGTCTTGCCGATGAGTATTTTTATGACAATGATACTATGACAGACTCTTACTCACGAACTACAGAGCCATGGGAACAGAATGTAACTAATTTGGTTGCCTTTAAAGGCGAAAAATGGTCAGGTCTTATTCGTAAAGGGACACCTACTCCAACTCCTGTGGATTTGAAAGATAAAGTGTTAGCTGGATTATATGAAGGCGCGGCTTATAGCATGAAAGGTTTTTACAGATGTAGCTATGACTGCCGGATGCGTACAAATGAAGCTCCCGGATTTTGCCCTGCATGTCGCTTGGCATTGGAGAATTTGATCAAATTTTATTGCCAATAAGCCGATATTTGCTCCTTATATATCGGGGAGTGAAGGAGCTTCTGAGATTGATTGATTATTAAGTATAATATATTTAATTATTCTCGTATTATTTTTCATATAGATTACCCTATTAAAATAGAAAGCTAAAGCAAAGGATTCAAAGAATTATCTATAACTTTGCTCGCAAAATAAAATTATTATTTTCCACAAAAAAGAATCTTTGTTAGATAATTATTCAAATATGAAAAACATTCTGATTATAGGCTCTACCGGACAGATCGGATCGGAGCTAACTATGACGTTGAGAAAGCATTATCCGGAAGGACAAGTAGTAGCAGGTTATATACCGGGAGCCCCGCCTGTGGGAGAGTTGCTTGAGAGTGGACCATCCGAAGTGGTTGATATCACTGATGCTCAACAGATAGCGGATGTTGTGAAAAAGTACAAAATCGATACTATTTACAATCTTGCAGCTTTATTAAGCGCTGTTGCCGAGGCTAAGCCGCAGTTGGCATGGAAAATCGGGCTAGGTGGACTTTTCAATGTTTTGGAAGTTTCGCGTGAGCTTGGTTCTGCTGTGTTTACTCCCAGTTCTATCGGAGCTTTTGGTAATGACACCCCCAAAGATAAAACACCTCAAGATACAATCCAACGTCCCAAAACTATGTATGGTGTAACCAAGGTAGCAGGTGAATTATTAGGAGATTATTACTTTAAACGCTTTGGTGTTGATACTCGTTCGGTGCGATTCCCCGGTCTTATCTCTAATGTAACACCTCCAGGAGGCGGTACCACAGACTATGCCGTGGATATTTATTATGCAGCCGTCAAGGAAGGAAAGTTTGTATGTCCCATCAAAGAGGGTACTTATATGGATATGATGTATATGCCGGACGCTTTGCGTGCTTGTATGGAACTTATGGAGGCTGATCCTTCAAGACTTGTTCATCGCAACTCCTTTAATATTGCGTCAATGAGCTTTGAACCTTCACAGATAGCAGCAGCAGTCAGGAAATTGGTGCCAGGCTTTGAGATGACCTACGATGTTGATCCTTTGAGACAAAGCATTGCGGAATCATGGCCTAATTCATTGGATGATACCTGTGCCCGTCAAGAATGGGACTGGACTCCTTCCTATGATCTTGACTCTATGAGTAAAGACATGATAGAGAAGTTGAAAATCCGTTTCGGAAAGTAAGTATTTTCTGACAATCATACAAAAGCGGGATGTCATTTCGATGACCATCCCGCTTTTTTAATAGTATTCCGAAAGTAACCTATACACCTAGAAAGGTTATGCAATAAGGATCCAAAAATAAAACCTCCGGAAATAAAATAACCTAATGTCGCTCATTACACCAAGTCTTTTATATCCCGAAGGCTTTAATTCACTAAATTATTATGGCAAATAATAATTTAAAAGTTCTCTCTGCGTGAGAACGGTTTCCTAAGTGGAATTTTTGACATGAAGTTTATTTCATTGTCATAGCTTTCCTCGAAGCTGCAGAAAAGTTTTGCAGGTCTTCTGGCTTTCAGCCTAATTATCCGGCACCTTCCCAAGAGTACAGAACTATCAGTGGTTAATCGCGGATCTTCAAACAGCTGATTACAGCAGCGGGACTGCTTAGGATTTACACCTAATTCCCTTTTAAGCATTTACACCATATAGTGCTATGCACAAAACCTATACAAAGATATATAAATAATTTAGTCCTTTACAGCAATGACCTCAATTTCTACTAAACCATTTTTTGGTAATGTTTTTACAGCTACCGCAGAGCGTGCAGGAAAATCGCCTTCAAAATTCTTCTGATATACATCATTCATTGCTGTAAAATTTCCCATATCAGAAAGAAAGCATGTAGTTTTGATCACATGACTCATCTCAAAACCTGCCTCACTGAGCACTGCCCTAAGATTGCGAAATACTTGCTCTGTTTGGGCAGTAATATTATCGGATACAAAGTCACCTGTCTCTGGGTCTATTCCCAGTTGACCTGATGTATACAACGTGTTATTAACCTGAATAGCTTGGCTGTAAGGCCCTATAGCGGCGGGAGCCAATTGGGTTGAGATTACTTTTTTCATAAGATTGTAGTAATATTTAGATTTAATGAATATTTTGTTGTCTGATTACTTCATATACAAGGATCCCTGCTGCTACGGATACATTCAGTGAGCCTATAGATCCTGTTTGGGGTATGGTGACAATTTTGTCAGCCAATCGCAATGTTTCTTGGGAGGGGCCTGTATCTTCAGCACCCATCACAATACCCAAAGGTAAGGATAAGTTCTCTTCCGTAAATATATTTTCTGTTTTTTCTGAAGCTGCTACGACTTGTATGCCATTGTCATGTAACATCCGTATTGCAGCAGGTATAGAGCTTACCCTACATACTGGAATGCGATGTAGTGCTCCGGCAGAAGTTTTAATTGCATCACCTGTGACGGATACGCTGTTTCTTTCTGGTATAATGATAGCATCTACGCCGGCGCATTCTGCAGTACGTGCTATGGCTCCGAAGTTTCTTACATCTGTGAGGCCATCAAGTAACATTAAAAATGGACTTTTACCATTTTCATAGAGCATGGGGATTAGTTGATCAAGTTGAGTATACTCAATATCACACAGGAATGCGATAATGCCCTGATGATTCTTTTTCGTTATCCTATCCAATTTCTCTTGAGGTACATTCAATACGGGTACCATCTGTTCTTTGGCAAGAGCATATATTGAATCCGTATCTTCTGTTTTGAGACCTCGTTTTATAAATATCTTGTCCAATTGCTTGCCGGCTTCAAGAGCTTCAAGCACGGGATGAACACCGTATATAAGTTTGTTATCTTTCATTATTGATTATGAATGTGATTGTTCTAATAATTGCTTTGCTGCAGCCAGTGATATTTCAGAGAGGTTATTGCCACTCTGCATGCGGGCTATCTCTTCTATACGCTCTTGTTTACTCAACTCTTTGATAGTACTAACGGTGGTGTCGTTTGTGGAATCTTTGTAAACGAAGTAATGAGAATTACCGGAGGCAGCTATCTGTGGTAGATGTGTGACGGCTATGACTTGCATAGTATGTCCCATCCGCTGAAGGATAAAACCGATCTTTTCTGCAATATCGCCTGATACACCTGTATCTATTTCGTCAAAGATTATTGAAGGTAAGCTTTTTTTATCAGCAATGAGTGCTTTGAGAGAGAGCATCAAGCGTGATATCTCACCTCCTGAGGCAATATTGGCTACGGGCTCAATCGGTAACTCTTTATTTGCTGAAAATAAATAGGTAACTTGATCATATCCCGTTTCATGTAAATCAGGATACTTTGCAAAAGCTATATCAAATCGGATAAAGGGTATTCCCAGCTCTTTGAGACTCTCAATCAATTTGGTTATTATATGTTGTGCTGCCTTATGCCTATGGGCACTCAGCTCCTCCGCCAAGAGGGTGAGTTCCTTATGTTTTTGGCTTAATTCAGCCTTTAGCTCTTGGATGAGATTGTCCGAATTGGACAGAGTCATTAGTTTCCTTTCTAATTCATCCTTGAAAGCTATTAACTCATTAGATGTAGTAACATTATGTTTGAGTAATAAAGAATTCAGTGCATCAAGCCTTTCTCTGATTATCGATAATCTCTGAGGGTCATAATTGATTTTTTCCGACTCTCTGGATATTGTTTGTGCGATATCCTCTAATTCGAGTTGTATGCTGTGAAGACGTGTAAACAATTCCTCTGATTGAGGATAATATTTTGCTGTCGCATTCAGGCTATCATGAGCATATTTTAGACATGACATAGCATTGCAGTCATTCTCATATAAGGATTCGTAAGCATTGGTCAACCCCAGTTTGATATCTAAAGAATGAGATAGTATTTTTTCTTCCTCCTCCAGTTGTTCCAGTTCGTCAGGTTGGGGATTTAGCTCGTTAAGCTGATTCCATTGGAATTCCATATAGTCCTGTTCTTTCTTTCCTGCTTCCAATGCTTCCTCTTTATTTCTCAGGACTTCCTTGAGCTTATTATATTCGTTATAATGACATTTGTATTCTTTGAGCAAATTTTGGTTGCCGGCGTATAAATCTAGCACACTCAATTGGAAGTGTGTATCGCCTAAAAGTAAATTCTTGTGTTGAGAATGGATGTCAATAAGGTGCTCAGAAAGTATTTTGAGTAAACTTACCGATGCCGGAGTATCATTGACAAAAGCTCTGCTTTTTCCTTTTACGGATATTTCACGTCTGACAATACATTCATAATCATCCACATCAATTTCCGCCTCGGATAGAATTTCTTTTATCTCCGTCCCTATATTTGTAAAGGATGCCTCGATGATACACTTATCTATCCCCGGCCGTATAACAGAGGGATCAGCTCTATTGCCTGTGAGCAGAGATAGTGCACCTAGAATAATACTTTTTCCTGCTCCTGTTTCTCCTGTAATAACAGAGAAATGAGGATGGAATTGTATCTTAAGCGACTCTATTAGTACATAATTTTTGATATATAGTGTATTGAGCATATCCCGTTCGTTTACTTATATGTTTGAGTAATCAATGTAGGAAAATTCTTAGTTAGGAATGCGTTAATATACGTTTTATCATCATAATCCATCCTTTCACTCATAAGCAAAATTTCTTGCATTTTATATCTCAGCAGGAGATAAGTGAGTGAGTTTGGAATCTTATTCGAGATAGGTTCCAGTAGCTTGATAATAGGTAGTAGCGTATGCCGAAATAATACATCATGGGAGGCTAATTCATCCAAATAAAGTCTATGGTAGCGATACCAAAAGTTTCGGAAAGCATTAAGAACATCTGTGTTGGAAATCAGTCCATCATATAAAAACCTTCGACTTTTGGATAACCTTTTGTCCCAACCGCTCCAATCGAATTGTGACGAAGCTATGGAGACTATCTGTTCCAATTTGTGGAGCTGATCTTCACCTCCATGCTCAGCAAAGCTCTCATTGTTTAGAAAAGTAATAAGTGTACAGTAATAGTATAAGATGGCTGATAAGTTATTACGCACATTGCTCAATTCATTACTACTCTCTTTGAGGTCGTCAATATTGAAAGCAATATCATCATCTTTGATGTTTAGCAGGGGTGTATAATAATCTGAATTGTACACAGGTCTGAGTGCAGACACAACCAAAGAAGCTTTGATATTACCCAAATCATCCATTTGGGTTAAGGTAAAGACAAAGTTAGCATTAACCTTTTCTTGTTGTAAGAATTTGGTCTCAGTCCAAGTATTCAGATTGATATAATCACTAATTTGTCGTTTCAGTTCATTTATCAGTGTTGTAGATGCATTGTTGGTGTATTTCACATCGAGGCTTACCGTCGCCTTGATCTCCTGACCATATAGAGGACGATACTGCAATGCTATTGCAGTCAATAAGAATATGAAGCCTTTGCAAATGATTTTCATCGAATAACCTTCTCAATATAATCTACAATATCTTGTGCAACATGCTCTTTTGCCTTAAGCTCATAAACCTCTTTATTTCCACTTTTATCAAAAATGGTGATAAGATTAGTAGAATGTCCGAAGCCTGCCCCTTCATGTTTGAGAGAATTGAGTACGATCATATCCAAATTTTTATTCCGAAGCTTCCTTTGTGCTTCTTCTTCTCCGGAAGACGTCTCCAAAGAGAACCCTACAAAATATTGCTTATCTGTCTTTTCTTTGCCAAATGTTGCTGCTATATCAGGATTCTTTATCAATGAGATATTTATTTCGTCTTTTGGCTCGCGTTTCATCTTCTCTTCAAATGATATAGACGGTCTATAATCGGCAACTGCTGCACTAAAAACGGCAATATCAGTTGTGGAAATATATTTTTTACAAGCTGCAAGCATCTCTAGAGCCGAAGTTACTCGGATTATTTTGATGTTTTCATCTTTAGGACTCAATGAACTTGGGCCCAAAACCAAAGTAACATCGGCTCCTCTATCTCTAAATTCATTAGCTATGCATATCCCCATTAATCCTGTGGAGTGGTTGCCGATGAAGCGCACCGGATCAATGTTTTCATATGTAGGTCCTGCTGTAATCAGAATTTGTTTCCCTTGCAGACTTTGCTTTTTAGCAAAATGCGATTTCAATCTCTCTACAATCACTTCCGGCTCTTCCATGCGTCCTTTGCCCACTAAATGGCTGGCTAACTCTCCTTCACCAGGCTCAATGATGATATTTCCTCTGCGCTTGAGAATCTCAAGATTCTCCTGAGTACTTGGATGAGCAAACATATCAAGATCCATAGCCGGTGCGATAAAAACATCGGCTTTGGCTGAGAGGTAGGTTGTTATGAGCATATTATCGGCAATGCCATGAGCCATTTTACCTATTGAGGCAGCTGTAGCAGGAGCTATCAGCATAGCATCTGCCCACAATCCTAAATCCACATGACTATTCCATGTCCCATCTCTCCCCGAAAAGAATTCACTGATCACCGGTTTTGATGTCAATGCAGATAATGTAATAGGAGTAATAAACTCTTTACCGGCGGGAGTGATTACGATCTGAACTTCTGCTCCCTCTTTTATTAAAAGTCTTGTCAGCACCGCAGCTTTATAAGCAGCTATGCTTCCTGTTATCCCTAGAACAATATGTTTACCTTTGAGATTACCCACGAGTTAGATATTATTAGCGAGTCTGATACGTGTAAAACAATTTTTGGTGTCAAGCGTGAAATTGGATTGCATGATCCAACCGTAATAACCCGGATCTTTCTGTAAAACATCCGTAGCCTTCTGTCCTCTGTATTTACCAAAATTAATAACTTCTTCTGACTTATCATTATACACAAGACAACCTGCAAAGTCAACGTTATTATTAAATCTGGAGAAATCTGATAAGAATGCTACATCGTTCTCCAAATCTTCATATTTATCCAGTTGCCCCTGCAATACTTCATAAGTAGCATAAGTGTCTGCCTCAGCAGAATGTGCGTTTTCAAGAACCTTACCACAGTAAAACTTATAAGCAGCTTCCAGTGTACGTTTCTCCATTTTGTGGAATATTGTCTGCACGTCTATTAATTTCCTCTTGGAGAAATCTACATCAATACCTGCTCTCAGAAATTCTTCCACGAGCATCGGTACATCAAAACGATTGGAATTGAACCCAACAATATCACACCCTTCAATCCATTGATATAAGCTTTTAGCCACCTCTTTAAATTTAGGGCAGTCTTGTACATCTTCGTCCGTGATTCCATGGATAGCTATACTTTCTTTGGGGATAGGCATATCCGGGTTAATTCTTCTCGTTTTGGTTTCTTCCAATCCATCAGGACTAACCTTGAGTATAGATATTTCTATAATTCTATCGTTGGATAGATTAACCCCCGTAGTCTCGAGGTCAAAAACTATAATAGGATTTTTGAGTTTCAGTTTCATTATTCACCGATAAGTTTCATAGGGATAATAAGATTACATAGTTCTATGCCATCTTCATTCTCATTAGGGTATATGATTCCAGCTCTTGTCTGGTCTGCAAGACATATAGTAACTTCTTCTGAAGTAATATTCTGTAAGATAGTCTGGAGCATATTAGAGTCAAATCCTATCCTGATATTGATGTCCTCTTCTACACATTGGCAAGGAACATGCTCTTCTGCTGCTACAGAGAAGTCTATATCATTTGCCGATAGTTTGATGTCATTATCATGGATTTCCAGTCTTACCATATTGCTAGCTTGGTTAGAGAACACAGCCACACGTTTAGAGGCAGAAAGAAGGAGCTGTTTGTCTACAACAATATGGAATGGGTTATTCTCTGGTATTACACTGTTATAGTTGGGATATCTTCCCTCCAGCAGACGAGAAGTAAGAGTGAATCCGGACAATTCGAAATGTACGTATTCATAATCATAGCTCACTTTTGCCTCCTTGTCCTCTTTGGGTAGTAATGTGCGAGTCAAGAGCATACATGCTTTTTTAGACAGAGAGAAAGAGGTATGTGTGGGACTCTTGATGTTATTATTGGTATGCTTTACCAAGATTCTTCCGTCAGAAGCAACAAACACGAGTTTATCTTCGTAGAAATCCATATATACTCCCGTCATGATAGGACGTCTTTCGTCTGTGCTGGATGCAAACAATGTTGATAGCAAACCATCTAATAACGCTTTGGGATCAATTACCGTTTTTTCTGCGGTGGGCTTTAATTCCTTAGCAATGGGGAAAGTCTCGTTTGACTCCACTACTAAGCTGTAGAGACCATTGTTGTAAGTAATGGAGGCCTCCTTGCTCTTTATATTTATATCAAAAGTAATGGGTTGATCAGGCAGCTCCTTAATGGCTTCCAGTATCATTCTCTCCAATACCGTAAAGGCTCCATCTTCTCCCTGATTATTTACTTCAAGTTTAGTCGTTATTCGGTTACCCATGTCAGCAGCAGTCAGTGTAAGCTCATTTCCTTTGAGCTCAAACTGAATGTTACCCAGGATAGGCATGGTCATGGTACTTTTAGGAGAAATTACTCTGGCAACAGCTTGTAGGTGCTGTAGAATCTCATTACTTGCAACTGTAAATTTCATAATTTATTCCTCTATATGGGTTTTTGTTTAATTTACAAATATAATCATTTATGGGCATATTCATTGAGTATTTCCGCTAAGACTATATAGTGTATAATACATATTTTATGCTTTTGATAATTTGGGTACTCATTGTGTCTATAGGAGGATTATTGTATGGTAAGAGATCCTGCCAATTATCTCGCAAGAAAGCCAAAACCGGAGGTGAAATTATAAAGCTTTAGGTTAGATGATAATATAAAAACAGGCGACAAAGAAAAAACTTTGTCGCCTGTTTTTGTTGTCGGGGTGACTGGATTCGAACCAGCGACCACACGCCCCCCAGACGTGTACTCTAACCGGACTGAGCTACGCCCCGATTGCGTTGCAAAAGTAAGACATTTTTATTTATCCGCCAAAGGTTTCACGATAGAAATCAAGGCCTTTTTTCAAAATTTCTTTGTCTTCTATTTCAATTGCCTTTGTTTCACCGGGTTGTGCAAGGCCGATGAAACTAATTTTATTTCCGGCATTTTTCTTATCATGCGTCATATATCCTATGATGGAATCATAGTCCTTGCAGTTATAAGCATAAGGTGAAAAATTTTCTCTGCAAATTTGAACTAATTGATAGAGTGTTTTCGTAGATGTCCCTAGTAGTGATGACGTCAGATATAGTTCTATGATCATGCCTATTGCTACCGCTTCCCCATGTTTGAGTGGGGCAAGTTGCTTATAATGGCTGAGGCTCTCAATGGCATGTCCAAAGGTATGTCCGAGGTTTAAGATTTTTCTCAAACCACTTTCTTTGAAGTCAGCAGCTACAATAGACTCTTTGAAAATTACATTTTCAGCAACAATGTCTTTCCATTCTTCTCCTGTAAGTGCAAGGGGATCCGTCATGCAGCATTTCTTCCAGCTTTCCATCCCACCCAAGAGTGCATGTTTGATTACCTCTGCATACCCAGAGAGCAAATCAGGAATAGCTTGCGTGCTCAAGAAGCAGGTGTCAATTATAACTTCTTCCGGCATATAAAATACACCTATGATGTTCTTTATCCCTTGGTGATTTACCCCTGTCTTCCCTCCTGTAGAAGCGTCTACCATGGCCAAAAGGGTTGTGGGGATGTTAATTGTTTTAATCCCCCTCATGTAGCATGAAGCTACATACCCCCCCAAATCTGTAACGACTCCGCCACCGATATTTACCAACAAGGACTTTCTTGTTGCTCCTTCAGCTATAAGCCATTCCCATAAATCTGTGGCTGAGTCTATGCTTTTTGACCTTTCAGAAGCTTCGAATACCTGCAAGTGGGTAGGGTGTAACATGGATAAAATATCTTTTAATGCCCCCTCCTTATGTAGATTATAAACCTGGCTATCACATAATATAAATAGAAAGTCGTGAGGTATCTCTGCAATTGCAGAGATACACTCACGACCCAATGAATTATATATGACGCGCATGATATTACATTATACTATGGCATTACATCACACCTGCTTCTTTCAGCACCGCATCTATAGCTTCTTTCAAGCCCGCACTGTTTTTGCCGCCTGCTGTAGCAAAGTGTGCTTGGCCTCCGCCACCTCCTTGAATAAGTTTGGAAGCGTTTCTTACCAGTTGCCCTGCATTGAGCCCTTTTTCGGTGAGGTCTTTGGATAGCATCACGGTGAGATTACACTTATCTTTGTCCGATGTTCCGGCTACAAATATAAATGAGTCTTGCGGAGCTGTTTCACCTGAGATCTGAAAAGCAAGATCTTTTACCTGATCAGCAGGCATTTCATCATGCAAGGTATAAACTCTTATGCCATTCTCTATAAAGTGTTTAGAGATAATTTCCGCTTTTACAGAGGCTATGCGCGCTTTGGCAAATCCCTCAACTTCTTTTCGGAGCTGTGAGTTCTCTTCCATTAGTTTTTGGATACCTTTGAGCAGGTTGGGGTTGTTATTGAAGAGCCCTTTGACTTCGTTGAGCAAATCTTCCTGCTCGTAAATATACCTTTCTGCACCTTTACCCGTAACAGCTTCAATGCGTCTTACTCCCGCAGCTACAGAGCTTTCAGAGATAATGCGAAAAGATCCTATCATGCCCGTCGAGGGGATATGTGTACCTCCGCATAATTCTACCGATGTACCATATTTAAGCACACGTACTTCGTCTCCATATTTTTCTCCAAAAAGAGCCATAGCACCCATAGCCTTAGCTTTTTCTATGGGTAGATCTCTGTATTCTTCCCGTTGCAAATCCTTTCTTATTTTAACATTGACTAGCATTTCTACTTCACGAAGTTCTTCTGCTGTCACTTTAGAAAAATGTGAGAAGTCGAATCTCAGAACTTCCGGGCTTACAAATGATCCTTTTTGTTCTACATGATTACCCAGCAACTCGCGCAATGCCTCGTGCAATAAGTGTGTTGCAGTGTGGTTGGCTTCTGCTGCACGTCTTTTTTCCTGATCTATCACAGCGAAGAATGTCTCATCAATGTTCTCTGGTAGTTTGTTCATGAGATGAACGGCTAGGTTATTTTCTCGTTTGGTATCGAATATAGCATATTTATTGCCTTCTTCATCTTGCAGATAACCACTGTCACCTACTTGTCCACCCATCTCAGCATAAAACGGGGTAGAGGTCAAAACTACTTGATAATACTCCTTATTTTTCTGTTTTACTTGTCTGTATCTGATGATTTCAGTATCACTCTCGGTCAAATCATAACCGACGAACTTACTTTCGCCTTCATGTACACTCACCCAGTCTCCCGCATCAACAGCGGCAGCGTTGCGTGCACGTTCTTTTTGCTTCTGCATTTGCTCGTGAAATCCCTTCTCATCCACGGTCATCTTATGATCTTCCAGGATGAGTGCCGTCAAGTCCAGAGGGAAACCATAAGTGTCATAAAGTACAAAAACGTCTTCACCATTGAGCATTGTTTTGCCAGATAGTTTGGCCTCTTCTACTTTTTTGTCCAAGAGGCGTATTCCTGTTTCCAGAGTGCGCAGGAAACTTTCTTCTTCTTCTTTCACCACCTTCTCAATGAGCGTTTTGTTGGCTTGCAGTTCGGGATAAGCATCGCCCATTGTTTCGATAAGAACCGGTAGCAGACGGTACATGAAGGGAGCCTTTCTATTTAGGAAAGTATAGCCATATCGTACTGCACGGCGCAGGATACGACGGATCACGTAACCGGCTTTGGCGTTTGATGGTAGTTGCCCGTCGGTAATGGCAAAAGCTATGGTGCGTATATGGTCAGATATAACACGCATGGCAATGTCTGCTTGCTCCTCCTTGCCGTAAGTGATTCCTGTCATAGTGCTTAGCGCATCTATGAGGGGGGTGAATATATCCGTGTCGTAATTGGATGTCTTGCCTTGGATGGCCATGCAAAGCCTTTCAAATCCCATTCCCGTATCAATTACCTTTTTGGGTAGGGGTTCCAGGCTACCATCTGCTTTACGATTAAATTGCATAAACACCAAATTCCATATCTCTATTACTTGCGGATGGCTTTGGTTTACCAATGTGAGCCCATCTACCTTTTCCTTTTCAGCCTGAGGGCGTATATCAATATGTATTTCCGAGCAAGGTCCGCAAGGTCCTGTGTCACCCATTTCCCAGAAATTATCATGTTTGTTACCATTGATAATACGTTCTTTGGGCAAGAATTTTGCCCAGATATCAGCAGCTTCATTGTCTCGTTCCAGTTTGTCCGATTCGGCTCCTTCAAAAACTGTTACATAAAGAATATCCGGCGATATCTTCAATACATCTGTAAGAAACTCCCATGCCCATTCTATTGCTTCCTTCTTGAAATAATCCCCAAAAGACCAGTTGCCAAGCATCTCAAACATAGTGTGGTGGTAGGTATCGCGTCCTACTTCTTCCAGATCATTGTGTTTACCGCTCACTCGCAGGCATTTTTGCGAGTCCGCCACACGGGCATATTTTGCTTCTGTATTTCCCAGGATAATATCCTTAAATTGGTTCATACCTGCATTTGTAAACATGAGTGTGGGGTCTCCTTTGATCACCATAGGGGCGGAAGGAACGATGTGATGCTGTTTGCTTTCAAAAAAAGCTTTGAATGAATCTCTGATTTCTTTAGATGTCAACATATTAATTTAATGCAATGTCTTTTTTTATTTGAATACAAAAATAGGCTAATTTTACGGATATGCGTTTTTCGAACACACTTTTTACATTCAATTATAGCTACTTGGCAGATAATAAGATTATTAAAATAACTGAACAAGAGGGGCAAACAACTCAGTAGTGCATCAATAGATGGTGCAATGTTATTATCACTCATGCATATACAATCATTTTACCACGCTATTTTAAAAAAATTATCTGTTTGTCCTATGGCTTTCTTTTTTATTTTTATAATTGTGTATTTTTGTGGCAAATTATATTGCACTGTAGCAATATTTAAAATTATAGGATGGGAAATATAGCTTCTAATGTCTTTGCAGACACTAAGCCTCATTATAATATTCTGGATGGATTGCGAGGAGTTGCGGCACTGATGGTATTGATTTATCATGTGTTTGAGGGTTTCTCTACAAGTCCTGTGGATCAGTGGTGCAATCATGGATATCTGGCTGTCCAATTCTTTTTTATACTCTCAGGCTTTGTTATAGGTTATGCTTATGATGACCGCTGGAAGCGAATGGGTGTTGGAGAATTTTTCAAAAGAAGGCTTATTCGTTTGCACCCTATGGTAGTAATGGGGATAATATTAGGAGTGGCTGCGTTTATCATCCAAGGTAGTGTAAAATGGGATGGATCTCCTGTATCTATTTCTTATGTGATATTGGCAATGCTGTGTACCCTTTTTATGATTCCTGCAGCACCCGGGTCAGCCATTGATATCAGGGGCAATGGAGAGTTGTTCCCATTGAACGGACCTTATTGGTCTTTGTTTGTGGAATATATCGGCAATATTTTATACGTTTTATTTCTACGGCATTTATCCAATCGTATTTTGACTATACTTGTTGCTATTACAGGAGTAGGTATGGCGTGGTATGCCATAGGCAATGGCTCTGGTTATGGGCATTTGGGGGTGGGGTGGACGATGGACAATCATTATCTCGAAGCAGGCATTCTTTCTATGACTTTTTGTTTTTCGATAGGTCTACTAATATCAAGAGTATTCAAACCAATACATATCCGTGGGGCTTTTTGGATTTGTAGCCTAGCTGTGATTATTTTGACATCCATACCACATTTGGGAGGCACTCAAATGCCATGGTTAAACGGAATTTATGATACAATCTGTGTTGCAGTCTTGTTTCCTTTGGTAATCTGGGTGGGTGCATCGGGCAAAACAACAGATACTAAATCCGCTGCAATCTGTAAATTTTGGGGTGATGTCTCTTATCCTATGTATGTGGTGCATTACCCTTCGATGTATCTCTTTTATGCATGGGTCTGGAACAATGGCTTTACATTGCGACAAACTTGGGCTGTTGGCTTGACGCTGATTGTTGGTAATATAATCTTGGCATATTTCTTCTTGAAAGTATATGATATCCCGGTACGAAGATGGCTTAGTAAAGTCTGTTTGACCAAGAAATAGAGGCCATAAGCTTTTATTCCTATTGTTTGGATATAGCTCTATTCAGATCAGACAAAGTGTTGCATGGCGTAAAGTTTGCATCATATTCTTGGTTATGTGAAGGTATTGACCCTTCTACGCCATAGGTTTTATCCGAAATAATTGTTTGCAGTATATTGTCGTTTTAAGGAAATAATCTTACATTTTGTCAGCTTTTATTGTATTATGATGCTACTTCATGTTTTCAGACGTTATCAGCAATCGAGGGTACTTGACAAAGGGTGATTCATGTTGTATCTTTGTAATTGAATTTTTTATATCCTTTATTGATAACATAACTTAGAGACAAATTAAGACTAATTTATACAGAGGTAGCAATTATGAACACTATGACAAATAATACCTTGCGGATAAATGAAGAGTATGGGTGCCCATCCTTGAATAAGTGTGATGTATTGCAGTTCATCGTTTCCAGACCTTGATCTCTTAAACATTGTAGAAATCATTATGATTATCATAATCTTATACAGTTTTTTTGCTGTCCTCTTTCACAGCAAATAATGTACTTTATCCTTCCAACTTCACTTATCTTTGTCCGATCTTTCATAATAGGTCATCAGACTCATCCTATACGATCGATAACTCTATCCTATACGGACGATAGATTTATGTATACGGACGACAGACTTATCATACACGGATGATTGACTCATCATAATAAAATTACTGTTAGTGCCCTCATGTTTCTTAGATCTATGCTTTTCTGTGAAAAATATTATTTAACCAGAATATATAATTCAGTTTTTCATTTTAAGAATGAAATATGACGATTGCCTTTATTTAGCTATCTTTTTCAGTGGGTCATTAACCTAAAAAAGCCTTTTCTTATTTAGACTTTGTGCAAATAAGCTATACATTGTAACTAAGCCACCATTGATTTTATTGAAAATACCTATTTATTTAATTTACTTACAATGGCTATAATCAAATGATTATGCAGATTCTTTGGGAGCAATAGGGGGAGGTGTATTTTGACATTTTGACCGGGTAGAGAAGGTAAAGTGCAAGGCGCTAAGAGTGAGTGCACAGGGAGTTTACTTCAGGTAAATGACCAAGCGCGAATCTCGCAAGCAACGAAGCAATTGGCCTGCTGTGCAACGGTCTCCAAAAGTGACTTCCTGTTGTGTCCTTAGTAATACCTTATTCAAAGTGTAGATGGGTATGATGAGCAAACATCTTTATATGTAAAATAAAAAGCGGGTGCGACAAAATAGAAATTTTGAAACACCCGCTCCACTGAAAATATATAATTAATAGGCAAACGTAAATCTTAAATAAGATGGATACGGTGGCTCATTGCTTGGGAGCGCATATCCTGTGGCCATATGCTCGACTGTATCTCTCCAATATGAGCTTTACGAAGATAATACATGCACAGGCGTGACTGACCTATACCACCACCGATAGAAAGGGGGAGCTCTTCATTGGCAAGTCTTTGATGAAAATAAAGATTCAATTTTTCTTCTTGTCCTCTAATGCTAAGTTGTTGCTTTAGGGTCATGGGATTCACTCTAATTCCCATCGAGGAAAGTTCCATGCCTTTGGAAAGGATCGGATTCCAGATGAGAAGATCTCCGTTGAGCCCTACATAACCGTCTTCGTTGACAGAACACCAGTCATCATAGTCAGGTGATCTGCCGTCATGAGGTTCACCATTGGAAAGAGAGGCTCCTATGCCTATGATAAAAACAGCTCCGTATTTTTCACATATAGCATCTTCGCGTTCTTTAGCTGATAATTCGGGGTACTGCATGAGAAGTTCCTCGCTATGAATAAATTTGATGCTCCGAGGCAAGCAAGGCTCAATACTGGGGAAAAGTTCGTAAACCATAAATTCGGTTCGTAACATGGCTCCATAGATTCGCTCAACAATATCTTTGAGAAATGCCAGAGATCGCTGTTCAGGTGTGATTACCATTTCCCAATCCCATTGATCTACATATAGAGAATGGAGATTGTCAAGTTCTTCGTCCGCTCTGATGGCATTCATATCCGTATAGATGCCATATCCTTCTTTAATATCATATTCAGCGAGCATGAGTCGTTTCCACTTGGCTAGGGAGTGTACAATCTCAGCACACTGCTCATTCATGTCTTTGATAGGAAATGTTACGGGTCTTTCTATACCATTGAGATCGTCATTGAGACCAATGCCTTTTTCTACAAAAAGTGGAGCCGTAACTCGTCGTAGTCTTAGCTCTGAAGAAAGGTTGGCCTGAAAAAAATCCTTTATACTTTTAATACCGAGTTCGGTTTGTTTGAGGTTTAGGAGAGGTGAATATCCTTCCGGAATATACAATTTTGACATAAAAAATAAATTACTAATGAATGACAAATATAGTAATAATTAATTTCAAATAGTTGCTATTTGTGTCTTAATTTGACCATAATGATTTTATTTTTCCTTTCTGGGTGTGTTATTGTTTGTATATTATATGTTTATATGTGAGTTTTGATATTTGTGTTTATTGCTTGGTCAATTTTCATCTTACCACCTCAATGTAAAGCTCGTGCAATGTAGTGGTCAATCTAATTATGAAGTTGTGCAAGGAACTATTAGAAATAATATCCGATTGGGGCACCCTAATCATTGAAAAGAGGTATAACAGGCCTATATGTACCTTTTATGCAATTGATTTATTATATGAGACCTTTGCATGGTAATTTGGCGAAAAATAGTATCGTAAAAGCTTGTATGTTAGCCATATATTTAGTATATTGTAGTATAAAATTCAGTAGTTTATTATGGCAAACAAGCAAAAAAACACACAAGAAGAGGATGTAACCTTTGGAGACATTCTTTATCAGAGACGATATCGTAAGGTTCAAAATGAATTTTTGAATCAAATTGACCAATTGATTGATTGGCGCCCCATCCGTACGTTGATCAATAAGAAATATACGAAGAGACAGAATGCAGTTGGGGCACCTGCCTATGACGTGATACTTCTTTTTAAGATGTTGCTTTTGGAAACGTGGTACAATCTCAGCGACGTTGCCTTGGAGGAGCGTGTAAATGATTCCATTTCTTTTTCTCGCTTTTTAGGATTGAAGCTGGAAGAGGTTTCACCGGATCACAGCACGGTGAGTCGGTTTCGTACCTCCTTGACAGAGCTTAATCTAATGGATCCACTCTTAAAGATGTTTAACAAGCAATTATCCAAGCATCATATTTCAGTAAGAGAAGGCGTATTAGTGGATGCAAGTATTGTAGATACCCCCCACAAGCCTAATGGCTGTATCACGATTGAGGTGGCCGAGGATCGTGAAGATACACGTAGCGAGGAAGCTAAGAAGGCGGAGGCGGATTATCAGAAAACCGTGGTTCGTCAGCGCAAAGGAACCGATGAAGAAGGCAGATGGGTGTACAAGCATGGATACCGGTATGGATACAAGAAACATGTGATGACGAATGTTCAAGGGATAGTTCAAAAGGTGATTACCACTCCTGCCAATCGTAGTGATACGAAGGAGTTCATCCCACTATTGGAAGGAGAGGAAATTCCCAAAGAGACACCTGTTCTTGCGGACAAAGGCTACGCCTCGCGGGAGAATAGAGCATACTTACAAAGTCATGGATTACGAGATGGGATAATGCACAAGTCTCATCGAAATAGACCGTTAACGGATATGCAGAAAGCCTTTAATAAATCTATAAGCCCTATACGAAGCACTATCGAGCGTACCTTTGGAAGCATCTGTAGGTGGTTCCATGGAGGGCGATGTCGTTACCGAGGGTTAGCAAAAGCACACACTCAGAACGTTATCGAAAGCATCGCCTTTAACCTTTATCGGACTCCGGGGATAATTGTGTCCCATTGTGTCGGATAGTGTGAGAAAGCCCTCTTCGGAGCCCCTCTTTGGAGCTCCGAAGGGGGAAGGGGGGCATGTTCCGATAAATATTTCCGGGATTTCGATCAGTTTTCACCCCAGTCTACCCATCCTTTTTTACCCTTTACATTTTTCAAAGGTCTCTATATTTAGAGTCTGGGTTGTTTTCTTATGAGGGATTAATAACTAAATTTGCATCCATGAATCAGTATTTAGATCTTCTTCGACACATTCAGGATAATGGCAGTGTGAAGTCCGACCGCACCGGTACTGGCACTAAAAGTGTATTTGGCTACCAGATGAGATTTAATCTGGAGGATGGATTCCCGTTATTGACGACCAAGAAATTACATTTGAAAAGCATTATCTATGAGCTTCTATGGTTTCTTAGAGGCGATACGAATGTAAAGTACTTGCAGGATCATGGTATACGTATCTGGAATGAATGGGCTGACGATCAAGGTGATTTGGGGCCTATATACGGATACCAATGGCGATCTTGGCCTGATTACAACGGAGGCTATATTGATCAGATTAGCCAGATTATAGAGCAAATAAAACATGAGCCGGATAGCAGGCGCATCATCGTGAGCGCATGGAATGTGGCCCAATTGCCTGAGATGCATTTGGCTCCTTGTCACTGTTTCCTGCAATTTTATGTCAATGAGGGGAAGCTCAGCCTGCAACTGTATCAAAGAAGTGCAGACGTATTTTTGGGGGTTCCTTTCAACATCGCATCTTATGCGTTGTTGCTCATGATGATAGCACAAGTTACCGAGCTTAAGGTCGGTGAGTTTGTGCATACTTTGGGCGATGCACATATCTATCTCAATCATTTGGAGCAAGTAAAGTTACAATTGTCACGTACACCACGTGAGTTGCCTGTGATGACTATAAATCCTACAGTAAAGAATATATTTGATTTCAAATACGAAGACTTTGAGTTGGAAGGGTACGACCCTCATCCGCACATACCCGGTGCAGTATCAATTTAAGCAAATGATGTAATCATGAAGATTTCAATTATTGTAGCAGTGGCTGAGAATAATGCCATAGGTATAAACAATAAGATGCCATGGCATTTGTCCAATGACCTTAAGCGGTTCAAGTCTATAACTTCCTCACATATTATTATTATGGGTAAGAATACTTATTATTCTTTGCCCAACGGAGCTTTACCCAATAGAGAGAATCTTGTGTTGTCGTCATCTTTGGATAGCTTGCCGGATGCTCAATGTTTCAAAAACGAAGAAGAATTGAAAAAATATCTTCTTACTCGTAACGATGATGAAGTATTTGTGATAGGCGGTGGCAAGATATATCACTCTATGCTCCCTCAGGCTGACAAGATGTATTTGACGGTAGTGCACAAATCTTACCCTGAAGCTGATACATTCTTTCCTGAGTTTGATAGGAATGAATGGGAAGTGCTGGAGCAACAATATATACCGGCCGATGATAAAAACGATGAGGCAAGTACTTATTACGAATTAGAACGTAAAAGAAACTAAGAAAAATAAAAAGATATATGCAAAAGCCATCAATACCCAAAGGGATGAGGGACTTCGGAGCAAAAGAAATGGCTCGGAGAAATTATATATTCAACACCATAAAAGAAGTATATGCCCTCTATGGTTACAATCAGATAGAAACACCCACAATGGAAAACTTGTCCACTTTGATGGGCAAATACGGAGAAGAGGGAGATAGGCTGTTATTTAAGGTGCTCAATTCGGGAGATGTACTCAAAGACTTCTCCACAGAAGAGCTCTGTGAGAAGAACTCCTTGCGCTTTGCATCCAAGGCTTGTGAAAAGGGATTGAGGTACGACCTCACTGTTCCTTTTGCTCGTTATGTGGTGATGCACCGGGAGGAAATATCTTTTCCTTTCAGACGTTTCCAGATACAGCCGGTATGGCGTGCTGATCGACCACAGAAGGGGAGATATAGAGAGTTTTACCAGTGCGATGCAGATGTCATAGGATCGGACTCCTTGATGAATGAGGTAGAGCTTATCCAAATTATCAATGAAGTATTTTCCAGATTAAATATTTCGACTAAAATACTACTCAATAATAGAAAAATACTCACCGGTATAGCAGAAGTAGTAGGTGAGGCCGATAGAATTGTAGATATCACTGTAGCAATAGATAAACTCGATAAGATTGGTCTTGAGAAGGTGAGTCAAGAACTTATTGATAAAGGTTTTGCTCAAGACACGGTGGATAAATTGCAGCCTTTGATCAGTCTAAGTGGTGACAATAATGAGAAACTGGAACAACTGGAAGAGCTGATACAAACTTCTGAGATAGGACTCAAAGGTATCGAAGAACTACGCTACATCCTTAATTATATCCAAAAGCTACCCATGCGCTCTGAGCTGGAGATTGATCTGAGTTTAGCACGAGGGTTATCCTATTATACGGGAGCTATTTTGGAGGTAAAAGCCACGGATGTACAGATGGGTAGTATTACCGGAGGCGGTAGATACGACAATCTTACCGGTATATTTGGTTTGCCGGGACTATCTGGTGTAGGGATCTCCTTCGGAGCAGATAGGATTTATGATGTGATGAATGAATTGGACTTGTTCCCTCAAGAAGCAATTGTCTCGACTCAAATTCTTTTTGTAAATTTCGGGAAAACGGAGGAAGAATATCTGGTGAGTGTAGTAGCTCGGTTGAGAGGTAAAGGGATACGTGTGGAGTTTTACCCCGAATCAGCGAAAATGAAGAAGCAAATGAGCTATGCAAACAATATGCAGATACCTTTTGTTGCTCTTGTAGGCGAAGAAGAAATTAAACATCAAGTAATTAATCTTAAAAATATGATCACCGGTGAGCAAAAGACCATCACAGAGCAAGAACTCATGGAAATGTTCGCTGAAAAATAGAATAGATATCACATACGATACGGTTTCTTTTATTCAAAAACGGGAATCAGATATATATTGAAATGGAAATCTCACAGAAAACTACTGCATATAAATTATTGTCCGATATAAATAACCCTTCTGACCTCAGGAAACTACCGGAAGAGCAACTGAGCATCGTTTGTGATGAGTTGAGGTCATTTATACTCAAAGTATTATCGGAGCATCCCGGACATTTAGGGTCAAGCCTTGGTGCCATTGAGCTTACGGTGGCTTTGCATTATGTTTTCAATACGCCCTATGACCGTATTGTGTGGGATGTAGGCCATCAGGCTTATAGTCATAAGATACTGACAGGAAGGCGAGACTCCTTCAATACCTTGAGGCAATGGGGGGGGATATCAGGCTTTCCGTCTCCTTCGGAAAGCGAATATGATACATTTGCAGCAGGACATGCGTCAAACTCAATCTCTGCTGCTTTGGGGATGGCTGTAGCTGCCGCAAAAAAGAATGAGGATCGCATGGTTGTAGCTGTGATAGGAGATGGTTCTATGACAGGGGGACTGGCTTTCGAAGGGTTAAATAATGCATCTTCATTTCCCAACAATCTTATCATTGTGCTCAATGACAATAATATGTCTATTGACAGGAACGTAGGAGGTCTCAATCATTATATGGTAGACCTTATCACAAGTAAAACCTACAACACTGTTCGATATGATGTATATAAAGGTCTGAAAAAGCTCAAATTGATTGATGAATCCAAGAGGAAAAGCGTTCAACGGTTTAATAACAGTTTCAAGGCGCTTCTTTCAAAGCAGAGTTCATTTTTCGATGGGTTTTGTATTCGTTATTTTGGCCCTATTGATGGACATAACGTACATCGTCTGGTGCAGGTCCTTACTGATATAAAGTCGATGAAGGGACCCAAAATATTACATGTAAGTACAATAAAAGGTAAGGGATATGCTCCTGCAGAAAAGCAAGCCACAGTATGGCATGCTCCGGGATTGTTCAATGTCTCTACAGGAGAACGTGCCCCACAAAAAGAGACCGAGCCTCTGCCTCCTCGGTATCAAGATGTCTTTGGACAGACTTTAGTCGAATTTGCTCGTGAGGATGAACGTATTGTGGGTGTAACACCTGCTATGCCTACAGGATGCTCCATGACTTTTATGATGCGGGAATTCCCAGATAGAACTTATGATGTAGGAATTGCCGAAGCTCATGCTGTGACTTTTTCCGCAGGTCTCGCCAAAGAGGGCATGATTCCTTTTTGCAACATATATTCTTCTTTCATGCAGAGAGCATATGATCAGCTGATTCATGATGTAGCTTTGTTGAAAGAACATGTGATATTCTGTTTGGATAGAGGAGGGCTTGTAGGTGAGGATGGTGCTACTCATCAAGGGGTATTTGATATTGCATATTTGAGGTCGATACCCAACATGGTTGTATGTGCACCCATGAATGAGGTGGAACTCCGCAATCTTATGCTCACGGCATATCAATTCCAAGAGGGGCCTATGGCTATAAGGTATCCGCGAGGTAGAGGTGTGATTGTTGATTGGAAGCAACCTCCTCGGGCTCTTCCTATAGGTAAAGGATGTGTAATCAGAGATGGTAACAAAATTGCTTTTTTGAGTATAGGACACATCGGAAATGAGGTAGTAAAAGCTTGTGAGTTACTGTATGAAGCAGGTTATACTCCGGGACACTATGATATGATATTTGTAAAACCTCTTGATGAAGAGCTCCTGAGACAAGTGTCATCGCAGTATCAAGCTGTGATTACAGTGGAAGACGGATGTCTAAAAGGCGGTATGGGATCTGCTGTAGGCGAATTTATGCTTGACAATGATCTTAATATTAAGATGAGAAGGATAGGGGTTCCGGATGAATTTATTGCTCACGGTACTCCTCGGGAACAATATGAATATTGTAAGATGGATGCCCGGTCTATATATGAGGTGGCCATTGAGCTTTATAATCAGTTATAACAATATGTGCCGCGGATAAAACTCTCAAACAAAACAAGAAATGCGAATCGTTATTGCCGGAGCCGGTGAAGTGGGAACGCACTTGGCAAAAATGCTATCACACGAGGATCAGGATATTATACTTATAGACTCTGATCCGGACAGACTTGCTTTTGCAAGTCGGAGACTGGAACTAATGACTCAAGTAGGTAACCCTACGTCCTTGATAGATCTTCAGGAAGCAGGGATCAATAAGGCTGATCTTTTTATAAGTGTTACTCCGGAAGAGTCTACTAACATTACTGCTTGTATGTTGGCATCAAAACTCGGAGCCCAAAGAACCATAGCCAGAATCAATAATCATGAATATCTTCAAGGTGATAATCATGACTTTTTCGAGGAAATGGGAGTAGATTCAATGATCTATCCTGAGGAATTGGCTGCAATTGAGATTGTATCCACCATCGGTAATCCATGGGCAAGGCAATATATCGAATTATTCAACGGCTCTATTGTCTTAATAGGAGTCAAAGTCCGTGAGGGAGCTCCGTTGGTTGGAAAATATCTGCACGAGCTTCATAAAGACAATAATAAGATGTTTCACATTGTGGCTATAAAGAGGGATTTTGAGACTATTATTCCATCAGGTTACAGTCAGGTGCTTCATAATGATATTGTCTTTTTTACATGTTCACCGGATAGTATTGAAGATGTAAGAAGAATGGCAGGCAAAAGGAATCCTGCTGTAAAAAAGGTAGTGATTATGGGAGCTAGTCGCATCGCACTCAGAACCATTATGCATCTGCCTTCCCATATCAAGGTCTGCCTGATAGAACAGAATAAGCAGAAATGTTTAAATCTAAGCTCTGTAGTGCCGTCGAATGTGGAAATTTATCACGGAGATGGACGTGATCCGTTGATCTTGAAGGAGGTAGGATTGGAAGAAGCTCAGGTGTTTATAGCCTTATCGGAAAACTCTGAGACGAATGTTTTGGCTTGCCTTGCGGCCAAAAGATACGGTGTCTTTAAGACTATAGCCAAAGAAGAAAATATAGATTATATCCCTTTGGCATACCGCCTGGACATAGGCACCCTTATCAATAAAAAATTGATGGCTGCCGGACACATATATCGTTTACTGCTTGGTGTGGATACCAGCTCTGTAAAATGCCTTACTGTAGCCAATGCTGATGTTGCTGAGCTTATTGCAAAAAGGAACTCAAAAATAACCCAAAAGCCTATAAAAGACTATAAACTCAGTCCTAATATAACATTTGGGGGACTGGTGAGGAATGGCGTGCCTATGATGATCAATGGGGATACACAAATTGAGCCTTATGATCATGTGGTTGTATTTTGCCATGATATATCGATGAGCAAATTAAAAGATTTTTTTAGCTAATATTTATTATCTCTGGTTTATGTGGAAGATTAATGGCAGATTTATTTTCAAGATTTTGGGAATAATGTGTTTGATTGAAAGCGTCTTTGTCCTTCTTACCGTTGCTGTAGCATTGATATATAGAGAAGACGTGATGCCTTATTTTTCCACGGCCATGTGTATGGTTATAGCAGGAGGTCTCTTTATTCTTATGGGTAAGAAGACCGATGAGTCTAATGTGAGTACTCGCGAAGGCATGCTTACAGTGACCCTTACATGGATAACACTATCTCTCTTTGGGATGATTCCTTTTCTGCTTTCGGGCGTGACCGATAATGTCACAGATGCTTTTTTTGAGACGATGTCCGGGTTTACAACTACAGGAGCTACTATGTTTCCTCAAGTATCCTTTTTCCCAAAAGCTCTTTTGTTTTGGCGTAGCATAATACAATGGCAAGGAGGTGTAGGGATCGTTGTGTTTACTGTAGCTCTACTACCTCTTTTCAATGGTGGACAAGCCAGCCACTTATTTAACTCAGAATCTACAGGAATAACTCACGACAGATTCTTACCCCGTATTACTGAGGTAGCCAAACGGCTATGGGGGGTATACATTGCCATTACTTTAGTCTTGATCGTATTACTTCTGATAGGTCCCATGAACCTCTTTGAATCCGTGTGTCATGCATTTACCTGTGTAGCTTCCGGGGGGTACTCCACAAAAGATAATAGTATCGCGGATTTTAACTCTCCTTACACGGAGTATGTGCTGTCTGCTTTTATGTTTATCAGTGCCTTGAATATTACGCTTCTTTATTTCTCTTTTACAGGAAAGCCATCTAAGTTATTTAAAGATGAAGAATTTAGGACATATGGTATTTTTGTGACAATATGTATTGTAATATGTACTTTATGGCTATGTCGCTTGAATATGTATGATACTTTTGAGAGTAAATTTAGACATGCGCTTTTTCAAGTTATGACCTTTGCATCGAGTACGGGATATACTACTGCAGATATAAACCTGTGGCAACCTTTCTTTTGGATGATGGCTATAGTAATGATGTCTATCAATGGCTGTGCAGGTTCTACCTGTGGCGGCATAAAGACCGGACGTTTTCTTATTCTGATCAGAAATCTGGGTAATGAATTTAAGAAACGTACACACCCCAATCTGGTAGTATTGGTGAAGCTCAATGGACATCAAATCCAAAACAGCGTGGTACATCAAGTAATAGCTTTTATATTCTTGTATATTTCATTGATGATTACCGGAGCTATGATCATGATGTTTGATGGTTCTCTGTTTGCTGACAGTATTGGTGCTGCAGCTGCATGTATCAGTAACTCCGGCCCCGGAGTGGGGGCTTATATGGCTAATATGGCATCGGCAGGAGTATTATCAAAATGGGTATTGAGCTTCCTCATGCTTGCAGGGAGATTAGAAGTGTTTACAGTGATGAGTATATTGTCCACTTCATTCTGGAGAAGATAAATCTTCCTTAAACCCTGTCGTCTCTGCCTTTTATTTCTTACTATCTATTTTAGCTTATCTGCCAGTATTTCTTCTGCTATAGCGACAGACTGTGTGCACGGTACTTTGAGATTTTGTTTAAGGTCCTTGCATGTCACTCCCCCTAATCTTTTACGGAATTCCTCCTCTATTTCTTGTGCTTTAGCCGAGTCATTTATAATTTGTTTGGCCGCGTATAAAGCTCCGCATATTCCATTTTCGGCACGTCCGCCTCCTTTAGGACGATATTCTAATTCTATAGTCTCGTCAGAAAGTTTAGTAATATCTTGAAAAGACTTTTGTATGGCCTGAGCACAGTTCCAGTGGTTACTTTCATTATGAAAAAACTCTAAGGATTTGTTCCTGTTCATGTCGTGATATATTTATGTACTGTAAATTTAGTAAGAATATTAATAAGAAATTCGCTTTACAGCTCCAAAAAGCCGTAAAGCGAATAGATATGATGTGAAAGCTATTTTATTATAAACTATAGCTTGCTTTGCTCGAGTTCTAGTGTCTTGGATGGTTTATCGCAAAGCTCAGGACCTCCAAAATATTGTATAGGACCAGGGTAGATGTAACATACATCTTGTGCCCAAGTATCTCTATTTGCAACAAAATACTTGAACGGATTTCCATTCAGATCCACAAGTGCTTTTTGAATAACAGGCTTCAATTCACCATGACGACGCTCCATATTCATCATCATTGTGGTAGGGATACCTCCTGCAATCCACTCTTCAGAAGGAGCTGTGGTATTCATGATAGAACTCATATAACCTGTAACTCCCGCTGCTGCCAAACATGCAGCATTACGCCCCAAAGCATAGCAATAGTCTGAATCGAAGTTTGATGGCATAGCACAACGGCCTTCATATCCGAAGAAGTGTGTGATTGTGGAGAATTTTCCATTGTATTTACCTTCTTCATGCCACTTATCAAGCCTAGCTTTTACCATCTCGGCAAGGAGCTTTTCTGTTTCAATAAGAGATACCTGTACATTACCATGAGGATCACGATCCAAAGTCAGCTGACGTGCAACCAATGTTGGTAAGCTTGAGTAGATAGCCGAATTCTTGGCAGAAAGTTTTCTTATTACATATTCTCTCTGTTTCTTGGCTCCGATAAGTTTGAATTCGGCCTCGTGTGATGCCATCAAGTCATTGAGTTCTGCAATAAGATGTTTCATAGCAGGGATAAACTCAATTAGCCCCTCAGGAATCAAAACCGTACCGAAGTTCTCGCCTTTAGAGGCTCTTTGCGCTACGATTTCTGCAATATAAGTAACCACATCGTCCAAGGACATGTTGTTAGCTTCTACCTCTTCAGAGATGATAGTCACGTTGGGTTGGACTTGTAAAGCACACTCAAGAGCTATGTGCGATGCTGAGCGACCCATTAGCTTGATAAAGTGCCAGTACTTGCGTGCTGAGTTACAGTCACGCTGTATATTACCTATCACTTCACTGTAAACTTTGGTAGCTGTATCAAAGCCGAATGATGTTTCGATTTGATCATTCTTTAGGTCTCCGTCAATAGTCTTTGGGCAACCCAATACCTGAACCGGTGCATTGATAGACTTGTAGTATTCGGCCAATACGGCAGCGTTGGTGTTCGAATCATCACCACCTATGATAACCAAAACAGAGATGTTGAGTTGTTTGAGTATCTCAAGACCTTTGTCGAATTGTTCTGTTTCTTCAAGTTTTGTACGTCCCGAACCTATAATATCAAACCCTCCCGTATTACGGTATTCATCAATAATATCAGCTGTGAGCTCTATATATTTATGTTGAACCAAACCATCGGGGCCCATCAAAAATCCATATAGCTTACTGTCAGGATTGATAGCTTTCAGACCGTCAAAGATACCGGCAATGACATTGTGCCCACCGGGAGCTTGACCTCCGGATAAGATTACTCCACCATGAATGGGAGTGTTGTGTTGCTTTTTGTCCGAAGCTTTGAATGTCAGTTTAGGTAAACCATAAGTGTTAGGAAATAAACGTTTGATATCTTCCTGATCACTTACACTCATCGTATTCTCTCCCATCACGGGTTCTACTGCACCCTGAAGTGCTTTAGGCAACTTAGGAGCATATTTGCTCCTGGCCTCTTGCAATGGACTTTTTACCATAAATATTTAATGCTTATCTATATGTTTTTAAAAGTTCTTTTTAAGCATTACAAATATCGCAAAAAATATTGGAAATACAGTTAAGTAAGTGTTTCTTATTTTAGTTGTTGTCTAAGATATACTTCAATCTCTTTACAACATTTACTTAAGTCATCGTTTATAAAGCAGGCATCAAAGTCTTTTGAATGGTTTATTTCAAACTCAGCTTTTCTGATTCTTTCCTCAATAACTTTGGAGGTATCGGTATTACGGTATTCGAGTCTTTTACGTAATGCATCGAGTGAAGGTGGTTTTACAAAAATGGTAAGGGCACTGGGACCATACATTTTTTTAATGTTAAGCGCCCCTAAAACATCAATATCTAAAATTACATTTTTATCAAGAGCGTGTATTCTTGTAATTTCTGATTTTAGTGTTCCATAAAACTTACCGGGATAGACCTCTTCATATTCGATAAAGTCTTCCTGAGCTATACCTTTACGAAAGGCTTCTTCTGTGAGAAAATAATATTCCACTCCCTCTTGCTCAGCTCCTCGCGGAGGTCTACTTGTTGCAGAAATAGAAAAGCAAAGATTGAGCTCTGGTACATTGGACATGAGGTAATGAATAATAGTGCTTTTCCCTGTACCTGAAGGAGCAGATATAATGATTATTTTTGACACGGCTATTGGGTTTTTATGAAGCATATAAACCGCCAAAATCCTAATGAAATTAGGGCATTGGCGGCTTATTGTGAATTAATGATCTATTTATGCTCTGTTTTGATGGCTTGTGTGATCTTATCTATCAATTCCTCCATCAATTCAGGATTATCTTTTACTGTTGATTTTGCAGCTTCACGGCCTTGTCCCAGTTTAGTATCGCCATAGCTAAACCAAGATCCGCTTTTTTTGATGATATTGAGATCCGTACCTAAGTCTATGATCTCACCTGTCTTGGATATACCTTCTCCATATACGATATCAAAATCTGCTTTTCTGAATGGTGGAGCCACTTTGTTCTTTACCACCTTGACACGTGTAAGGTTACCCAAAATCTCATCTCCATCTTTTATTGGTGTACTCTTACGTATATCAAGTCTTACAGAAGCATAGAACTTCAAGGCGTTACCTCCGGTAGTAGTTTCGGGATTACCAAACATTACACCAATCTTCTCTCTAAGCTGATTGATAAAGATGCAGGTTGTATTTGATTTGCTTACAGCACCTGTGATTTTTCGAAGAGCTTGGGACATGAGTCGAGCATGGAGACCTACACGGCTATCTCCCATATCCCCTTCTATTTCAGCCTTTGGAGTAAGGGCTGCCACAGAGTCTATTACAATGATATCTACCGCTGATGATCGGATAAGTTGCTCGGCTATTTCCAAAGCCTGCTCACCATTATCCGGCTGTGATATCCATAGGCTGCTTACATCAACTCCAAGCTTCTCAGCATATCCCGGATCGAAAGCATGTTCTGCATCAATAATAGCTGCTAGACCACCCGCCTTTTGAGCTTCTGCAATAGCATGAATAGCCAGTGTGGTTTTTCCCGAAGATTCCGGACCGTATATCTCAATAATACGGCCACGAGGATATCCTCCTACTCCCAAGGCTAAGTCCAAACCTATAGAGCCCGTAGATATTACACTTACCGATTCTACTTGGTTGGCTCCCATATTCATAATAGCTCCTTTCCCATGTACTTTCTCTATTTTTTCCATGGCCATCTTGAGTGCCTTCAGCTTGTTCTCATCAGGTTGTTTTTTATGAGTATTAGCCGACTCAATAGTTTCTTCAAACATATTAGTAGTATGATATATTAAAATATTCTTTATTTATCTGAGAGTATTTGATCTGCGTGATCTTTGGTTTTGACTTCCTTTCCTCTAAATATACGCTCAATTGTGCCCGATTCATTGATGATGAATGTAGTACGCTCTGTACCCATATACTTGCGGCCGTACATGCTTTTCTCTACCCATACACCAAAAGCTTGTTGAAGCGAGGTTTCCGTATCTGCAATGAGAGGGAATGGTAGACTGTGTTTCTCGATGAATCCTTTATGACTCTTGGCCGAGTCTTTACTCACTCCTATTATCTGATAGCCTTGAGCTGAGAGGGCTCCTATTCCATCGCGTAAACTACAGGCTTCTGCGGTACAACCGGATGTATTGTCTTTCGGATAAAAATATAAGGCTATTTTTTTACCCGGATAATCTGATAGTCTTATTTCTTTGCCATCCTGATCTTTACCCAATAAGTCAGGCGCTTTATCTCCTATTTGCATTTGTATAGATTTTTTATGAAGTAATATTGTCCTGTCATAACAAAGTTACTACAAAAAAGTGAAATGCGGAAAGATATAGTGATAGAATTGAGTTACAAGGGTTTTAGTTGAAGTGGCGATAATTCGTGAAGCCATTACAATCCCTGCCGAAGCCAAATCCTGACGCCGCAACGTTACTTGTTCGTAACCATGCCCGAAAATGCGACAAACGGGCACGGAGGGCGAAACAAGACACTAAGGAATAGTGAGTTACCGACAACTCACGCGAAAAATCCGGTTACGGAAAAAGATTGCGCCGTTCCTCTCCGTTTTGCGTACCGACACCGGACTCTTCACCAACTAATTTTGAAACCAAAAAATTAAGGACAATGAAGAGTACATTTTCAGTAATCTACTACCTCAAGCGTCAGGTAGTGAAAAAGGACGGGACAGTTCCCGTCATGGGACGCATCACAGTTGACGGCAGCCAAACGCAGTTCAGCTGCAAGCTGACTGTCGATCCGAAATTGTGGGACACCAAAGGTGGACGTGTCACGGGCAGAAGCACGGCGGCACTCGAAACGAACCGTATGCTTGACAAGATGCGGGTACGCATCAACAGGCACTATCAGGAAATCATGGAGCGTGATAATTTCGTCACAGCGGAGAAAGTCAAGAACGCATTTCTTGGACTGGAACACCGCCATCATACACTTATGCAGGTGTTCCGCCAGCACAACGAGGACTACGAGAAACAGGTGGAGGCAGGCATGAAAGCCAAAGGCACGCTGTTGAAGTACCGCACCGTTTACAAGCACCTGCAAGAGTTCCTCGACATCCGCTACCATGTGAAGGACATCGCCCTGAAAGAGCTTACCCCGGCTTTCATCTCCGATTTCGAGATGTTCCTGCGCACGGACAAGCACTGCTGCACCAATACCGTGTGGCTGTATGTCTGCCCGCTACGGACGATGGTTTTCATCGCCATCAACAACGAGTGGCTGACACGCGACCCGTTCCGCGAGTATGAAATCAAGAAGGAGGAAACGACACGCAGTTTCCTGACCAAAGAGGAAATACGCCTGCTGATGGACGGGAAACTGAAAAACGCCAAACAAGAACTGTACCGTGACCTCTACCTGTTCTGCGCCTTCACCGGGTTATCGTTTTCGGATATGCGCAGCCTCACAGAAGAGAATATCCGCACCTACTTCGACGAACACGAGTGGA